>DCWG01000043.1:33487-33808 GCA_002327525.1 Gammaproteobacteria bacterium UBA2168 | reverse complement strand
GCCTCCCGATCGAGCAGCGGTTCGAGCCGTTCATCCAGGCAGCCATCGATGCGCCCTCTGGCAAGATCCAGATAAACCCTGAAGTGTCGAGCTTCCGAGTCGAGTAGCCGCCGGTAGAACCGTCCCGGCACCTCCGGCAGCACTTCCACGAGCCTTGCGAAACGTTCGCACGACCGAGCCTCGATGATGGCGCACACGAGCAGCGTGTCAATCAGCCGCGCTGGTTCGTGGGTCGCGATCAGTTTCCGCAGTTCCCCCGCATAACGACTGGAGGTGAGATGCCGATAGGGTACCGCCAGTTCGCGCATTACGGCGAGCACC
>DCWG01000043.1:33030-33150 GCA_002327525.1 Gammaproteobacteria bacterium UBA2168 | reverse complement strand
GTTCGAAATGGCGTAACTCCTCGCGGGCAATTCGCGATAACCGCGTCATCAATTCATCGTCGTCGATATAGCGATACAGCAGCGACAGGGCCGTACCCGCCGCCTTCTTCTCACAATTGG
>DCWG01000043.1:0-32718 GCA_002327525.1 Gammaproteobacteria bacterium UBA2168 | reverse complement strand
CCGCCGCCTTCTTCTCACAATTGGCGTGGTCGATCAGCAACGCTGGTAGCTCACACACAGCCTGATCGACCCACTCCTTTGGCGTGGCGCAGCGCAGGAAGTCGCACGCCCGTTCGATCTCCGGGTTCTGTGAATCGGGTGGGGTATTCATTGCACCGGTACCTTGAAGCTGCGTTCGAACACGGCCAGTGAGCGCGCGTAGAACTCCCTGTCGACACGCTCGAGCAGGATTCTGGGCGTATCCGCGCGGCCACTGTCCGGAAGTGCGGGATGAGCCGGGTAGCGGGCCAGGCACCGGAGCGTCTCGTAGGCACGCGTGGCAGCACTCATGTCCCCCGCCCCGATCACCCGCATCTGCGCTGCCCGGTCACTGAGCACGGCAAGCTGTTTATCGGTCAGAATGGTGTTGACGGCTCCCTCTCTGAGTTCCATCAGCCGTCGCCCGACCACTGCACGCTGCGACTCGTCATAGCCGTTCCATTCGACTATCTCGTGCGCGAAGCGTTTACAGCCACGGCAGACGAGATCGCCGTAAGTAGTGGAACAGATACCCACACAGGGGGTCGGTCGATGCATTGGGTCAACCCGGATAAAAATAGCCAAGCCCTGACGCTATGCGCGCGCGGATTCATTGTGTCGAGGCGAACGCAAGTCGAAAGTGCAATCGCCGTAACTGGGTACGCAGGTACTTCAGCTCCCGGCTACCCCACGCAACGGCAGGATTGTACAAGAGCGCTTCGAGTTGGGCGATCAGCAGTTGCAACTGGGCTGGATTGACCCTGGCCTGGTGCCCTACACGTTCCACGAACACCATCGGTGATTCGTGTACCTCACGTTCGTAGCCATGTCGGGCGGCTGCATCGCCAAAGGAGCGAAAAGCACGCTCCACCGGATGCCGACGTGTCGGCCGACGGCGCCAGAAGAGCGCGAGCGCGGCCACCGACAGGCTCAGGGCACCGAAGAACAACATCGCCAGTCCTATCCGCACAGGTGTGATATCTCCCAGCAAATCCTCGAGCAATCCTCTCTGGGATCCGGCATCAAAACCAATCACCCATAGATTCCAGCGGTGCTCGAGTGACTCGCTCCAGTTCAGCAAGCTACTCACGAGTGTCCAATCCCCGAGACGGGCTGCGGTCATCGCAGCGAGTTCCGCGCGATCTTCGGCGGAAAGCGCGGCCTCGATACCGCTCTCTATCCGGGCGGGGGCAACGGCTTGCGTCGGGTCCACGCGCCGCCAGCCGCGACCCTCATCCCACACCTCCACCCAGGCGTGCGCATCGTACTGACGCACCACCAGATGGCCGGTGATGGGATTGATCTCGCCACCCTGATAGCCGCCGACCATACGCGCGGGCGCACCGACCGATCTCAGCATGAAGACCAGCGCACCCGCATAGTGAGTGCAGAATCCGCGCTGTGTATCGAACCAGAACGCATCGATGCTGTTCTCGCTCGGCAATATGGGCGGCTTCAGTGTGTAGTGGTAGTCGCCGCTGCTGATCTGCTGGAGCAGCGAGCGGACGAATCCGTCAATGTCCCCCGTACGCTGCCACAACTCATCGGCGTAGGCCTGTATCCTGGGATTGTCATCCACTGGATACCTCGTGGCCTGCACTTCCATGGCCCGGGTCATTCCCCGACCGTCCAGGCGCGCACCGGGATAGCTCGACACCTCGTAGCGAAATACGGACATCACGGGATCACGTGAGCGTAGCGTGTAGTCGGCCACCCGCCTCACGCCAGGCGTTTCGGGAACGGCGCGGTCCAGCGCATAGAGCCAGTCGCGCATCGTCGGCTCCATCAATACCTGATACGACGCCGCGTCTCCTGCCGCCGCCGGTTCGCCCGGGCTGGCGACGAATCGGCTCTTCTGCGCCGACCAGGTTCCGTTATGGAAATCTGAATAAACGAGCCCACGCCAGTACAGCTCCTGGTACGCCGGCACCTCATCGTCGAACACCACCCTGAAAGCGAGTTGGTCCGACTGCGTGAGGTTGGCGATATCGCCCGGCGTCATCTGTTCACTAATCCCGGTCGTGCCGCCACCGGGCAGGGGTACGGTCCACAGTGGGGCCACACGCGGGAAAAACACGAATAACACCACGGTCAGCGGCAACGCCTGCGCGACCAGTCCGGCAGCCAGGCGCAGCGACGCCACCGGCCGCACGCGGGTGTGAAACTGGTTCATGCCCACCATCGCCGCGGTAACGACGACCATCGCGCCGAACTCGTATGCGGCGACCGCCATGGACTGATCGAACAGAAACTCAGTCGCAATAACGAAGTAACTCAGAAACACCACCACGTATGCATCCCTGCGGTTTTTCATCTCCAGCAGCTTTAGCGCGAAGGCCAGCAGCAGCATCGAGGTGGCTGCTTCCAGACTGAAGACATCCGACCCGCTGAGTGCGACCCCGACCGCCGAGGCGACCACCAACAATGCCTTGATCCAATTGCGCGGATAGTCCCACTGGCCCTGATAGACTCGTGTGCGCCAGAAACCACAGAACAGTCCTACCGCGACGATCCAGGGTGAGAGATGCAGAGCGTGGGGCATCAATACCACAACCTGGGCAATCATCAGCAATGCCAGCGAGTTACGCGGAATCTGATGCAGCGCGCTGTGGCTCGATTCAGAGGAAACCATCAGCAGGTCCGCAGCTTGCCATGCATCTGTCCATGTGGCGGATTTCGATTGATCACTACGCCATCCCATACAACGCAAGCTCACGCAAAACCTGCTCAAGGTGTGCATCACCAACGCCCGGTGCGATCTCCATTCCGTCCAGCCGAAGTCCGAATTCGCGCTCGAGCCTCGTCGCCCGCAGGGCAAGCCCCGTCAACCTGCCGAGCCTCTCCTCGACGCCGCCCGGAATCTGATCGAGATCGAACCACAGGCGCGGCTCGACGAAACTCGCATAGCGTTTGACCATCAGTTCGTCAGACCGTGCGTAAGAACGCCAGATGATGTGTTTCACCGAATCTCCCGGCAAGTACGTTTTTAGATCGGTGAAATCGTCGCTCCCGAGCGGGTCGATCAACTCGCCTTCGTCCCTGCGTCCGTATGTGCCGGCCGGTATATCCGTGAAGATTGGTTTCGGGTAGACGAGCCCGGCTGCATTCAAATCAACCCATGTCCACGCACGGAGCAGCCCCAGGGGATAGTAGGTTTCCACCAGCAGCCTGCCGGGACGCAACCAGCCGCGCCGGGTACCCTTGACATACATGCGCACGGTATCGGCTTCCTGGTCGCAAAGCTCCGCCCATTGTTTGATGCCGTCCGGCCAGCCGATCTGAATACCCTCACGTCCTCTGCCTTGCGGCCGAACCAGCCTTACGTCGAAGCCGATGTCCTCACCAACGAAGCCCGCTCTGGTACCCACCAGTTCCAGACTCACGCCCGAGAGGTTTCGAAACGTATAGAGAATGCCGATCAGCAACATAGTGCCGAGCAGAAAGGCAACCCCGTACACCAGACTCGACTGGTAGTTGATGGCACCCAGTATCAGCACCACGATCAGCCCACCGAATACGAATCCCATGCGGGTCGGAAAGATGAAGACGTTGTGCTGGCTGAGTGTGATGCGCTTGCCCGGCGGGATACGCCGGTCGAGCCACTGACCGAAACGGCTGCTGATCTGGCCGCTGTCGATTGCCTCGCTCATAGTGGGAGGAAACTCTTACGCGCCGGACGTTCAGCCGACCACGTCGACGCCGCTGAGCAGCTTCTGTGCGAGCGCTCCGCCGCCGTGCCCTGCGAAGTCCGCCGCGGCACGCAGACGGTGTTCCACCACGCCGGGCAATACCGCCTGGACATCCTCCGGCACCACGTGACTGCGGTCGTGTATGAGCGCCCAGGCACGCGCGGCACTCAGCAAGGCGAGGGCTCCACGCGGCGACAGGCCGAATGCGAAATCCGCACTCTGCCGGCTGTACTCGACGATGCGCTGCACGTACTCGATCAGGGGATCTGACACCTGTACCGCGCCGGCCGCTTCCTGGATGAATGTCAGTCGCGCGAGATCGGCAACGGGCTGCAAGTCATCGAGCACCACGCGGCGGTCACCACCCCGCAACAGCTCGCGCTCGGCGTCCGGCTCCGGGTAGCCGAGTTCGATGCGCATCAGGAAACGATCGAGTTGAGACTCGGGTAAGGGAAACGTACCCGACTGTGTGGTCGGATTTTGAGTCGCGATGACGAAGAATGGATCCGGCAGGGGTCGGGACACCCCATCCATCGTCACCTGCCGCTCCTCCATCGCTTCGAGCAGCGCACTCTGACTCTTCGGCGTCGCCCGGTTGATTTCATCGGCAAGTACCACCTGGGCGAACAGGGGCCCTTCCATGAACCTGAACTCGCTCGAAGCGCGATCGAAGATGGCGGTACCGGTGATATCTGCCGGCAGGACGTCGCTGGTGAATTGAATGCGGTTGTAGCTGAGGCCCAAAACCTTTGCCAGCGCATGTGAGAGCAGGGTTTTGCCCATGCCGGGCAGGTCTTCTATGAGTAGGTGACCGCGAGCGACCAGGCAGGTCAGCGCCAGTCTGATCTGCTCGTTTTTTCCCAACAGCACCATATCCAGCGCTTTGATCAGCGCATGGACATTGTCCTGTACATCAGGGGTGGTTGTGTAACTCGATGACCGTCGAGTCCGCGCGGAGCTCCGTTTCACGACGTTGCTTGGCCTTATCGTTTCGGGTCAACGATAGACGCTTGAGATACTCGGCGTCTATGTCGCCGGTCACATAGTCACCGTCGAACACCGAACATTCAAAGCGTGAAATCGCCGGGTTTCCTTCGGTGCCGCTCTTTATCAAATCCTCAAGTTTCTGGTAGACAAGCCAGTCGGCGCCGATGACGTGTCCCACCTCCTCCTCCGTATGCCCATGAGCCGCCAATTCCGCGGCTGCCGGCATGTCGATGCCATAAACGTTCGGGTGCCGGATCGCAGGCGCACAGGACGCCAGGTAGACCTTTCTCGCCCCGGCATCCCGCGCCATCTGGATGATCTGGCCGATGGTCGTGCCGCGTACGACAGAATCGTCCACCAATAGCACGTTCTTGCCCCGAAACTCTAGGTCGATGGCATTGTGTTTGTGACGCACCGACTGTCGCCGTTGATGCTGACCCGGCATGATGAAGGTACGTCCGATGTAACGGTTCTTGATGAATCCTTCCCGGTACTTGACGTTCAACCGGTGCGCCAGCGGGATGGCGGCCGTGCGGCCGGTGTCCGGAATCGGTATGACCACGTCGATGTCGTGATCGTTTCCCGCATACCGGCCGAGAATCGCATCCGCCAGAAATTCCCCCTGCCGCAGTCGCGCCTTATAGACGGATATCTCGTCCATGATGGAATCCGGTCGCGCCAGATAGACGTGCTCGAATATACAAGGGGTGAGCTCTGAGCGATCGGCGCACACACGTCTGTGCAATTGCCCATCCCGGGTGATAAAGACCGCTTCACCCGGCGCCACGTCGCCGATGAGCTCGAAGCCCAGCAGATCCAGCGCCACGCTCTCCGAGGCGATCATGTACTCAAAACCCGTCTCGCTCTCACGCCTGCCGTACACGAGCGGGCGGATGCCGTACGGGTCTCGAAATCCGACGACGCCGATACCAATAATGAGGGCAACGGCCGCGTAAGCTCCCCGGCACCGGCGGTGCAATCCCTCTATCGCTTCGAAGACATCGTTTTCATCTGGCCGGTGCGCATGGACCAACTGCAATTCGTGGGCGAGTACGTTGAGCAGCACCTCTGAATCACTGGAGGTATTCACATGCCGAAGATCCTCACGGAACAGATCCGCTTGCAAGGCATCTGCATTAGTGAGGTTGCCGTTGTGGGCAAGCGTGATGCCGTATGGCGAATTCACGTACATGGGCTGGGCTTCCGCGGAACTCGAACTGCCCGCCGTTGGGTAGCGCACGTGTCCGATACCCATGTTGCCAACCAGCCGGTCGATATGATTCTGCTGGAAGACCTCGCGTACCAGGCCGTTAGCTTTGCGCAGATGCAGCTTGTTGTCATCACTGGTCACCATACCGGCCGCATCCTGGCCGCGGTGCTGCAACACCGTCAGCGCATCGTAGATCTGCTGATTGGCTGCCTCATGGCTGACGATTCCGACTATTCCGCACATGGTCCACCCCTCTCACACATCGCACGATGGTGCTCGCTAGGAGTATCAACACGCCTCATTCGCTCTCGGCCCGCGGCTGTATCAGTTGCCATTATGCCCGCTACCGATCCGGTAGCACATCCTCCGTCATCTCAGTAAAAACGTCGCTCGCCCCTCGTGCCCAAGCCATCGCCTCATCCTCGAACGCAAGCAATTCGTGCTTGAACACCGAGTCATTCCACCACACCGCGTCCTGCACGAACGGCCGCATGGCGATCAGCGCCACCAGACACACCACCAGGCCGCGCGCGCTGCCGAACAGCAAACCCAATAAGCGGTCCGTACCCGTGAGACCGGCGGTCTGAATCAGCTTACCGATCAGCCACTGCGCGATTCCGGCGATGACCAGCACCAGGATGAACAGGGCTAGAAATGCCAGCACGATGCGAAAATTACCCAGATCCGGACTAAAGGTTTCGGCAAGCAGTGGCGCATAGAAGTAAGCCGCGGCCAGTGCCAGTACCCAGGAAATCAGAGAGAGCACTTCCTTGATCAACCCCCTGCTGAGCCCGATGACGGCGGAAACCAGCACTATCACGCACAAAACGATATCGAAGCTCGCCATCAGCTGCCGAAACCCATGACACGAGCCTCGATGTCATATCGTCCGGCCAATTCCTCACGCAGCGATCCGGCCTCGCCCGAATCGAGTATGGGGCCCACGGCTACCCGATTGATGATCTCGTCATCACCGGGCTTGGGCTTGTGAGAGGAGACAAACGCCTCGTAGCCATCACCTCGCAGACGGTCGCTAAACGCACGCGCGTTTTCGGGCGAGGAAAAGCTACCCACCTGCACTGCCCACACGCTGGTATCGTCTTCAGGTACAAACAACACGGGCTCGCCGACCCGTGTCCTTGTATTACGGTGAAAGCCCCCCTCGTCCACCGCCTCCCGCAGCGTCCGGGCTCGATCGACGAAATCGCTTTCAGGCGCGATTTCCGAAAGCCGTTTCAATGGCGCGACCTCGGGAAGTGGCCGTTCGATGGGATCCAGGGTAACCGGTCTCATACCCTCACCGTCCAGGAGCATGGGCAGGAAGATAATGGCGAGCGCCGTCAGAAAAACGCCGCCCGTCACACGATATCGAATCTGTTCCGAATTGCGCTCGCTCATGAAATCAGTGCAAGTCTCGCGCGTTCGACCACGGAGAACGATCCAAACACCAGAATAACATCGCTCTGCTCACTCAGCGAGCAGGCGGCCTCGACGGCTTGCTCGAGATCATCGCAAAGCAGTACATCGGCAAGCCCTGCCCGTTGCGCGAGGTCAGCAGCGTTCAGGCCGCGAGGACCGCCCGTGGACACCAGCACCCAGTCGTCGATGAGTTCCTCCAGTACGCTGATGACACCACCGATGTCCTTATCGCGCAGGGCTCCATACACCGCAACGATACGCCCTCCGGCCGCCACATTCTTGTCCACCAGTTCGCTGTGCAGAAATGCCGCACCCAGCGGGTTGTGCGCCACATCCAACAGCCAGCTACGGCCCCTCGCCGAGCGTTTTTCGAAGCGCCCCGCCATGTGCACTTCCGCCAGCGCCCCGGACAGCGTCTTGCGATCGAGTTCGACAATCTGCCCTGCCGCGGCGCTCGCAAGCGCGCAGTTCGACATGGGCAGTGCGGGCACGGGAAGATCGTCCAGGTTCTCTGCGCCGATCTGCAGCGACCAACGCTCACCGTTCACGCTATATCGGATATCGGCATCCAGCGCCTGCACGTGCGTCCGGAGTCGTGTCGCTTCACCGATGACCGAACCTGGCAGCTCACGCCCGAGCACGACCTGCTGCCCGGGGCGCATGACGCCGGCTTTTTCGCGCCCGATACCATCCAGATCATCTCCCAGGTAGTCGACGTGGTCGATGCCGATGCTGGTGATGATGGCGATCTCCGCATCGATGATGTTGAACGCATCCAGCCGTCCTCCGAGGCCGATCTCGAGGATCGCCACGTCCACCCATGCCCGCCTGAAACACCACAGCGTGGCCAGAGTCGCGTATTCGAAGTAAGTGAGCGTAGTTTCGCCTCGCATACGCTCTACCTCAGCGAAGGCCCGTATAATCTCCTCATCGGCGGCTTCTACCCCGTCGATGCGTATACGTTCGTTGAACTTGTGCAGATGTGGAGATAGTGCGCACCCCACCGAGCGCCCATGCGCCAGCAGTATCCGCTCGATACTCACACAGGTGCTTCCCTTGCCGTTGGTACCCGCGACGATGACGAAGGTGCAGTCACCTCTATCCAACAGGTTCATGCGCTCGGCGACGAGTCTTACCCGCTCGAGCCCCAGATCCCATGCCTTCGGGTGCGCCGCCGAGATGTAGCGCAACCAGCCACCGAGGTCGGCACCCGCTCCCGGCGACGAATCTCCCTCCCGCGGAGAATCATCCCTCGAGGCCGTAGCCAACGGTTTCTCAGCTCTCATCCAGCGCACGCCTCAAGTCCCCGAGCATCGTCTGCAGCCGCTCGGGAATGCGCTCCGGCTGCCCTTCCAGTTCCGCCATAGCGTTCACGATCGCACTTCCCACTACCACACCGTCAGTGTATCGCCCGATGCTGCGCGCGGTGTCCGCATCCTTGATTCCAAAACCCGCCAGCACGGGCAGATCGGTCACGCCACGAATGCGCGCCACGTTGTCCCGCACCGAATCCACCTCGATGTGGCCCGCCCCGGTCGTGCCTTTGAGCGAAACGTAGTAGAGAAACCCGTTGGCCAATTCCGCGATGCTTGCAAGCCGCTCATCGGTGGATGTAGGCGTAGCCAGAAAGACGATGTCGGCGCACCCCCGCAGATGTTCGGTCAGTGCGGCTGATTCCTCCGGAGGCAGGTTGACCATGATCAGGCCATCGACGCCAGCGTCGATGATGCGCGCTGCAAAGACTTCAGATCCCATGCGCTCGACGGTATTGAGATAACCCATCAGGATGATGGGCGTCGCGTCGTCGAACTCACGAAACGTGCGTACCTGGGCAAGCACGTCTTCGAAGCGCACGCCGTTGGCCAGAGATCGTTCCGCCGCGGCCTGAATGATGGGCCCATCCGCTTCGGGATCGCTGAAAGGAATACCGAGTTCGACAAGATCGGCGCCACCGCGCACCAGCGCCCGCATCGCCGGCACGGTCTGCTCGAGGGTGGGATCGCCGGTCATGATGTACGCAACCAGTGCTTTGCGCCCGGCCCCGCGAAGCTCTGTCATGCGCCGTTCTAATCGGGTGCTCGTCACAGCTCTATGCCGTCGATTCCGGCCACCGTGTGTATGTCCTTATCACCCCGTCCGGACAGATTGACGATAACGATATCGTCGCTGCGCATCGAGGCGGCATGTCGTGCCACCCAGGCGATGGCATGGCTCGATTCGAGCGCGGGCAAGATACCTTCCGTGCGATTGAGCAGCCGGAAACCTTCCATCGCCTCGTCGTCGGTAACCGCCGTGTACTCGGCACGCCCGATGTCTTTCAGATAGCTGTGCTCAGGACCCACTCCCGGGTAATCAAGGCCTGCAGAGATCGAGTGTGTGGCGAGTACCTGTCCGTCTTCATCCGACATCAGGTAGGTGCGATTTCCGTGCAGCACGCCGACCCGGCCCTCGTTGAGCGGAGCAGCATGCCGACCAGTGTCGAGTCCCAGGCCCGCTGCTTCCACCCCAACCATGCGCACATCCACGTCATCGATGAACGGATGAAACAGCCCTATTGCGTTGGAGCCACCGCCCACGCACGCCACCAGAACGTCGGGTAGACGTCCGGCATATTGTAGGCACTGGCTACGCGCCTCCTGGCCGATGACGGATTGAAAATCACGCACCATCACGGGGTACGGGTGGGGTCCGGCCACGGTACCGATGATGTAATGCGTATCGTCCACATGAGTCACCCAATCACGCAGTGCCTCGTTCATGGCGTCTTTGAGTGTGCGCGACCCGGACCTGACCGATCGTACTTCAGCGCCGAGCAGTTTCATCCGGTACACGTTTAACGCCTGACGCCGAATGTCTTCCTCGCCCATGTAGACGACACACTCAAGATCGAGGCGCGCAGCCACGGTGGCGGTCGCCACGCCGTGCTGTCCGGCTCCGGTCTCGGCGATGACCCGTGGCTTGCCCATGCGTTTGGCCAGCAGCGCCTGGCCGATGGTGTTGTTCACCTTGTGTGCACCAGTGTGATTCAGGTCTTCACGCTTGAGATACACCTGCGCCCCGCCCAGGTGCTTGCTCAGGCGTTCCGCGAAGTAGAGCGGGGACGGCCGTCCGACATAGCGAGCGAGATCCTCCGCAAATTCATCCTGAAACACCGGATCCAACTTCACGCTCTCATAGAGTGCGGAAAGATCATCGAGCGCATGCACCAGCGTCTCGGCGACAAACCGTCCCCCGTGTGTACCGAAGTGGCCGTCATCAGACGGCTGCGCGTAGTTGCTACCCGAGTCCGACACCACGCACCTCATCGACAAACCGTTGCATACGCTCACACTCCTTCTCGCCCGCTCGCGCGCCCTCAACACCGCCGCTCACGTCCACACCAGAGGGCTGCGTGGCGACGATGGCACGGCCCACGTTATCGGGCGTCAACCCACCGGCGAGCCAGAACGTTGCGTCGATCTCGTCGGCATCTCGCGGCCACAGACCCCAGTCGAACGTGATACCAGTACCACCCCGCGCGTTTGGATGGTATGCATCCAAAAGAAATCCTTCAGCCGACGGAAAGCGGCTCACCAGCTCGCAAACACTGACAGCCGAGCGTATCCGCAGGGCTTTGAGGTACGGCAGTCCGAAGCTCGCACAATAGTCATCCTCTTCTTCACCGTGAAACTGCAGCGCATCGAGCGATACCTCCGCCGCCACCGCCCGTACACCGTCCGCGGGCTCATTGACGAACACACCAATCTTCCTGATACCGGAGCCGGCTCGCGCGGCGAGTTCCGCCGCACGCGCGACACCCACGTTGCGTGCACTGGCGTGGTAGAAGTTCAGCCCCATGGCGTCCACGCCGAGCCGCAACAGCGCATCGACGTCCTCGCCGCGGGTGATTCCACAAATCTTGATCTGCACAGCCATGAAGGCGGCGTAGTCTACCCAAACCCGAACGCCCTGTCTCAGCGTTCCAGGGCGGCCAGCGGGGGCGGGAGATGCGGCTGTGGAAAGTCCATCCCGGGATAGGTCACACCCGTCAGGTAGAGTCCCTGTGAGGGCGCCGTGGGGCCCGCGACCCGCCGGTCTCGCGCACGCAGTAACTCGCCGACCCAGCCCTCGTGTCGCTCACCACTTCCCACGAGCGCCAGCGCACCCGCCATGTTGCGGACCATGTGCAACACAAAGGCGTTGGCCTCCACCTCGAGCACTGCAAAGGGCCCCTGCCGATGGACTCGCAAGTAATTCACCCGTCGCTGGGCGGATGCCGACTGGCATCCCGCCGCACGGAAACTACTGAAGTCCTGTTCTCCAACCAGAGCCTGGGCGGCCCGGTGCATGGCGTCCGCATCGAGATGAGAAGATGGTGTGGCGAGCCCATTCAGGAGGGGCGATGCATCGTTTCTCATGAGATAGAGGTAGGTATAGCGACGCGCGACAGCCGAATAACGGGCGTGAAAGTCATCCGCGACCTCTCTCGCCCACAACACCTTGACCTCGCGGCTTGTATGCGAATTGGTTCCAAGACGCCAAGCCTTCATCGGTCGTTTCGATGACGTTTCGAAACTCGCGACCTGCGCGGTTGCGTGTACACCCCTGTCAGTCCTGCCAGCGGCCACCACGCTCACAGGATGATCGGCCACCCGGGACAAAGCCCGCTCAACATCTGACTGCACCGAGGGAACGTCAACCTGACGCTGCCAGCCGTGAAACGCACCACCATGGTATTCGAGCCCCAGAGCTACCCGCATGACGAGCGCGGAAAAACCCGAAGCGTGTTCAATCCGCCGAGTAGCGGTGCTACCCGGGAAGCCTGATCAGTCGGATATGCCGTCGAGCAGGTCCCTCGCAGCACTCTGCTGTTGGTCATTGCCCTCACCTAATACCTCGGCCAGGATCTCGCGTGCGCCCTCACTGTCGTTCATGTCGATATAGGCGCGTGCCAGATCGAGCTTGGTGGCGGCGCTGTCTTTAGCATCGTCGAAGCTGAAATCCTGGTCGCCGTCGTCGAAGTCGAGCCACGGGCCCACACTGCGTTCTTCCGTTTCTTCTTGGGTTCCGGCCACGTCCGAGAGGTCTTCGCCGAAGTCGCCCAGTTCCAACTCGAAGTCAAACTCGTCATCCGCATCTGCCGCTTGCCCCGATACATCCAGCATATCGGCGGGTTCGTCTTCGACGTCATGCTCTTCAAACGGCTGCGGCTGCCCGCCGGTGTCCTGTGACGCGAGTACCAGCTCGTTGATCGGTGTCACTGTCGCGCCCTGCTGAACGGAAGCGGTTTCAGGGTCGTCGGTAACCTCATTCGATTGCGTTTCGCTGTCTCCAAAGCGGCCTTCCAGTTCCCGCGCCGAGAACAGCACTTCTTCCTCGTCACAGCGGGCCACCAGCTCGGCCATCTGGGCATCAAAGGCATCCCGGTCCTGTGTGTCAATGAACGTTTCGAGCAGCTTCAGCCTCACGTCGTAGCGCTCGGGATCCTCGGCGAGCACCCCATTCAACAGGTTCACCGCCTGTGCATAGCGTCCATAGGCGATGTAGATATCCGCTTCTCCGGTGACATTGCCCGTCTCCGAACGGGTTTCGTTTTCCGGCTCAGCGGAGAACGAATGGAGTTCTTCCTCGTCTTCGTCCACGTCCAGCGGTAGGACGACGGTCGGTTCCGGATCGTCCTCTTCTTCCTGGGCCAGCGCCGGCGTGTCCGCATCGTCGTCTATCACCGGCATGACGGCGGCTTCCGGGAGGTAGCCTTCGTCAGGCTCACGCCGACGGGACTTGAACAGCACGACGACCAGAATCAACACCAAAGTAACCAGCAACGCACCCAGCGTGTACGGGGACGACCACCAAGGTTCTCCCTGCGCTGGCGCACTTTGGTTTTGATTCTGCTGCATTTCCTCGAGCTGATCGCGTGTCTCGGCCAGCTGTTCCTGCAGCTCGGCGATTTGCCGGTCGCGCAACTCCAGCTGCCGGTCCTTCACTTCGATCTGTCGCATCGAGAGTTCCTGTTCGCGCGCAGCCTCGACTTCCACCTCGTCCACGCGCCTTTGCAACCGACCGAGCCCCTCCAGTGCGTCGGCGAGGTTCGCTTGCGTGTCAGCGCTGACTTCGCTGCCGCGCGCACTGTCGCCCTCACCCGCGACGATGCGCAACTGGCCTTCAGCCTCCTCCTGTTGCTGCTCGCGCTGCGGCGCGGGCGTCGCATCCACCTGGCTTCTTAGCACCGCATCTTCGCTTTCGTCGAGGCCCGAGGGTGTCTCGACGATACGCTGTGGTGGTTCGCGGGTCACACCCGCGCGCCAGTCCTCCGATTGCTGATGCACTTCGTTCGCTGCAGCTTGCGCCGTGAGCAGACGCGCTTCCTCGGCATCGGCCAGCCGTAACACATAGCCCGCCTTCAGCAAGTTGATGTTGTTGCGGATGAAGGCTCTCGGGTTCTTACGCTGTAGTGCGAGCATGTTCTGCTTCACCGTGATGTCTTTTGCCGGCAGAGTATCGATTGCGATCTTCCACAAGGTGTCGTTGCGACCCGTCATCCGGTATTCGTCTTCACCCACCGGCATCGGCTCGCGTTGAGTCGCACGGGCGAGATCCACACGTGTACCGGAACTTTGCTCGGTCACACGCTCAGGAGCCGGTTCCGCCGGTCGCTCCACGGTTCCGGCGGTCACGGGAGCCGGTTCCGGCGCAGGTGGCGTGACCGGCGCGGCAACAGTTTCGCCATAGGTTGGCGGGTCAAGCAGCAGTGTGTATTCGCGCAGTAACCGTCCACTCGGCCAGTACACTTCCACGATGAAGTTCAGATAGGGTTCCGAAATGGGTTGCGAACTCGTCACCTTGATGATTTTGCCGCGCGCTCCTTCAGCCACTTCGAACCTCAGGTCGGTGAGGTAGAAAAAACGTTCCACTCCAACCCGTTCGAAGTCTTCACGCGACGCAAGCGAGACCAGAATCTCGGTAGGCTGCAGTGTGCCTGCATCGAGCAGCTCGATCTCCGCGACCAGGCGTTCATTGAGCGCCGAATCGAGTTCGATTTCACCCAAGCCCAGGGCCCAGCTCTGACCGGCGACCGCGACAGCGGCAGCCAGCAGGCAGGCGCGAACCCGGCTCAGCATGGTGTTGCGCATAGATGAGCCTCTCTTTGTCGAAAAAATAGGTAACCGCAACCCCGAACGGATCGATTTCAGCCTTGGCAGATTTTGCGTATTCATGCCGTCCTGTGCACGATTATCACCTTTGTTGCCTAGTCCTTGGCTGGTCTCTCACAAATTCCCGACCAGCCCGTGCTGATCCCGGATCGTTTCTGACCGGCTCACTCCAGTTCTATGGCCACAAGCACCATCCAACTGGCGAACATAGCCTAGAAAGGTTGCCTACAGTTTGCAGTAAGTCGCAATGATGACAGTAAATTCTGGCGGGTAAAAGCCACCACGGCACATTAGACCCTGATCATGTCAGCCGAGCAGCAGTTCCGCGATCTGCACACTGTTAAGAGCAGCCCCCTTGCGTACATTGTCGGAGACCACCCACATGTTCACACCCCTCGGATGGGAGATGTCGGCACGGATACGCCCCACGTACACGGAATCACTGCCGGCACCCTCGGCGACCGCCGTGGGATAGCCATTTGCCTCATGCCGGTCGATTACCGTCACGCCCTGGGCTTGCTCGAGCAGGGCCCGTACGTCGGCAGGTTCGATGGCTGTGCGCGTCTCGATGTGCACGGCTTCGGAGTGACCATAGAAAACCGGAATACGCACGCAGGTCGAGTTTACCCGAATCGAGTCATCCTCCAGAATCTTGCGCGTCTCCCACACCATCTTCATTTCTTCACGCGTGTAGCCGTTGTCCTGAAAGGAATCGATATGCGGAATCGCATTGAAGGCAATCTGCTGCGGCATCACCGAACTCTCCACCGGCTTGGCGTTCAGCAGGTTGGCCGTCTGCCCCGCCAGTTCGCGTACCCCACCGGCACCGGCACCCGAAACCGCCTGGTAGGTGCACACATTGATACGCTCGATGCCAACGGCGTCATGAATGGGCTTGAGCGCCACCACCATCTGAATGGTGGAGCAGTTCGGATTAGCAATGATGTTGCGCTTTTTATGCTCGTCGATGCATTGCGGATTGACCTCCGGCACGATTAGCGGCACGTCGTCGTCGTAGCGAAACTCGGAGGTGTTGTCGATAACCACACAGCCAGCCTTCGCGGCGCGCGGAGCGAATTGTGCCGACAGGCTGCCACCGGCCGAAAAGAGACCGATGTCCGCGAGACTGAAATCGAATTCATCAAGGCGCTGCACTTTCACCGCGGAGCCACGAAACTGCAGCCGCTTCCCCTCGGAACGCTCACTCGCCAGCAGATACAGATTGGCGACCGGGAATTCCCGCTGTTGAAGGATCTCGATAAGCGTTTCGCCTACCGCCCCCGTCGCGCCGGCGATCGCCACGTTGACCTTGTCCGTCATCTTTCATCTCCCGTTTCCAACGCCCTCAGCACCGCATCGCCTATCTCGCTGGTGCCTACTTCGCGCATCCCTGTCGCAGCACCCCTGGTGAGTATGTCCGAGGTACGCAGACCCCGAGCCAGCACCTGGTCGACCGCCGCCTCGATGCGATCCGCGGCGGCCCCGCATTCGAGGCTATAGCGGAACATCATCGCCACCGAGAGGATGGTGGCCAGCGGGTTGGCCTTGTCCTGCCCGGCGATGTCCGGGGCGGAGCCGTGCACCGGCTCGAACAACCCCTGGCCCGTGGCGCCGAGGCTCGCTGAGGGCAGCATTCCCAGCGATCCCGTCAGCATGGCGGCGACATCAGAGAGGATATCGCCAAACATGTTGCCGGTGACGAGAACGTCGAACTGCTTCGGTGCCCTCACCAGTTGCATGCCGGCGTTGTCTACGTACATGTGTGACAACTCGACATCCGGATAGTCCTGAGCTGTCCGCGTGACCACTTCTCTCCACAACTGGGTGACCTCCAGCACATTGGCTTTATCGACCGAACACAGCCGCCCGGTCCGCTTACCCGCCAGTTCGAATGCCACGCGCGCGATACGTTCGATCTCGTGTTCCGCGTACACATAGGTATTGCGTCCGACACGCTCGTTGTTGATCAGCTCCACGCCACGCGGCTCGCCGAAGTAGATGCCTCCGGTCAATTCGCGCACGATCAGGATGTCGAGACCGGCCACCAGTTCGCTCTTCAGAGAGCTCGCTTGCGCCAATGGTGCGAACGACAGTGCCGGGCGGAGATTGGCGAACAGTCCGAGCCCCGCGCGCAGGCCGAGCAGCCCCTTTTCCGGACGCTGGTCCATCGGCAGATCGTCCCAATGCGGTCCGCCTACCGCGCCGAGCAACACGGCATCGGATGCGCGCGCAGCTTCGAGGGTATCTTCAGGCAGCGAGGTGCCGGCGCTGTCGATGGCAACGCCGCCCAGGATACCCTCGCTGACTTTCAGCTCGAGACCGGAGTCTACGGCCGCGCGCTGCATCACCTGACGAGCCACGCCCACCACCTCGGGGCCGATGCCGTCTCCGGGAAGGATGAGTATTGATCTCGCTGCCATCGTCTAAACTCCCTCGTCCAGCTCATCGAGTACGACCCGTTCACGTGCCGTCCCGAGCCACGCGCGGCGCTCGAAGTATTCCTGCTCGAAAGCGCGTATCCGATCCACGGCATCCAGCGTGAGCCCGATGTCATCGAGACCCCGCAGCAGCTTGTCCCTGGCGAGTCCGTCCATGTCGAAACCGAACACCTGACCGCTCGGGGTGGCCACGGTCTGTGCGGCGAGATCCACCCGCAAAGCAAAATTCTCTTCCGCCTCTACTGCCTCAAAGAGCTCTCCTACTATTTCTTCATTTAAAACAATAGGTAACAAGCCATTTTTAAAGCAGTTATTAAAGAAAATATCGGCAAAACTCGGAGCGATCACCACCTCGAATCCAAACTCCATCAACGCCCATACCGCATGTTCACGACTCGAGCCGCAACCGAAGTTGCGCCTGGCGAGCAGAATCTTCGCATCCTGGAAGCGCGGCCGATTGAGCACGAACTCATGGTTGACCCGGCGCTCGTTCGGTGTGACGCCAACTTCGCCCTCATCCATATAACGCCAGCCATCGAACAGATTGTCGCCGAAACCCGTACGCTTGACGGATTTCAGAAACTGCTTCGGGATTATCTGATCGGTATCCACATTGACCCTGTCCAGTGGCGCAACGATCCCTTCTGTCTTCTCGAAGGCTTTCATAGCATGTCCCTCACGTCGGCGAAGTGTCCCCGCACCGCGGCTGCCGCCGCCATGGCGGGACTCACCAGATGGGTACGTCCGCCGTGGCCCTGCCGCCCCTCGAAGTTACGGTTGGAGGTAGATGCACAGTGCTCGCCGGGTAGCAGCTTGTCCGGATTCATGGCCAGGCACATAGAGCATCCTGGATCGCGCCACTGAAAACCCGCGGCGGTGAAGACCTCCACTAGCCCTTCCTCCTCGGCCTGTGCTTTAACAAGGCCGGAGCCAGGCACCACCATGGCTTGCTTCACGTTGCCAGCCACCTCACGCCCCCGAAGCACCGCCGCGGCATCCCGCAAATCCTCGATGCGCGCATTCGTACAAGAGCCGATGAACACGCGGTCCAGTTGAATGTCCGTGATTGGCTGACCGGGTGCGAGCCCCATGTATTCGAGCGCCCGGCGTATGGAATCCGCCTGGTGCGGATCGCCCGAGGATACAGAGTCGGGCGTCGTCTCATCGACACCCACGACCATTTCGGGAGACGTCCCCCAACTCACCTGCGGCGCCACGCTCGATGCATCCAGCTGATACTCGACGTCGAACCGTGCGTCCGCATCGCTGTGTAACGTACGCCAGTGCGCCTGTGCCTCATCCCACAACGCACCCACTGGCGCGAACGGGCGACCCTGCACGTACTCGAGGGTGACGTCGTCCACGGCAACGAGGCCGGCACGGGCTCCCGCTTCTATGGACATGTTGCACACCGTCATCCGTCCCTCCATCGACAGCGCCGAGATCGCTTCTCCCAGATATTCGATGGTATGGCCGGTCGCGCCGTCCGTACCGAGATCGCCGATGATCTTCAGGATCAGGTCCTTGGCCGACACGCCCGCTGCGAGCGCACCGGAGCAGCGCACCGCCATGTTGCGCATCTTGCGCTGTACCAGGCACTGCGTCGCCAGCACGTGCTCCACCTCGGAGGTGCCGATGCCCTGTGCGAGTGCCGCGAAGGCGCCGTGAGTCGAGGTGTGCGAGTCGCCGCACACAATGGTCATGCCGGGCAGTGTGACACCCTGCTCGGGACCCACCACGTGCACGATACCCTGCCGTACATCCAGGATGTCGAACTGACGAATACCATACCTCTTGCAGTTGTCATCCAGCGTCACCACCTGCTCGAGAGCCACCGAATCATCGATGCCGGACAGTCCCAGATCCCTGCCCTCGGTCGGCACGTTATGGTCTGGAGTGGCGAGGTTGGCCGCCAACCGCCACGGCTCACGTCCGGCCAGCCGCAAGCCCTCGAATGCCTGTGGCGAAGTGACCTCGTGCAGAAGTTGTTGATCGATATAGAGGATCTGCTGACCGTCAGCACGTTCACCAACCAGGTGATCGGCCCAGATCTTGTCATAGAGCGTTGCCATGCGCTGCTTCGCCGCCGCTTCGGGTGATTGGGGCGCGTATGGTAGGGAAAGCCAATCCATAACACTAATGGATTGTTTTTATCTATTCGATAACAATTTAGAATTAATCACACCACTGCCAGTTCAGGCTGCACGCATGCAATGGTCCGATCTCAGCGCTTTCCTTTCCGTAACCCAGCACGGCTCCTTCTCGCGCGCGGCCACTGCCCTGCACATCAGTCAACCGGCCGTCACCAAGCGCGTGCAGAATCTGGAAAACGAGCTGGAGGTACGCCTGTTCGACCGAATCGGCCGCTCCATTCATCTCACCGATGCCGGTAAGCTCCTGAAACCCCGTGCCGAACAGATACTCGCCCAGGTCAGCGACACCCGGCGCATGATCATGAACCTGCACGAACGCGTCGACGGCGTGCTGGATCTGGCGACATCCCACCACGTCGGACTTCACCGCCTGGCGCCGGTGCTGCGCAGCTACAGGGCGCTGTACCCGGACGTGCAGCTCGATATCCAGTTCGAGGACTCGGAGGCTGCCCACGATCTCATCCGTCAGGGCCGCGCGGAACTTGCCGTGGTGACGCTCGATCCGGAGGGCGAGGCGGATCTCACCTACCTGCCGTTGTGGGACGACTCGCTGCACTTCGTGACCTCACGCGAACACCCTCTAGCCCTTCGCAATCACCTCACACTCGATGAACTCTCTGGCCACGGCGCCGTTTTACCCGGTACGGTCACCTATACAGGCCGAATCGTACTCGAGACGTTCGAAGCGCGCGGGCTCACCCTGCACCCAGCGCTTTCCACCAACTATCTGGAGACCATCGGCATGCTGGTGGGCGCGGGGCTCGGTTGGAGCGTGTTGCCGAGGAGCCTGCTTACCGAAGACCTAGCGGAGCTCAAAGTGGATGCACCACATCTGCACCGGACGCTCGGCTGCGTCACCAATCCCGGCCGCACACTGTCCAACGCGGCGCGCTCGTTCATCGGTGTGCTCGAAGAAACACGGGAGCCAGGAATCTGACCGCCGGTCGGGTCAGACCTGCGGGTATCGGCCAATCTGACCGCGGTGGCGCAGCGCGTGATCCATCAGCACGAGTGCGACCATCGCCTCGGCGATGGGTGTGGCTCTGATACCGACACAGGGGTCGTGCCGGCCTTTGGTGACCACCGTTCTCTCTTCGCCTTCCACATCGATAGTTCGCCCCGGTGTCGTGAGACTCGAGGTGGGTTTCAGCGCCATGCGCACGATGATGTCCTGACCCGAGGAGATCCCACCGAGAATACCGCCGGCATGATTGGACTCGAATCCGGCACGGTTCATCTGATCTCTATGCGCAGTACCGCGCTGGCCGACCACATCGAAACCATCGCCGATGGCGACCCCCTTGACCGCATTGATACCCATCAGCGCACCAGCAAGCTGTGCATCGAGCTTTCCGAACACCGGCTCTCCAAGCCCCACCGGCACACCGCTTGCCACCACACTCACCTCCGCGCCGACAGAATCACCCTCACTCCTGAGCTGGTCGATGAGTTCTCCGATGGCATCCAGGTGGTCGGCATCCGCGCAGAAGAACGGGTTCCCCGCCACGGTCTCCCACGAGCGAAAAGGCAGTCGCAGGTGCCCGATGGCGGAGAGATAGCCGCGCACTTTCGTGCCGAAGTGCTCGGCGAGGTACTTCTTGGCGATACCACCGGCAGCCACTCGCATGGCGGTCTCGCGCGCGGAAGCTCGACCGCCGCCACGATAGTCACGCAGGCCATATTTGTGGTGATAGGTGAAATCTGCATGCGCCGGGCGGAACAGATCCTTGATATCGGAGTAGTCCTTGCTCTTCTGGTCCTGGTTCTCGATCAGGAGCGCGATCGGGGTTCCGGTCGTGCGTCCCTCGAACACACCTGAGAGGATGCGGACCTGATCCGCCTCTTTACGCTGGGTGGTGAACTTCGATCGGCCCGGTCTGCGGCGATCCAGATCCACCTGCAGGTCGGCCTCGCAGAGTTCCAGCCCCGGTGGGCAGCCGTCCACGATCGCGCCCAACGCTGCCCCATGGCTCTCGCCGAAGGTAGTGAGTGCAAATGCCTGTCCGAAAGTGTTACCCGCCATAAAACCGGTGCAATCTAGATTCGCCGCGCAGTATGGGAACTCAGAGCATCTGCTTCAAGCAGGAAAACGCCCTGGCCGCCCTGCGGCAGGTGCGGCCAGACGAATGGCAGTCGAGGGTACTGCGCCAGCAGCGCCGGAGCACTGTTGCCCACTTCCCCGACCAGCACCCCGCCGTCGGCCAGCCATTCCGGCAATGCGTCGAGGATCCCGCGCAATACAGCCAGCCCATCCGACCCGCCGGTCAATGCCAATTCGGGTTCGTGGCGATACTCGCTCGGCAATGTCCCCATGTCCTCGCCATCCACGTACGGGGGATTGCAAACCACCAGGTCGAAGGGTGGCTGGGACAGGCTCGCGAAGAGATCAGATTCTATGACCGCGCAGCGTGCCTCCAGGCCGTGGCGTACGACGTTTTCGCGGGCAACGCGGCACACACCCGGATCTATGTCCGCGAGCACTACTTCCGCTTCGGTGAAAACGAGCGCAGAAACGATACCGAGACAACCGCTGCCACAGCAAAAATCCAGGATGCGCATGGGCTCGCGCACCAGCCATGTACCCAGCCCGCCATGGGTAAGCCAGGGCCCGATGGGCGAGCGAGGGATGAGAACGCCGGGCTGTACGGCAAACTCGAGGCCGCAGTAACTCACCTTGCCGAACAGATAACCGAGTGGGATGCGTTCCCCCGCTCGCCGCCGGGCGTGTGCGCGAATCAACTCGCAGGCCTCTGGGGACAGCTGCTCTCGGAGGCTGCGCTCGTGATCAGTCAATCCACTGCTAGCCAGTACCAGAGCCACCGCCTCGTCCCAGGCATTGTCTGTGCCATGACCATAAAAGAGCGGGGAAGCCTCGAACAGGGCCGAGACCTCGGCGAGCATGTCCTCGACGGTCACCGGCGGTTGCGATGCTGCGGTAGTACCAGTTCGATGCGCGCATCGTCGGTCGCGGCGCGGGGCAGCAACGGACCGGCGCCGTATGGCACCAGGTTGGGCCCGTCTTCACGGGCCATGCGCACGGCCACGTCCGTGGCGCACTTCAGCGCATCCTCGATGAGCGTCTCGGGGTGGGCCAATCCATATAGATGGCACACCACGTAGACCTGCTGGCGCTCGAAGATATCGAGCCTGGGCGCCAGATCGTCGAGAATCGCCGCCGAACCCTCTTCCAGCGTACCGTCGATGCGCGGATGGACGCCCTGGATGACGGCAAAGCCGTTACCAGCCAAGTCCGCCGTCAGGCGCGAATTGGTGATGGCTTCCACCTGCTCCTGTGGGGTCAGAATCCGCACGTGTGCATACAGACGCCGGTTGCCACGCTCTATGACGTACACCGAAACGAAGTCACCGTTCAGTTTTCCCGCCTGGTAATGTTGGTTGCGGTCGGGACCAAAGAGAATCGCCTGTCCGAACACCTGATTGGCCCAACCGTTGCTGCGCCCGCAATCACGACCGCGACAGCGGAACAGACTGTGTTCGCCAAATAGCGCATCGTAGTGCGCTATGACCTCGTCAAGCGGTGTACCGCGCGCAATCTCGTAGGTGATGCCGAGCACGCTACCCGAGATGCGAAGTTTTTCCCGGATCTTGAGTTCTCGCCGGATCTTCTCGACCGGCGAGGTGACGAACTCGCGCGGAAGAATCTGTTCGTCGTGCTGATAGGAGACGACCTGTGCGTGCGGAAAGCGGGGGACGCCCTCCGGATCGTCCGCCTCCATAGCGACTGCGGGCACATTCAGCAGAGCAAGCACGGCCACCCACAGTCCCTTCATGACACTTCCCTACAGTAGTTCCAGCAACAGACGATTCAGGCGGCTCACGTAGGCCGAAGAGTCCTTCAGCGTGCCGCCCTCCGCAAGTGTGGCCTGATCGAACAGTACCCGCACCAGATCCCCGAACCGGTCCTCGTCGGCTTCGGCCGCCAGCCGCTCAAGCAACGGATGCGTGGCGTTGTACTCGAAGTGCGGCTTCGTCTCCGGCAGTTCCTGACCGGTCGCTTCCATGATGCGCCGCATTTGCGCGCCCATTGCGTGCTCGGGCAGAACAAGACAGGCTGGAGAATCCGTCAATCGCTTCGAGACGCGTACTTCTTCCACCAGTTCGCCGAGCACCTCGGCTATGCGCCCCGACAGCGCCGCGTTTGCTTCACTGTCTGCCTCGCCGTGTTCTTCTTCATCCTCGGGCAGATCCAGATCGGCGCGCATGACATCCTGGAAAGGTTTGCCGTCAAACTCCGTAAGATTGGCCATCAACCATTCGTCGATGCGATCAAACAACAGCAGCACCTCCGTGCCGCGCTTCCTGAATATCTCCAGATGCGGGCTCGACCTGGCGGTTTCGAAGTTCTCGGCGACCAGGTAGTAGAGTTTGTCCTGTCCCTCATCCATGCGTTCTATGTAGTCGGCCAATCCAACCTTCTTCTGGATATCCTCCATGTGAGTGGAGGCAAAACGCAGTAGCCCGGCGAGTGCCTCGCGATTGGCGAAGTCTTCACCAGCGCCCTCCTTCAACACCTCGCCAAACTCGTCCCAGAATGCCCGGTAGTCGTCCGGCCCCTTCTTCGCCATGGACTCGAGCGTATTGAGCACACGCTTTGTGAGCGCATTGCGGATACTGGTCACACGCTCATCCTGCTGGAGGATCTCACGCGACACGTTCAGAGGCAGATCGCTGCTGTCCACCACACCCTTCACGAAACGCAGGTACAGGGGCAGGAACTGCTCTGCCTCGTCCATAATGAACACCCGCTGCACGTACAGCTTGAGACCTCTGGGCATATCGCGATTCCAGATGTCAAAAGGCGCTTTCTTCGGTATGTACAGCAAACTGGTGTACTCGAGTTTGCCTTCCACCCGGTTGTGGCTCCACGTCATCGGATCGTCGAAGTCGTGGGAGACGTGTTTATAGAACTCGGTGTACTCGTCATCCGAGACCTCGCTGCGCGATCTTGTCCACAGAGCGGTTGCGTCATTCACGGTCTCGAACTCCGGCTCCGCGGATTCGGTTTCTTCACTTTCTTCCGAAGGGAATGCCTCTTTGATCATGCGCACCGGCACACCAATGTGGTCGGAGTACTTGCGCACGATACTACGCAGACGGAAGCCGTCGGCGAATTCCTTCGCATCATCCCTGAGATGCAGAATCACCGTCGTGCCTCGCGGGCACTGGAGCGGTTCGACGCTGAAATCATCCTCGCCCTGAGACACCCAGCGGGTTCCTTCCGACGCACCGACACCGCAGGTCAGCACCTCCACCTCATGAGCGACGATGAAGGCGCTGTAGAAGCCCACGCCAAACTGTCCTATCAGGCTCGCATCCTTCTGTTCCTCACCCGTGAGGCTCGCCAGAAATTCCGCCGTCCCGGACTTGGCGATGGTACCGAGCTGCTCGACTATCTCGGCACGCGTCATGCCGATGCCATTGTCGGCAATGGTGACTGTTCCGGCTTCCTCGTCAAAACTCACCGCTATCGCATAGTCCACGTCGGCACCCACCAACTCCGGTTCAGCGATGGCACGGAAGCGCAGTTTGTCGATGGCATCCGAGGCGTTCGAGATCAGTTCGCGCAGGAAGATCTCTCGATTCGAATACAAAGAGTGAATCATCAGCTGCAGCAGCTGACGTGCCTCGGTCTGGAAGCCGAAGGTCTCGGTGTTTGTCTGTTCGCTCATTCTGATTATCCCGTCTACCAGCCAGTCACTTCCGCCAGGGCGCCACCAATCTCGGCCAGGCTCTTCACAGTGCGTACGCCAGCCGCTTCCAATGCGGCGAATTTGTCATCCGCCGTACCCTTACCACCCGCGATGATCGCGCCCGCATGTCCCATACGCTTGCCAGGCGGAGCCGTTACTCCGGCGATGTAGGACACCACCGGCTTGGTGACGTTGGCCTCGATGTATTCTGCCGCCTCCTCCTCCGCCGTGCCGCCGATCTCGCCAACCATGACGATGGCCTCGGTGGCCGGGTCGTCCTGAAACAGCTCAAGTATATCTATGAAATGGCTGCCCGGTATGGGATCTCCGCCGATGCCGATACAGGTACTCTGGCCATAGCCCGGGTCGGTGGTCTGTTTCACTGCTTCGTATGTCAGCGTACCGGAACGGGACACGACGCCGACTTTACCTGGCCGATGTATCTCGCCGGGCATGATGCCGATTTTGCACTCACCCGGCGTGATCACGCCCGGACAGTTAGGGCCGACGAGACGCGCTGACGTCGTGTCGAGCTTGGCCTTCACGGCCAGCATGTCCAGCGTCGGGATACCCTCGGTGATGCACACCACCAACTCGATTCCGGCATCGAGCGCCTCGAGTATGGAATCCTTGCAAAATGGTGCGGGGACGTAGATGACCGATGCGTTGGCACCAGTTGTATCCACCGCTTCGCCAACCGTGTTGAAAACAGGTCTACCCAGGTGCTCCGTGCCGCCCTTGCCGGGTGTGACGCCACCAACGAGATCCGTTCCGTAGGCGATGGCCTGTTCGCTGTGCAGCGTACCCTGGGATCCGGTGAACCCCTGCACCAGTACTCTGGTTTCCTTGTCGATGAGAATACTCACGCTGCACCTCCGGCAGCCGCGACGGACTTTTCAGCAGCATCGGTGAGACTCTCCGCCGTGACGATGTTCAGACCACTGTCGGCCAGAATGTCACGGCCCCTGGTCGCGTTGTTGCCCTCAAAGCGCACCACTACCGGCACTTCCACACCGACCTCTCGTACCGCGCCAATGATGCCCTCCGCGATGATCGTGCAACTGACGATGCCACCGAAGATATTGATCAGCACTGCTGCCACGTTGCTGTCCGATAGGATGATCTTGAACGCCTCGGCCACGGCTTCCTTCGTGGCACCCCCGCCCACGTCCAGGAAGTTGGCCGGAGCGCCACCGTGCGTTTTCACCAGATCCATGGTGCCCATGGCGAGTCCCGCACCGTTGACCATACAGCCGATGTTGCCATCGAGCGCCACATAGTTGAGGCTGAATTCGGCGGCCTCGGCCTCGCGCTCGTCCTCCTGCGAGGGATCGCGCATCTCCTGGATGCGCTTTTGACGATACAACGCGTTGGAGTCGATATTGACCTTCGCATCGAGGCAATGAATGTTACCCTCCGCGGTCACGACCAGCGGGTTGATCTCGAGCAATGAGCAATCTAATTCCTCAAATAGTCTCGCTAACCCCATGAAAAGATTTGTGAATTGGCCTATCTGGGTACTGGTGAGACCGAGCCTGAACGCAAGTGAGCGTCCCTGGTAGGGTTGCGGCCCCACAAACGGATCGATGACCGCCTGCAGAATCTTCTCAGGCGTCTCCTGCGCCACCCTCTCGATCTCGACCCCACCCTCCGTGGAGGCCATGAACACAACGCGCCGGGTACCGCGATCAACCACGGCACCCAGATACAACTCCCGGTCGATGTCCGTACAACTCTCGACGTAGATCTTACTCACCGGCTGGCCATTGGCGTCGGTCTGGAAGGTAACCAGACGCTTGCCTACCCAGTTTTCGGCAAAGGCGCGCACTTCCTCCAGGGTATCGGCCAATTTCACCCCGCCAGCCTTGCCCCGGCCACCGGCATGTACCTGTACCTTGACCACCCAGCGTTCGCCACCGATCTTCTCGGCCGCGGCCACGGCCTCGTCGGGCGTATCTACAGCGTACCCTTCAGATACGGGTAACCCATACTCGGCGAAGAGCGACTTCGCCTGGTACTCGTGTAAGTTCATCTAGTTTCCTGTGTTTCGTATTTTGATCCGATCGATCAACCGCGTTTCTTGCGATTGACCATGTGAATGGCGTGGCCCGCGACTCCAAGTGCCGCCTCGTGTACGGCCTCGGAAAGCGTCGGGTGTGCAAACATGGTGAGGCCGAGATCTTCGGCGCTGGCGTCGAATTCCATAGCGATGACGGCCTGGGCGATCAGCTCGGAAGCCTGCGGGCCGAGCACGTGCACACCCAGAATTCGGTCGCTTTCCGCATCGGCCACGATCTTAACCATCCCCTCAGCATCGTTTGCAGCCAGCGCGCGACCACTGGCCGCGAACGGAAAAGAGCCTACATTACAGGCAACACCTTCCGCCTTCAGCTCCTGCTCGGTTCTGCCGACCCAGGCGATTTCCGGATGCGTGTAGATGACGTTGGGGATCGTGTCGTAGTTGACCAGTGGTTTGAATCCCGCAATGCGCTCTGCAACCATGATGCCCTCTTCCATGCCCTTGTGAGCCAGCATGGGTCCGCGCACTGCGTCCCCCACCGCATACACTCCAGCGAGCCCGGTCGCACAATGTTCGTCCACCTCGATGGCGCCACGCTCACCCGTCACGATCCCGCAGTCGGAACTGAGCAGACCCTCGCTATAGGGTTTGCGGCCAACCGCCACGATCAGCTTGTCAACCTCCACCCCCTGCGCGCCATCGCTGTCCTCATAGGTGAGCGCTACAGCATCGCCCTGCACCTCCGCCAGCGTCACACGGGCACCCAGGCGAATGTCGAGGCCCTGTTTCCTGAGAATTCTCAAGGCATCGCGCGCGATGCGATCGTCGGCCATCGGCAGAAAGTCCTCCAACATCTCTAGCACCACTACCTCAGAGCCGAGACGATTCCAGACACTGCCAAGTTCGAGGCCGATGACACCTGCACCGATAACCCCGAGACGCGCCGGAACGCTCGAAAACTCGAGTGCGCCCGTGGAATCGACGATGCGATCGCCATCGAGCGGCGCGGGCGGAATCTCCATCGGCACAGAGCCGGAAGCGAGAATCACGTGGCCCGAATCCAACACCCGGCTCTCGCCATCGTGCGGTATGTACTCGACCTGCCGATTGGCTAGCAGTCTGCCCGTACCTGGCAACCCATCCACACCGTTGCCCTTGAACAGCGCAGCAACCCCACCTGTGAGTCCTTTGACCACCTCGTCTTTTCTTGCGATCAGCCTGGGTACATCTACCGATACACCCTCGACCACCACGCCTATCTCACCGAGGTGCTCCTTCGCATCCAGGTATTTGTGCGACGCGTCCAGCAACGCCTTGGACGGTATGCAGCCCCAGTTTAGGCAGGTGCCGCCGAACACGGGTTCGCCGTCCTTGCCGATGGACTTGTCGATGCAGGCGGTCCTCAGGCCCAGCTGCGCGGCACGGATGGCAGCCTGGTATCCGGCGGGTCCCGCGCCGATCACTATTACGTCATAGGGTTGGCTCATGTTCTCGCCTCTCAAGTAGGGTTCACAATTCCAGCAGTATGCGCGCCGGGTCTTCCAGCATTTCCTTGACAGCGACCAGGAAGCGCACCGCTTCACGCCCGTCGATCAGGCGGTGATCGTAAGACAGCGCCAGATACATCATGGGCAGCACCACCACTTCGCCATTCACCACCATGGCGCGTTCGTCGATCTTGTGCATGCCGAGAATAGCGGTCTGTGGCGGATTGAGGATGGGCGTGGACAGAAGCGACCCGAACACGCCGCCGTTGGAGATGGTGAACGTGCCGCCAGACATGTCCTCGATGGTGAGCTTGCCGTCCTGTGCCTTCGTACCGTAACGCTCTATCTGATCTTCGATCTGCGCCAGCCCGAGTGCGTCGGCATCCCGCACCACCGGCACCACCAGTCCCCGGTCGGTACTCACCGCCACACCGATGTCGTAGTAGCCGTGATAGACGATGTCGTTGCCATCGATGGATGCGTTGACCGCCGGGAATCTTTTCAGAGCCTCCACCGATGCGCGTACGAAGAAGGACATGAACCCCAACCGTGTGCCATTGTGGCGCGCTTGGAATTCTTCCTGGTATTTGCGCCGCAGCGTCATCACCGGCTGCATATTCACCTCGTTGAAGGTGGTGAGCATCGCCGCCGTCTGCTGCGCTTCGACCAGTCGCCGAGCGATACTCGCCCGCAATCGCGTCATGGGTACGCGACGCTCCACGCGCTCGCCCAGATTGGGCGGCACAAGATCGGCGCCACTGGTGGGCGCCACGGGGGCTGGTGAGGGTGGTGGTTCCTGGATCCGATCCCGCACCGCCTGGTGATCGCGCGCCGGGCGTTCCTCGATCAGGTAGTGCGTCACATCGTCCTTGGTAATGCGTCCACCCCTGCCCGTGCCCTGCACCTGTGCTATGTCGATCCCTTCTTCGGTAGCCAGCTTGCGGGCAGCGGGGCTGGCACCGGTTACTCCGTCATCCGGTTCCGTAAGGTCGGTCACTTCCTCTTCAGTCGCCGGTGCACGCCGAACGGGTACTGCATCGGCACCCACCTCGCCAGGCTGGAAAGTAGCGAGCAATTCTTCGCTCTCCACAGTGGCGCCCTCGGGTTTCAGCACTTCGACAATGGCGCCATCCACGGGCGCCACTACCTCCAGCACCACCTTGTCGGTTTCGATGTCGACCAGCAACTCATCCCTTCGCGCCGGTTGTCCTGGGGCAACGTGCCACACGGCGACGCTACCCTCGCTGATGGATTCCGGAAAGGCGGGAGCTTTGATTTCCATGGACATGTCTATCTTTCCAGATCTATCCGAATAACGCGTCTTCTACCAGGTCACGCTGCTGTTCCAGGTGTTGCGCCGGGTAACCACCGGCAGGTGCTGCGAACCCCGCACGCCCCGCGTACGCCAGGTAGAGTGAGCCGTCATGCTCAAGCATGACGTGACGCACGTGATGTTGGCTGGAATACCAGGCGCCCTGGTTCATCGGTTCCTCCTGGCACCACACCACTTCCTTAAGTGCCTTGTACGGTGCGATGCAAGCTGCCAGTTCCTGTTCCGGAAACGGGTAGAGTTGTTCGAGGCGCAGGATCGCGATGTTGTTCGCTCCCGATTCACGCCGGCGTTCCAACAGGTCGAAGTATACCTTGCCGCTACACAGGATCAGGCGTTCCGCGTTCGGGATGTCGATTTCGTCGATCTCCCCGATCACGGTGTGGAACTCACCGTCACACAATTCCGCCAGCGTGGAGACAGCCAGTTTGTGCCGCAGCAGGCTCTTTGGTGTAAGCGCTATCAGCGGCTTGCGCAGAGGCCGGATACTCTGTCGGCGCAGCATGTGGAAAACCTGCGCGGGCGTGCTCGGGATGCACACCTGCATGTTGTGTTCCGCGCTCAGTTGCAGATAACGCTCCAGCCGTGCCGAGGAATGCTCCGGACCCTGGCCCTCATACCCGTGCGGCAGGAGCAAAGTGAGCCCGCAGCAACGTCCCCACTTCGTCTCGCCGCTGGATATGAACTGATCGATGACCACCTGTGCGCCATTGGCGAAGTCTCCGAACTGTGCCTCCCACACAATCAGCTCATGTGGCGTGGTAGTGGCGTAGCCATACTCAAAGGCCAGCACCGCTTCTTCGGAAAGCAGCGAATCGTAGATGTCGAAATTGACCGTATCTGAAAGGTGGTTGAGCGGGATGAAGCGTTTGCCGTTCTGCTGGTTGTAGAGACAGGCGTGGCGGTGCGAGAAAGTACCCACACCAACGTCCTGCCCCGTCAGCCGCACGCCGAAGCCCTGGTCGAGCAAGGTGGCGTAAGCCATGGTTTCGGCGAATCCCCAGTTGATGAACATCTCGCCAGCCGCCATCGCACGGCGGTCCTCCATCACCTTGGCCACCTGGCGTTGCAGCTCGAAGCCGTCTGGAAGACCATCGAGCTCCCCGGCCAGCTCGGTGAAGCGCGCCAGGTCAAAGCGCGTCTCTGCTGGGGTCGTCCAGTCGTGGCCAAGAAATGGTCGCCAGTCGACGAACAGGCTCTCGTCCGGCTCGTGGACGATGGACAGGGCCACGTGACCACCGGCGTCGAGCGTATCGCGGTACTGTTCGGCCATATCGTCCGCTTCCTGCTGGCTGACGACATCGGCCGCGATCAGGCGATCGACGTAGATACTGCGAGTTGTGGCAAGCTTTCTGATCCTGTCGTACATCAGCGGCTGGGTCTTGGAGGGTTCCTCCGCCTCGTTGTGTCCGCGACGACGGTAGCAAACGAGATCGATGACCACGTCCTTTCGAAACTCCATGCGGTAATCGGCCGCGAGGCGGGTAATGAACGTCACCGCTTCCGGATCGTCAGCGTTCACGTGAAAAATGGGCGCCTGCACCATTTTTGCAATCTCGGTGCAGTATTCGGTGGAGCGCGCATCATCCTGGCGGTGCGTGGTGAAACCGATCTGGTTGTTGATGATGATGTGGATGGTGCCGCCGGTCTTGAACCCGCGTGTCTGCGACATCTGAAAGGTTTCCATCACGACGCCCTGGCCTGCGAACGATGCATCACCGTGCAACAGGATGGGCACCACCAGATCGCCCACGTAGTCCCGGCGCCGATCCTGGCGGGCGCGCACGGACCCCTCGATTACCGGACCCACGATCTCCAGGTGCGACGGGTTGAATCCCAGCGCGAGGTGCATTTCGCCGCCCGGCGTCATCACATTGCTCGAAAACCCCTGGTGGTATTTGACATCGCCGGATCCGCTGTTCGTGGCGTCGTATTCACCTTCGAACTCGCTGAACAGATCCCACGGGTCCTTACCGAGTATGTTGACCAATACGTTCAGCCGCCCGCGGTGCGCCATTCCGATGACGCTCTCAAGCACGCCATGCGAGCCCAGGCGCTGCACGAGTTCGTGCAGGCAGGGTATGAGACTCTCACCACCCTCGAGTCCGAACCGTTTCACGCCCGGATAACGCCCGTGAAGATATTTCTCGAGCCCTTCCGCAGCCGTCAACCGTTCCAGAATCGCACGCCCTTCCGCTGCGCTGAACTCCGGCTGCGAGCGCACGCTCTCCAGACGCTGCTGTACCCAGATCTGCTCGCTGGCGTCGACGAGGTGCATGTACTCTGCACCGATGCTCGAGCAGTAGGTTTTCTCAAGCGTTTCCACGATATCTCGCAGCTTGGCGGTGCCGTCGCCATAGTGCAGTGAACCGGTGCGGTACACCTCATCGAGTTGCGCGGGCGCCAGATTGTGATAGGCGAGATCGAGCATGGGCATTTGCGGGCGGTCCATCATGCCCAGCGGATCGATGTCGGCACGCTTGTGGCCGCGATGCCGGTAGGCGGAGATGAGATCGATGACACGCATCTGCTTGCGCTCATGCTCGCTCTCGAACGCCGCGCTCTCCTTCTCCGGACGTGCTTTGAGCCGATTGCGGCCGATACGCTCGAAGTGCTCCACGATGCCGCTGTGCGGGATGTCCTCCTGCACACCAGCGGTGTGGGGCAGTTCCGCGAAGTAGCCACGCCACTGAAGCGGCACGGCATCGGGATCGGCGAGATAGGCCTCGAACAGGGCCTCTACGTAGGCGGCATTGTTGCCGGACAGATGAGAGCTGCGCCCCATCCGCTCATTAAAGGTCTCGGCCAAGATTGCTTCTCAGTTGGCGCCGGCAGGTATTACGTCCCCTGCTGTAATAGCAATGCACGTATTTTACCAATGGCGCGTGTTGGATTGAGCCCTTTCGGACACACACTCACGCAATTCACGATGCCGCGGCAGCGGAACACGCTGAACGGATCGTCGAGATTCGACAGGCGCTCTACAGTGGCCGTGTCACGGGTATCGGCGAGAAAGCGGTACGCCTGCAGCAGGCCGGCGGGTCCCATGAACTTGTCCGGATTCCACCAGAACGACGGGCACGAGGTCGAACAGCATGCGCACAGGATGCACTCGTACAGCCC
>DCWG01000107.1 GCA_002327525.1 Gammaproteobacteria bacterium UBA2168 | reverse complement strand
CACGACCAACGTCTGGTCGCTGCTCTCCCTCGATGAGCAACGTAATCTGGTGTTTGCCCCGACCGGCAACACGTCTCCCGATTTCTACGGTGGTCATCGCAAGGGGCTCGATGAATACTCAAGTTCGGTGGTCGCGCTTGACGGAACCACCGGAGAGCGGGTCTGGCACTTTCAGTTCGTACACCATGATATCTGGGACTACGACACGCCGGCGCAGCCGACACTGGTCGATCTGAACGTGGATGGCCGCATCATCCCGACCCTGGTGCAGCCGACCAAGATGGGGCTGACATTCGTTCTGAATCGTGAAACGGGCGAACCCGTCTGGCCGGTGGAGGAACGCCCCGTCCCGCAAGACCCGGTTCCAGGTGAGTACCTCTCCTCCACCCAACCGTTTCCGACCCACGTGCCGCACATGATTCAGACACCGCTCACCGCAGACGATGCCTGGGGCTTCACGTTCTGGGACGAGGGCGTTTGCCGCGATCAGATCGAGACATTGCGCAATGAAGGCATCTACACCCCGCCATCGCTCGAAGGCAGCGTGTTCTTTCCGGGCAACGGGGGCGGCAACAACTGGGGTTCTCCGGCCGTGGATCCGCGTACCGGTCTCACGATACTGGTCACCATGCGCTATCCGTCCAGCGTGCGCCTGACGCCACGTGAGGAGTGCGAAGCATCAGGATCTGGTGGCCAGCAGCTAGGTACGCCTTACTGCGCGGTTGTCGATCAGCTCAGTTCGCCGCTCGGTATGCCCTGTACGAGGCCGCCATGGGGTACGCTCGATGCATTGGATCTGGTCGCCGGCAAAGTACGCTGGAGCGTCCCGCTCGGCACGACGCGCAACATCGCCCCGTTTCCGTTCTGGTGGATCGAGGGAACGCCCGCGATCGGCGGACCCATGCTGACGGCGGGCGGACTCGTCTTCGTCGCAGCCTCGCTCGATCATCAGTTTCGTGCATTCGACGTTTCAACCGGCGAGGTATTGTGGCAGGCCGAGATGCCCACCACCGCGAATAGCAGTCCAATGACCTACCAACTGGCAAATGGGCGCCAGTACGTGGTCATCGCCTCCGGCAGCCATTGGGGTGGATTCAGCGAGCCTGGCGATCATCTCATCGCCTACGCATTACCCGAATAACAAAAGCGCCACACGCTGGTTGCGTGTGGCGCTTTAGTTGCTCTGATCCGGATCAGATACCGCCGAAACGCCAGGTTACATCCAGTCCTGCATAGCGCGGATACAGGACGTCACCGGTCCGCCGGAAGTTGTCGCCCTGACCACCAGCATTGACCCCGCGCAGGTTCTGATCGTCGAACACGTTGTCGACGAACGCACGCACGACCCAACGGTCCGTATTATCGCGCCAGATCAGAGAGATATCGGTTCGATTGCGATCCGGCGTGAGGTCGATGCGCCGATCGAGTGGCGTCGTCTGGTACTCTCCGGTGTATGAGTGCACGATGGTCGTGCTCAATATACCGCTCGAGAAGATCCAGTCATAGGATGCCCAGATCGTTGCCTTGTGTTCGGGTATGCGCTTGAGTTCGTTGCCCTTCACGTTCGAGGTATAGTAAAGCGGATTCGTACCATCGGCGATCGAACCGAACACCCCGATGGGTACACTCGGATCTTCGTAATCGAGCACGAAGTAGTCGCTGTCGTACTCCGTCTTGGTGAGACTGTAGTTCCCGCCAATCGTCAGGTTGTCACTCGCAAGCCACATGAATTCCACTTCAAAGCCACTGTTCTTGGCATCTCCTGCGTTCTGCACAACGTCCACGCTCTGCTGTCTGACCGCATCGAACGCATTGACCCGGTCCTGATATCCTTCATAGTCGTAGAGATAGATGGATGCGAACAGCTGTAGCTGACCATCGAAATGCGTGCCCTTGTAGCCGACCTCGTATGCCAGAACGGTTTCCTCATCATACGTGAGCGGTTTGATGTCCCCCCCCGGCAGAGGCATACCAGTGAGCGGGTCACGCGCCACGTCACGAGCATCGGTCACGCCCAACGAAAAACCTCCGGCGCGGTACCCCGTCGTGGCGGAGAGGTATACGAGGATGTCGTCGGTAGGCGTCCAGTCGAAGTTCAGCCGCCATGTGACATCGTCCCACTTCTGCTTGTCAGTCACGCGACTGTTGTAAGACACCGGAACACCCACCAGGCGCATCGGATTAGGACAGCTGCTGGCGGTGGGCGAGCACAGAGGTATGATGGGATTGTCGGGATTACCGCTCGGCGCCGCGTTACCCATCAGAATATTGGCGGCGGCGAGTGGTGTCATACCCGGAAAAAACGAGGGGCCGATGCCGAACAAGTCTGAAAGGTACGGCGACAGAAAGCTGGCGAACTCGAAATACCCGCCACGGTCCTCGAACGCTTCCTTCTCGTCCTCCGCCCAGCGCACACCCACGACCACGGAAAACTCGTCGTTGAAAGTGTAGGTTCCCTGAGTGAACACGGCATAGGAGGTATTCTCCACGAGGTTCTGGTGATGATAGACGTGTCCCAGAGGATCGCCTCCCCATACACCCGATACGCTGGTCCCCACCGGTGCGGTACCGAGCGGCGAATGGTTCCCGAGTACGAACTCCATGGGCGTACCGAAGGGTGCACCGAACGCGAGTGCGAGATTGCCGTAATTCGTGGGGTCGGTAATACGCCCCTGTCCCGCCGCGTCAGTGAGTGTGTAGTCCTGATAACGGTTGGAGTAGAAATTGTAGATGCCACTCGTCATCTGGAGCTTGTCACCGATCTGCCATAGTAGTTGCAGTTCGTGCGAGTAGGTATAGACGTCCTCGATGACGGTCGCTCTGTACGTGCCGAGGTCACTCTGAGAACGATCGATGTCAAGATCGAAGGTGTACCTGAAATCTGAGTATCCGCCTATGTACTTCAGACTAGTTGTGTCGTTGATATCCCAGGTCAGGTCGAAAGTGACAGCATTGTGGTCGAACACTTCATCGTTCGTGTTGTCACTGATGCCCCAGTTTTTGACGTCGTCCAGATCGTCTGGACTGTTTAACGGCACACCGCTGATACCGAACGCTCCCGTTGGAGTATATGGAAAGTGTGCCGGATCAACGCCTGCCCTGTTGAGCGCACCGTAAACCGTGGCGCCCGACAACGGATCCGTGAATGGAATGGCCCCGGCATCGGTGGCTGTCAGGGGTACTCCACCATTGGGTCCACCGTCTGTACCAAAATAGCTGATGGGCACACCAGTTGTACCGCGCACGCCATACACATACAGTGAGTCGTCCCGGAAGGTCTGGCCGCGGCGGTCATAGAGACCCTCATCGATTATGATGCTCTGTCCGATGATCCGATCGGAGGCGCGGTCGTTCCAGCGTATGTTGGCTTCCCAAGCGTCGCTGATATTCCACTTCAGCGCGATGGCGAAGTTCTGATCGTGAATCGTGTTGAGATCTTCGGTGCCCGCGATGCCGTCCTGTGACCCGTCCCGGTCGCGCTTCACGCCGGTGAGTCGAACCGCCAGTACATCGTCTATCACCGGGCCCGACAACACTCCATAAACCTCACGGGTATTGAAACTGCCAACTTGCGCGCGCAGTTCGCCCTCGAATTCGTAAGTGGGCGCGTTGTTGATGTAGTTGAGCGCCCCACCGATGGCATTGCGCCCGTAGAGCGTTCCCTGCGGTCCCCGCAGTACTTCCACCCGCTGCACGTCATATAGACCGTTCTCTGTCGCCGCGATGCCGAAATCCTCGGAGTAGACTCCGTTATAGTAGGTGGCAACACCTGGGTCACCGCCTAGTGCGCGGAAGTTGCGTCCCACGCCGCGGATACGAATGTCGTATGCATCCCGCGTGGTGGATGGAATGAAGTTCACCAGTTCGTTAGGCCCCTGAATGCCCATGTCCTCGAGCATATCCTCGCCGAACGCCGTGATGGAAATGGACGTATCCGACACCGTGGATTCGCGTTTCTCAGCGGTGACCACGATCTCCTCAATACGCCGACCCTCCTCGGCGGAAGCAAAACTGGAAAATATAGCCACGACGAAACCCACCGCGGCTGTGCGAATTATACGCATCGTCTACCCCTCCTCTTCAGGCATACGTGATGCCTTAGCGATTACAGTCATGTCTCTTCTCCTCGGCTATAAAAACACATTACTCTTGGGTAACGGGTGCCAGGGAATCATATTCGGCCATTATTGCTTTTATTCGATCGTCCCGGCCAACTCCGATCCTATTTGATCGTGCGTCGAACAGACGACATCCACAGATTCCGGTAGTCGCCAGTATCGGGAACCCTCCCGACTGAAGGATTGCCCATTTGACGTCGTGATGCAACAACGCAATGCGTCTCGTTCAGGGACGAGCCGGGCACCGCCTGGCAGTTAGTCAGCCGCCGCCATCTGCGATTGAATGTAGTTTTCGAGCCCGGTTTTGTCGATGAGATCGAGGCGGGTTTCGAGCCAGTCGACGTGATCTTCCTCGCACGAAAGGATCTCTCGGAACAGGTACCTCAAGACATAATCGCCCGTCTCCTCACAGAATGCGATGGCCTCGCGCAGCAATGGGATGGCCTCCATTTCAAGCTCCCGGTCGCACTTCAACATCTCGGGCACGTTTTGACCTATCCTGAGCTTACCGAGATCCTGCAGGTTCGGCAGACCCTCGAGAAACAGGATGCGCTCCAGCAGCTCATCGGCGTGCTTCATCTCGTCGATGGACTCCTCCCGCGTCTTATACGCGAGCGCCTTCATACCCCAATTCTCATACATCTTAGCGTGCAGAAAGTACTGATTGATGGCGGTGAGTTCGTTCTTGAGGGCTTGATTCAGGTAGTTGATGACCTGTGAGTCCAGGGCTTTCATGGGTGCATCCAGCTAGGTTTGAGGCTCAGATTGCCCGACCAACATGCGGGCGAGCCTCTCTTCCAGGCCGCCTGACCCGGACACTTTCCACAGATCATCTAGACTGGATTTCGCTCCACCAATTGGCGCGCGATGATGATGCGCTGTAGTTCGTTGGTGCCCTCACCCACTACCAGGAGCGGTGCGTCGCGGTAGTAGCGCTCCACCACGTTGTCCGGGGAGTACCCGTACGCACCGTGAATCCTGAGCGCTTCCATCGAGTTTTCGACTGCCGCCTCGGTCGCAAACAGCTTCGCCATACCCGCCTCCAGGTCGCACCGTTCACCGGAATCGTAGGCAAGTGCCGCTTTCTCGGTTAGCAGCCTCGCGGCCTCCACTCGCGTGGCCATGTCCGCGAGTTTGATCTGGATGGCCTGATGTTCAGCAATGGGCACATCGAACGTTTTGCGTTGTTGGGCATAACCGAGCGATGCATCGAGCGAGGCCCGCGCCACACCGACACCCCGTGCCGCAACGTTGATACGCCCAAGCGCAAGGCCGGAGAGAATCTGTTGCAGACCCCGCCCTTGTGCCTCCCCCACCAGATTCGCGACCGGAACCCGTACCTGGTCGAACAGCACCTCGCCGGTATCGACCCCCTTGTAGCCGAGCTTTGCGAGCTTCGTGGCCACGTAACCCGCCTTCTTCTCCACCAACAGCAGACTCATGCCTTTGTGCCTTGGCTGTGCATGCAGATCCGTCTTCACAAGCACGGCCAGCACGTTGCCCTGCACCGAGTTGGTTATCCACTGTTTGGTACCGCTGATGACATATTCATCCCCTTCGCGCACCGCGCGTGTGCGCACCGCCTGCAGATCGGTGCCGCAATCAGGTTCGGTCAGCGCTATACCCCCGCGCAGCTCCCCGCTCGCCATTCGCGGTAAAAATGCCTCCTTCATCGCTTCGCTGCCAAAACGCTCGACCGCCGCGCACATGATGAGGTGTGAGTTGAATATCCCGGACACGGACATCCACACCGCGGATACACGCTCCACGATCTTGGCGTACGTCGACGCCGGTAAGCCGAGACCGCCGTAACGCTCCGATATGGTGGCGCCAAAGAGCCCCAGTGTCTTCATTTTCTCCACCAGATCGTGGGGATACTCATCCGCCAGTTCGAGATCGCGCGCAACCGGTCGAACTTCCTGCGTGAGGAAACGCTCGACCGAGTCGAGGATCAGCCGCTCGGAATCGGCATCCATCAGTAATCCACCAAGTCGTCCACGGCGTGCCCGCGTTGGGGTATGAGCATCGCGCGTTCGCAATCGAGAACCTGAGTACCGTCCTGCTTCGTACCGCGCGTGCGAATCGTGACGATGCCCTGATTGGGGCGCGATTTCGAATCGCGTATGTCGAGCACTTCCGATTCCGCGTAGAGCGTGTCGCCCACGAACACGGGTCCCGTCAGCCGTATCTCCCGCCAACCCAGATTGGCCACCGTTTTCTGACTCACATCCGATACCGACATTCCGGTGACAATGGACACCGTCAGGCAGGAGTTGACCAACACCTGTCCGAATTCACTCTTCGCCGCATATTCCTTGTCGAAATGCAGCGGATGTTGATTCATAGTCAGCAACGTGAACCAAGAGTTGTCGGACTCAGTGATGGTCCTGCCCGGACGGTGCTCGTAAACATCGCCAACGTTGAAATCCTCCAGATAACGCCCGTACGATTCCCGGTAGCGATTTTCTCCCACCGGCCTTGCTTCAGCCACCATGTCGTTCTCCATATCAGTCGTTGTTCGGTTTGCGCTCCATTTCATCATACCGGCCGCGCTCTTTGACACCCGCGCGGATGTCACTACCCTTATATGATCCGCCCAGACACACAATAGGAGCACGACATGGCAGGTGCACCCGGTTTCGAAAAACACCCGGACTACGAAGTGAGCATCGCGCCAACGCAAACCCACATTAGGGTGCTCGCCGGTGACAATGTAATCGCCGATACTAAATCCCCGCTGGCGGTCACCGAATCACGCCATCATCCGGTGTGGTATCTGCCGATGACGGACGTCGATCAGACGCTTATCGAACCCACCGACACTTCCACGTATTGCCCGTTCAAGGGTCATGCGAGCTATTGGAGCCTCACAAGTAGCGACGGTATGCTCAAGGACGTCATGTGGGCCTATCTGGCGCCGTTTGACGAATGTATGCCTCTTGCGGGCTACGTCGCATTCTATACAGAGCGTGTCGATCTGGAGATCGACGGCGAACTTGCCAGCCGTCAGGGACCCGGGTGGATAGACCGCTGAGCCCGGAGCATCTCTCGGGCGAAGCCCGGGCGATCTTACCTTCCGACGTACCTGGGCTTACGCTTCTCAAGAAAAGCCTTCACCCCCTCGGCACTGTCTTCGGTCTTGCGCAGCCGCCCGATTTGCTGACTGGCCCATCGTCCCGTATCCCGCCAGTCGGGTTCCACGGTACGTCTTAGTCCCGCCTTCAGCGCCTGTACCGCCAGCGGGGGGTTGACCGCGATCTTTGCCGCCACGGCCATCGCCTCGGACATCAGTTCCTCATGCGGTACCACCCGGGAAACGAGTCCGATGTCGAGCGCGGTATGCGCATCGATCACCTCACCGGTGAACAGGAGCTCCGCCGCCCGCTCCCGACCAACGAGCGCAGCCAGACGACCCAGCCCCGGGGCATCGCAACACAGCCCGCGTATGACGAACAGTTCACCGAAGCGCGCATTCTCGGAAGCAACCCGGATATCGGCCATCAGCGCCAGCTCCATGCCCCAGCCAACCGCCGGACCGTTGACCGCTGCGACTACCGGAACGTCCGTGCCGAGCAATGCATCCGCGGCGGGTGTTAAACCACCAGTGCGCGCGGCACGCTCAACGAACTCCTCCGGCGCGGGCTGGCTGCTGCCTAGAATCTGCTTTACGTCGTCTCCCGCACAGAAGGCCCGCCCTTCCCCGGTAATCACCAATACCCGGGCATCGGTGCCGCGCACGAGGTCTTCCAGCTCCAGGTAGGACTGGTAGGTGAGTGAATTCATTGCCTCGGGGCGCGATAGCGTGATGACACCGATGTGGTCCTGTTGGCCATATCGGATGACATTGCTCATGGTTGTTCTCCAGGGTTGTCCGATAACGTGGATCATATTACCCGCATTCCTCCCGGTCATGATGGGTCTCACCACTTCTTCCTGGGAAGGGTAGAGGTCATGAGCGATCCCACTACCGTCATCGACGGGCACATATGCGAACCGGAGGCGGTGTGGGCCGAGTACACGCACGCTGAGTACCGCGACCGTGTTTTGCAGGTGCACACCGTTTCGGGCAGATGGCGGTGGTCATGGATCTAATCGCCGGGGGTATTCTGGACCGTTTTCCGTGCATGAAGGTCGGCTTCTTCGAGAGCGGGCTCGGGTGGATTCCTTACTGGCTCGACCGTCTGGACGAGCACTTCGAGATCATGGGCCACCATGCACCCTAGTTAAAACGCAGGCCAAGCGAAATCTTGCCGAGCCAGTGTTTCGTCTCCATGGAGGCAGACGAGCCCAGGGGCTTGAGCTGGATGATGGACATGGGTCTCGGCCACTGCGTGCCATGGGGTTCGGACTACCCGCACTTCGATTCTACCTACCCGGGTGCCTACCGGGAGGCGCTGGCCACGTTCGAGGTCCAGGGGGATGACACGGCGCGGTTGATCGTGCACGAAAATCCAAGGCCTTTTATCGGCGTCTGAGCGAGCGCGGGTACTTATTTCGGTGAATCGACCGCTTGCCGAACACTGCTCAGTCGCGCAGGATGTCGCCCATGATCGAAACAGTCCTCACAGATCCGGTCGACTACATCCAGCGTACCCGAGAACAGTACGACGACCTCGGGTTTCCACCCTACGCATGGGTGTACAACGAAGATGCTCCACCGTTCACCCCGCTGTCGGTACCACTTTCCGAAGCACGCGTCGGACTGGTGGCTTCAGGTGGCATCTACCGCAGTGGACAAATCGCCTTTCACTACAAGGATGACTTCAGTTTTCGGGTCATCGACACACAGACGCAGTTGAGTGAGTTGCGAGTAACGCACTTCGCCTATGATCTTCGCGATGCGCGCGCGGATCCCAATGTAGTGTTTCCGCTGCAAACGCTGCGCGATCTGGCTACGCTCTCCCGCATCGGCGAACTGGGTCCGAACGCTTACACGTTCATGGGAGGAATCTACAGCTCGCGGAAAGTGCGCGACGCCCTGGCGCCGGCCATCGCCGATCGTCTGCAGCGCGACGAAGTAGACACCGCCATATTGGTTCCCGTCTGACCCGTCTGCCATCAATCCGTAGGATTGATCGCAAGGGAGATCGAAGCCAGAGGTATACCGACCATCAGCATGTCGAGCGCCTGGAGCATCACCCGCGCCGTCAATCCCCCACGCGCCGTTTACCTGGACTTTCCACTGGGCCACACCGCTGGCAAACCCAACGACAAGGCGCTGCAGCGGCACATCATGATCGATACGCTGTCCGCGTTCGAGAGCATTCAGCAGCCCGGCACCATCCGCTCTCTGCCCTATGTGTGGTCCGATACGGATGCAGCCACGCTCGACTGGAAACAGTGGGCATTTCGTACCCGGCCACGAACGGATGACGGATCGGCGCAGGATGGTGAAGTGGAAGTTCGCGATGCCCGAACGCCGCGGCACACGGAGCCGCAGTATCAGACCGAGGCTGACCACGATGCAGCCCGCGCCGCGCTGGCGGCGGATGGGTGCCCAACCTGCGTGTTTCTCGCTGCCCCTGCCCGCATCTGAGAACGATCCGGGCCGAGGTCTATTCTCTTATCAAGGCTAGCTGCCGAAGTCGTCCAGCAGGATGTTTTCCGGCTCCACACCAAGATTCTCGAGCATCTGCAATACCGCGGCGATCATCGGTGGCGGTCCGCAGAGGTAGTATTCACAATCCTCGGGGGCCGGATGATCCTTCAGGTAATTGTCGTACACCACCTGGTGGATGAATCCGATGTGGCCTGTGAAATTGTCTTCCGGCAATGGATCCGACAGCGCGACATGCCAATCGAAATTATCATACTCGGCAGCGAGCTGATCGAACTCCTCTGAATAGAACATCTCGCGAAGCGAGCGTGCGCCGTACCAATAACTCATCTTGTAGGTCTTACCACGCCGCTTCAGCTCATCGAAGATCTGTGAGCGCAACGGTGCCATTCCCGCGCCTCCTCCGATCCAGATCTTCTCGGCATCCGTTTCCTTGACGAAGAAATCACCGTACGGACCGAACACCGTGAGCTTGTCACCCGGCTTCAGATTGAACACGTACGAGGACATCGCGCCCGGCGGCAAGTGATCCATGCCGGGTGGCGGTGAGGCGATGCGAATATTGAATTTCAGAACACCCTTCTCTTGAGGGTAGTTGGCCATCGAGTATGCGCGTACAGTGGGTTCAGTAACCTTACTGTGGTATTTCCATACGTCAAATCTGTCCCAGTCCTCATGGTATTCCTCCTCCACGTCGATAGTCTTGTAGTCCATCTCGTAGGGTGGAATCTCGAGCTGCACATAACCGCCCGCACGGAAATCCACGTCCTCACCTTCCGGCAGTTTCAGGTTCAGCCCCTTAATGAAGGTGGCTACGTTGGAATTGGACGTGACCTCGCACTCCCAGCGCTGCACGCCGATGGCATCTTCCGGCACCTGGATGTTCATGTCCCGTTTGACGGCCACCTGGCAGGACAGACGCCAGTTGTCGCTGATCTCACCGCGGGTGAAGTGGCCTTCCTCCGTGGACAGAATGCTGCCGCCACCTTGTTTCACCACGCAGCGGCACTGAGCGCAGGTACCGCCACCGCCGCAGGCACTGGCTAGAAAGATACCCTTCGAGGCCAGCGTTCCCAACAGCTTATCACCGGCAGGCACACGGATGTCCTTCTCGGGATCGTCGTTGATGTGAATGGTCACGTCTCCGCTACTCACCAGCTGCAAGCGCGCTACGAGGATGAACACGACCAGAACCAGCACCGTCACGGTGAACATGACAACGCCAAGCGCAATGGTTGGATCGATCATGGACTTCTTTCCTAGATGTCGATGCCGCCGAACGACATGAAACAAAGGCTGATCAGGCCTACTGAAATGAAGGTGATGCCGAGACCGCGCAGACCCTCGGGAACATCGCTGTACTTAAGTTTTTCGCGTACACCGGCAAGTGCCGTGATGGCCAGTGCCCAGCCAACGCCAGCACCCAGGCCGAAGACCATGCTTTCCGCGAACGTGTAGTCACGCTCAACCATGAACAGCGACGCGCCCAGGATGGCGCAGTTCACCGTAATCAATGGCAGGAATACGCCAAGCGCGTTGTACAAAACCGGTACGAAGCGGTCGAGAAACATCTCCAGTATCTGCACCATCGCCGCAATGACGCCGATATAGGACAACAATCCAACGAAACTGAGATCGACGTCGGGATAACCCGCCCAGGCTAGTGCTCCCTCGCGCAGCAGGTAGTTGTAGATCAGGTTGTTCACCGGCACAGTGATGGCCAGCACGACCACCACCGCGACACCAAGACCGAACGCCGTGCTGATCTTTTTCGAGATGGCGATGAAGGTGCACATACCGAGGAAAAACGTGAGCGCCATGTTCTCGACGAAAACGGCTCGGATAAACAGGCCCAGATACTGCTCCACGGCTACATGGCCTCCCTGTACTGGGTGTTGGACGCAATCTGGTAGTCGGCCTCCTCCACCTGTTCCGTCTTCCAGGCGCGCAACGCCCAGATGAACAGTCCAATGATGAAAAACGCGCTCGGCGCGAGGATCATCATGCCGTTGGTGTAATACCAGCCGCCCTCCGTAACCGGCTTCAGTAGTTCGAAACCGAACAGCGTCCCGCTACCGAGAGGTTCACGTATGAGCGCCACCGCAATGAGGATGATGCTGTAGCCCAGTGCGTTCCCGAAACCATCGAGTGCCGACAGATACCGACCGTTGTGCATGGCGAACGCCTCGGCACGGCCCATGACGATGCAGTTGGTGATGATGAGTCCAACGAACACCGACAGACTCTTGGATATGTCGTATGCGTAGGCCTGCAGCACCTGATCCACCACGATGACCAGCGAAGCGATGATGGTCATCTGTACGATGATGCGAATATTGGTGGGCACCCGGTTACGAACCACGGAAACCGCCACGTTGGAAAGCGTGGTGACGAAGATCACCGCCAGACACATGACCACCGTGGTGGACATCTTGACGGTCACCGCCAGCGCCGAGCAGATACCTAGCACCTGCAGCGCGATGGGATTGTCGTTCAACAGCGGATCAACGAGGACTTCTTTCGGCACAGCCATTGCTTAACGCTCTCTGCGAGGGTTGATCTGAGCCTGTGCGGACTCGAATTTAAGGCGCTGGAGGTACGGCCCGAAGCCCAGCTCACCGGTCCAGAAATTGATGAGATTCTCGATGCCCCGCGAGGTGAGTGTTGCACCGGATAGTGCATCTACCTCGTGAGCCGCTGCGGAGCTGGTTTCGGGTGAGCGGGTTTTTACCAGATTGATGGACGGCGTACCGTCAGCCGTGAACACTCGTGTTCCGCTCCAACCGGCCTTCCAGCCCGTGTTGTCGACTTCCCCGCCGAGTCCGGGCGTTTCCTTGTGTTCGTAGAAGCCGATGCCCGCGACGGTGTTGAGGTCACCCTCGAGCGCGAGGTAACCAAACAACGTACCCCACAGGCCGTAGCCCCTCACCGGGATCACGACCTTGTCAAGTGCGCCGTCACGACGGCGCAGATACACCAGTGATACGTTCTCGCGTCGGCCCAGCGTCGCTCGGTCCTCCTGGGGCCCGAGTTCGCGCGAGGCATCATCCTGTTTCGCCGCCTTGATTGGATCGTAGAGGGCAGTGTCCACATCATCCATGTAAACGCCGGTGTCGAGACTGACCGCGCGCACCTCGAATTCTGCGAACAGATCCTCGACTCCGCGTCCGTCTTCGGCCACCGTGGCATCAGCGCCCAACATACCGGCGGCCCGAAGGATGTTCTGTTTACGATCCAGCTCCTTGTTCGCCATCTGCAGGGGCCGCAGCCCCACCGCCGAACCCGCCACCACAATGGAGCACACCAGGCAGATACCGATGGCGACTATCAACGTGTTAGCCATTCCATCCTTGTTGAAATCCTCAGCCACGGGCGATTCTCCGCTTGATATTGGATTGCGTGACGAAATGATCAATCAGCGGTGCGAACAGGTTGCCGAACAGAATGGCCAACATCATGCCCTCCGGAAATGCGGGATTGACGACCCGGATCAGCACGCACATCACGCCGATCAGAATGCCGTACACCAGACGCCCAGTGTCAGTCATGGCCGCAGAAACGGGATCAGTCGCCATGAACACCGCCCCGAATGCGAATCCGCCGAGCACTAAGTGCCAGGCGGGCGTCATGGTAAACATCGGATTGCTCGATGGAATCATGTTGAACAGCCACGCGGCGCCCACCAGCCCGAGCACACAACCCAGCATAATTCTCCACGACGCGACGCGCGTGACCAGCAAAATGACAGCCGCCACCAATATCGCCGGGGTGGAGGTCTCTCCGAATGATCCCGCCATGTTGCCGAAAAACGCCTGCCAGAAGTCGATCCCGTATGCTTCGCCTATGGCCGCGTTGCCAAGTGGCGTGGCCCGCGTAAACCCATCCACCGCGACCCACACCGCATCGCCCGACATCTGCGCCGGGTAGGCAAAATACAAAAATGCGCGCCCCGTCAACGCGGGGTTCAGGAAATTCTTGCCCACCCCACCGAACACTTCCTTGCCGATCACCACACCGAACGCGATACCGACCGCGGCCATCCACAGCGGCGTGCCCGGCGGCAGCGTCAGGGTGAAGAGTATCGAAGTGACGAAGAAGCCCTCGTTGATCTCGTGCCCGCGCTTGGAGGCAAACCAGACCTCGAACGCGATGCCGACCAGAAAAACGACTACGTACAGGGGAATGAAGTAAGCGAGCCCGTGTAGGAAATTGTCCCACATGCTGGTGTGGTCGTAGTTGATGAGCGCATCCAAAACGATCGCACGCCAATTGTCCGTGCTGGCCAGGCCCGCCACCTGCATCGCTTCGTTGGCCTGAAAACCAACGATGTAGCTACCCACGAACACTGGAATCCAGGCCGCGAACCACACCGTCAGCATGAGTCGTTTCAGATCCAGGCCGTCGCGCACGTGACTCGCGCCGCCGGTGACGTGCCCCGGCGTGAACAATGCGGTATCGATGGCCTCGTAAACCGGAAACAGGGCCGATAGCCTGCCTTCTTCCTCGAAGTGAGGCGCCACGCGATCCAAGATCCTACGCAGCATCTTCACGCCTAGCCTTCCTTCTCGATCGTGGTGAGCACCGTACGCAGAACCGGTCCGTATTCGTACTTGCTGGGACACGCATAGGTGCACTGCGCCAGATCGTCTTCATCGAGTTCGAGGGCGCCGAGCGCAATGGCCAAGTCGAGATCTCCGGTGAGCAGGGCGCGCAATAATTGCGTCGCGAGAATGTCCAACGGCATGACTTTCTCGTAGCTGCCAATGGGAACCATCGCGCGCGCACTGCCATTGGTCGACGTGTTGAAGATCAGATCCTTCTTACCCAGCCACCATGCAAAATAGGTAGGAGTCACCGAGTGTCGCCGCAACCCCGGTGCCAGAAAACCGATGAAACGACGTTTGCGGTCTTCCGCCAGCACGGACACTTGATTGTGGTAGCGTCCGAGAAACGCTTCCGGACCATCGGCCATGCGACCGGACAGCACCGAACCCGATATCACGCGCAGATCTCTGCCCTCCAATTCACCCGCCGTCAGCTCATCAGTGCTGGCACCGAGAACGGTGCGTAGCAACCGCGGTTTCGCCACGACTGGCCCACCGAGCGCGATCACCCGCTCGTTGACCAGTTCTCCGCTGAGGAACTGTGCGCCCACCGCTATGACGTCCTGGTAATTAATGAACCAAACCGTCTTCTCGGGTCCGACGGGATCGAGAAAATGTATATGGGTCCCAGGCAATCCGGCTGGATGCGGACCGCTGAACTCATACACCTGTACCTGGGTGTTCTCGCCACTGGGCAGGAACCGTCCCGCTGCCTGACACACGTACACCGGCCCTTCGGTCAGTTTGGCCAGAATATCGAGACCGACCGCGAACTCGGTAGCGCGCTGCTCTATCACGACGACCGGATCCGCCGCCAGGGGAGCGGTATCCATGGCCGTTACGAACAGCGACGCCGGTGCCGAGTCGATTGCGGGCACCTTGCTGTAGGGACGCGTGCGCAATGCCGTCCACAGTCCGCTTGTGACCAGGTTCTCAACGATCTGTTCGCGCGACAGGGCACCCAGTTCGTTCGCCGGGAGCTTGAGAAACCGCTCGGCGTCATCTCCGTCTACTTCTATCGTGACACTCATCAGGGCGCGCTTCGCTCCCCGATTGACTCCGAGAATCCGGCCAGCCACCGGAGAGGTGAAACGCACGCCGTCGTTTTGCTTGTCTGTGAACAGTAAGCCACCGCGTTTGACGACATCGCCCTCACGAACGGCCATGGTGGGTTTCATGCCGGGGTAGTCTTCACCGAGCACGGCTGCCGTGCGGATCGGGTGCGCAGCCTCGATCGTCTGCTCTGGCACCCCGGCGATAGGGAGGTCCAGGCCCTTCTTAGTCTTGATCATATGTGTTGCTGATTTCCTGCAACTTGTCTGCGAATCACTCCGCGATCCACAAAGGTAACTCTCGCCCCTCGTGTGAGGATCGGTTGTTCAATATCCGGGTATCACGCGCTCAACATGCCGCGCCATGACCGTGATGCATTGGAGAATCGGGGCACCACGCGCTGGCCCCCGTTCAGACCGCGCGGATTATAGTGGGGGCATTGCCTGGATGCCAATGGGGTATTCACGTATAGACCTGTCGCGCGCAACTGCGGCGCGTTGCGCGCCCCCCGCGAGCGGGATCGCTACAGGAGCGGGGGGTGCCTATGCACCGCTTGCTCCACTAAAAGCCCTGTTTGTCGACGTCCTTGGGTACCAGGGGGTACGAGATTCCGGCCCACTTCTGCACGACGCGCACTACCTGACAGGCGTAGCCGAATTCGTTGTCGTACCACACGTACAACACAATCCGGTTGTCCCGCGCGAGCGTCGCGCCGCCATCGACGATGCAGGCATGCCGGTTGCCGACGAAGTCTGACGACACCACCTCCGGAGAGCGCGTGAAGTCGATTTGCCTCTGTAATTCGGAATGCAGCGACGTATTTCGCAGAAAGTCGTTGACCTCGTTGGTCGATGTCTCACGACCGAGCGTGAGATTGAGAATTGCCAGCGACACGTTGGGGGTCGGTACGCGGATGGCGTTACCGGTCAACTTGCCCTCCAGTTCAGGCAGGAGTTTCACGACCGCCTTGGATGCCCCGGTTTCGGTAATCACCATGTTCAGCGGCGCGCCGCGCCCGCGCCGGTTCTTCTTGTGATAGTTGTCGATCAGGTTTTGATCATTGGTGTACGCGTGCACGGTTTCCATGTGGCCGTGGACGATTTCATACTCGTCATTGACCGCCTTCAGGACCGGCACGATGGCATTGGTCGTACAGGATGCCGCACCGATGATGCTGTCGGTTGGTTCCAGAATATCGGAATTCAATCCTGAGACGATGTTCTTCAGGTCGCCCTTCGCGGGTGCGGTCAGAATCACCTTCGCCGCACCTTTGTTCTTCAGGTGCAGCCCGAGGCCTTCTTCGTCACGCCACACACCGGTGTTGTCGATCACGATGGCGTCGTGGATGCCATAGGATTCGTAATCAACCTGATCCGGCCCACTCGCATAGATCACCCTGATGACGTTGCCGTTGGCGATGAGGCAGCAATTCTCATGATCGATGCGCAACGTACCTAGAAAAGCCCCGTGCACGGAATCGCGCCGCAGCAGGCTCGCGCGCTTGACCAGATCGTCATCGCTGCCCTTGCGCACGACTATTGCGCGCAGGCGAAGCTGCTCTCCGCTGCCCGTCTTCTCCACCAGCAGACGCGTGAGCAGGCGCCCTATGCGCCCGAACCCATACAACACGATATCCTGAGGCTTCTCGACGGGCGGCACGTGACGCCCGATCACCTTTGCACATTCGCGTTTCACGAAATCGAGGGGCCTCATCTCGCTATTCTCACTCTCATCCATGTAGGTGATGGCGAGCTTCCCGACGTCGACATGGGACGGGCCCAGGTCGAGCTGAGAAAGCGCCTCAAGGATGGGATAGCTCTCGAATTCGGAAAGTTCGTTCTCCGCAATCTGACGCACGTAACGGTGGGTCTTCATGATCTGGACAACACTCTGATTGTAAAGCGCCCGTCCATAACAGTACGTCACGACATTTTTACGGTACAGCCGTCCGATGATCGGGATCATCGCCTCCGCGAGCGCTTCGCGCTCTTTCCAGTCGGGGAAGTAGTCATCGAGACTGGGTAGTGCCACGTTAGCTCCTCTTTCCTTTGAGGGGGGGTGTGAAAACGGCGCGGATTATATAGAGGTCAAACGCGATTTGCCGCATATTTGCCCGGTTTTAGCGCACATATCCGGGAAATAAATGTATACGAGCGAAGAAAAAAACGCGAACCGCGTTCAAGTTTCGCAAAGCCGGCCAACTCCCTGCACCCTGACCCGGCACAATGGCTTCGAAACCCCCACATCACCAACCCTCGTGAAGCCTCCCCTCGCGCGACATCCAACCCCGCCGGTTCCCCAAATCTCGACCACGTTAGATCCGACGCATCCGACGTAGACGACAACAAAACAGCCTACCGAAAGCTCTCGTTCAGCTCCGCCAGCGCCGCGCTCCCCGGACACAGATCAGTCTCATTTAGCTCGTTGAGCGGCGTATCGACCGTGCCAAGCACCTCGTGACAATCGAAGGTATTCGGATCCACGTACAGAAGTCCCGTGACCACGTCGCCTTCCTGAGCGCGGCGCTGCATGTAGTTGAGCGCACCCACCCGGTCATGTACATCGTAGTCGTCGTCGAGTTTGTACAGCTGAAGGGTCGAACCGTCCGGCATCCGCACATCTTCCCGCGTGCCCGGCGCGTAGTCGGCCGTGATCTCTTCGTGACGAGCGAAGAACTCGGCGTTTACCACACTACCGCCATGTCCGCGTACGTACTCGTAGCTCTTGGTAGATCCGTTGTGATTATTGAAGGCAACACACGGCGAGATCACGTCCAGGAACGACACGCCGCGGTGCATTAGCGCCGCCTTGATCAGCGGCACCAGCTGGCGCTTGTCCCCGGAAAAGCTGCGGGCGACGAAACTCGCACCGATTTGCAGCGCCATACTGACGAGGTCGATGGGTTCGTGCAGGTTGGGCACCCCCTTCTTGTTGGTGGAGCCCTTATCGTTGGTGGCGGAAAACTGACCCTTGGTCAGACCGTAGATGCCGTTGTTGTCCACGATGTAGACCATATTGATGCGGCGGCGCACCACATGGGCAAACTGGCCGAGTCCGATGGACGCACTGTCACCGTCCCCCGACACACCTACGCAAAACAGATCCCGATTCGCCATGTTCGCGCCCGTGGCGACGCTCGGCATACGACCATGCACCGAATTGAACCCATGTGATTTGGACAGGAAATAACTCGGTGTCTTGGACGAACAACCTATGCCCGACACCTTGGCAAAGCGGTGCGGCGGAATACTCAGCTCAGCGCACGCCCGCACGATGGCTGCACTCACCGAGTCGTGACCGCACCCGGCACACAACGTGGATACCGAACCCTCGTAGTCACGCCGCGTGAGGCCAAGGTCGCTGACCGGTAACAGCGGATGGTGGACTTTCGGTTTGGCGACAAAGGTCATGAACGTCTCCGTCAGGCGCGCTTGATCCGCGGTCGGCGGGTTACTTCGAAGTAGGCTTTCACCTGGCTGTAGATCGTATCTGCGGAAATGGAAAGCCCCGCGTAGTAGCGACCCGGGATCAGCGCGGCAGGATCCAGTTCCAGCTCGTTTACGAGCAACGTACGCATCTGGGAGTCGCGGTTCTGGTCCACAACGAACACGATCTCGTGGCGCTCGAGAAACGTCATGACCTCCTCGCCGAACGGGAAAGCGCGAACGCGAATTCGATCTAGACTGATGCCATCCTCCGCCAACATGTCGAGTGTTTCCGTCATGGGTGCAGCACTCGTGCCATAATAGAGAATCCCGGCGGCCTCACCAGCATCGTGCACCACCGCCTGGGGCACGATCTTGGCCGCAGTCTCCCACTTGTACACCAATCGCTCCATGTTGCGCTGGTAGGCGTCCGGGCTCTCTGTATAGGCGGCGAATTCGTCCCGGGAGGTACCCCTGGTGAAAAACGCGCCCTTTTCCGGGTGGGTACCCGGGTATGTGCGATAGCCGATACCGTCGCCATCCACATCGAGGTAGCGACCGAACTGCCCCGCTTCTTCCAGCTGCTCGGCGTTTAGCACCTTGCCGCGGTCGTAACGCTGTTTCGTATCCCATGCAAAGGGATCGCAGAGACTGTCGTTCATACCAAGCTCGAGGTCACTCAGGATGATGATCGGGGTCTGCAGCCGATCCGCGAGATCGAGTGACTGAGCACCAAAGTCGAAGCATTCCCTGGGGGTCGACGGAAACAGCAGCGGATGTTTGGTATCGCCGTGCGATGCATACGCGCAGGACAACAGATCGCCTTGTTGCGTGCGGGTGGGCATACCGGTCGAGGGTCCCGCGCGCTGAATGTCCCATAGCACCATTGGAATCTCCGCAAAGTAAGCGAGTCCCAGGAACTCCGACATTAGCGATACGCCGGGACCGCTGGTCACGGTAAACGAGCGCGCGCCGTTCCAGGCCGCACCGATGACGATACCGATGGCCGACAACTCGTCCTCGGACTGCACGACCGCGAACTTACGCCGGCCGGACTCATCCTTGCGCAGCTGATTGGCATACTTCTCGAACGCTTCCGCCACCGACGTGGAGGGTGTGATGGGGTACCACGCACACACCGTAGCCCCGCCATAGAGGGAACCGAGCGCTGCGGCAGTATTGCCATCCACCATGATGCGATCGCCCACACCGTCGCTACGACGCACCTGTATCGGCAGCGGAGCGTCGAGGTAATCGAGTGCATAGCGACGTCCGATCTCGAGTGCGTGAATGTTGGGGGCGATCAGGTCATCCTTGCCTTTGTACTGTGTGGAGACCATGCCGGTGATGACTTCGAACTCGATGTTCAATAGTGCCGAGAGTGCTCCGAGATAGACGATGTTCTTGAACAGCCCACGTTGTTTTGGATCGGCGAATTCAGGTAACAGGAGCGTCGAGATCGGCATGCCGATCTCGGTGATGTCATCCCTGCGCAACGCCCAGGTCAGCTGTTTCGAGCTGTCGTAAAACAGATACCCCCCTGGCTTGATGCTCGCCACGTCGTCAGCCAGCGTTTCCGCGTTCATCGCCACCATGATGTCGACGCCTTCGCGTCGTCCCAGATAGCCCTTCTCGCTGACACGCACCTCAAACCACGTTGGCAGACCCTGAATGTTGGATGGGAAGATGTTGCGCGTGGCCACCGGTATGCCCATGCGATACAGCGCCTTGGCGAACATTCCATTGGCACTTGCCGAGCCGGAGCCGTTGACGTTAGCAAAGCGGATGACGAAGTCGTTGTACATGGTCATTCGGCGAAAGATCCCAATTGCGGCACGTGCAACACGGATTTCTGCATGTCCCACGCGTTGGTGGGGCAACGCTCCGCGCACAAACCACAATGCAGGCACACATCCTCGTCCTTCACCATGACCCGGCCCGTGCCGAGTGCCGCGGACACGTACAGGTCCTGTTCGGCGTTTGCCGCAGGCGCAGTCAGGCGCACGCGCATCTCCTGTTCCTCGCCGTTGCTGGTGAACGAGATACAGTCCATGGGGCAGATGTCGACGCAGGCATCACACTCGATACACAACCGGTCTGTGAAAACTGTCTGCATGTCGCAATTCAGACAGCGCTGGGCTTCCTTGGCGGCCAGTTCCTCGTTGAAGCCGAGCTCTACCTCCATCTTTATGTCTTTGAGCGCGGCCCTCTTGTCCGCGTGCGGCACCAGGAAGCGCATGGAGGTATCGTGTTCGCTGTCGTAGCTCCACTCGTGCACACCCATCTTCTGACTGATCAGATTCAACCCTTCCGGCGGTCGCTCCGAGCGCAGATCCCTGCCCTGCATGAACAGGTGCATGGATATCGCCGCCTTGTGTGCCTGGGCCGAGGCCCAGATGATGTTCTCCGGCCCGAAAGCGGAATCACCCCCGAAGAAAACCTTCGGGTGCGTCGACTGTAGTGTGTCCTCATCGAGTTTCGGACAGTCCCATTTGTCGAATTCGATCCCGATATCGCGCTCGATCCACGGACAGTGGTTCTCCTGACCAATCGCCATCAGTATGTGGTCGCACTCCATGAACACATCCGGCTCGCCACTCGGTTCGTAGCGCAGCCGGCCATCCTCGCCCTTGACGGGTTTCACACACTCAAACCACACGCCGGTGAGTTTACCGTTCTCGTGCACGAACTCCTTCGGCGGCCGGTTGTTTATGATCGGGATACCCTCGGCCATGGCATCTTCCTTTTCCCAGTCAGATGCCTTCATCACCTCGAATGCCGAACGCACTACGATATCAACGCTCTCGGCACCGAGGCGCTTGGCAGTACGGCAGCAGTCCATTGCCGTGTTGCCTCCGCCCATCACGAGCACCTTACCGGTGATTTCCGTCGTATGTCCGAACGCGACACTCGAAAGCCAGTCGATGCCGACGGAGATGTGCTGGTCCACTTCCTGCCTGCCAGGCAGTTCCAGGTCGCGGCCCCTTGGAGCACCCGTCCCCACGAAGTAGGCGTCGTAACCTTTATCGAGCATGGCCTGCATACTCGTTATCTCCTCGCCAAAATGTGTGTCCACACCCATGTTGACAATGAGATCCACCTCCTCGTCGAGGACGCTCTCCGGCAGACGAAAGGCCGGTATCTGACTACGCATCATGCCGCCGCCTGCGGGATCCTTGTCGAACATGTGCACTTCGTAGCCGAAGGGCAGCAGGTCACGCGCCACGGCTAGCGAAGCCGGGCCGGCACCGAGCAGCGCCGCCCGTTTGCCATTCTTGGCTGTCGGCACTCGCGGGAGAAAAGGAGTTACGTCGCCCTTGTGATCAGCAGCCACGCGTTTCAACCGGCAGATGGCAACCGCCTTCTCCTCGGTGCGCACACGCCGACAGGCAGGCTCGCAGGGCCGGTCGCAGGTACGACCCAGAATGCCCGGAAAGACGTTCGAATCCCAGTTGAGCATGTATGCTTGTGTGTAGTGTTCCTGCGCAATGAGCCGTATGTACTCAGGCACCGGGGTATGCGCCGGACAGGCCCACTGGCAGTCGACGACTTTGTGAAAGTAGTTGGGATCGAAGATATTGGTCGGCTTCACCTGTTCTCTTTGCAACTCTAAACTGCGATTTTTTTTGCGACCCTATTTGCAGCCTTGTGCAACCGGTCGTGGCAAATCGGCAGGATCGCACGCACACAGCTGCCCGTCGCAAGTTCGCACATAACCCGCAATCGCACTCCAACTCCCCGTGATCGTTACGTTTTTTAGGCCAAAAGTGGGGCGAACTTTAGCACGTTGCGTCCCTACGCGCTACCCGTCTGACCGCCGAACTACCGCGGCGCGGCGCCCGTACCCGGCCAGCTGAAGCCGTCGAGAACGTCCATGCCCAGCAGCCCGTCTACTCCAGCGGGGAGATCGTCGAGTGCGAGCACCTCGAAAGCCTCGAACGTGCGTCCGGCCACGCTCAGTTCGCGTAGTTCGAACATCGGTACGTCCACCACACCGCCAGCCGTCATGACGCGTACATCGCGTCGAAGACGGCGTGCACCCAGAGCCGGCGCAGCCGCTCGGTCGTCAGAGCGCTATGACTCGCACCCGTATCCATCATTAGTCGCACGAACTGCCCGTTGGCCAGCGCTTCGGTGAGCATCATCGCACCCTGGCGTTCCACCGCCAGCCCCGAGCGCGCGAATCCAGCCAACACGATAGGCATCCTGGTGCGCTCGCACTGTCACCATGTATTCATAAAACGAGACGAGGCGATCTCGCGCACCGGTCTCGCGCAACTCCTCCGCGTAACGCCCCGCCAGCCGTGCTATGTGTTCCTCTATCACATCACCATCCGCACCGCCCGTGAACTCCGCAGCGTCGATCAACACAGCGAGCGCTCGTCGTCGCTGATGCCGGGTTTCGCAGACCCGGGCGAGCAACATTACGGCGCGAACGTCGTCCACTACGATGTCGAGGTAACGCGCGAGCACACGGCCAACCGCGGGTGCATGCATCGGCGCAGCCTCTTCCAGTGCATCGAGCATCGCCCTCGTCTCACCGCGGCGCGCACCCGCAGAGAGCTCGGCCCGGTGTTCGGTGAGCTACACCTCGAGGGCAGACCAGCGCCTGCCGTTCACTAGCGCCACCGGCCGCACTGCGGCCGGCGCGCTTTTGCTAGGCTCGGCCACGGCAGCCTCGACCGTCGGGCTGGAACTCTGCGGCCGCACGAACCCGAGATTACCGCCATACCAGACCCCGACCGCGAAACTCAACGCCGCGACAAGCAACAACAGTATCGCCGCCGAACCAGGGCTCATCGGCAGGGCCGCGGAAGTCGTGCAAATGCTACGAATCGCTCTCTCACCCACGTAGAATACGCGCCCTCGCCCAACACCGGAATATACGTGTCCGCGCCCATTCATCCACAGGTCCCACTCCCGTCCGCGGGACAGAGACTCGGTTGGCGGCATCTGCCGGGGGCGGCCCTGGGCTATTACACAGCTGTGGCGGCGAGCACCTTCGACGGTCTGACGCTGATCGTGACGCGCAGCACCAACCGTACGAACAGTACTCTGGACGAGCTGTCCTTCTTTGCAGCCGATCTCGACGAACCCCTGCATTTCCCCGATTGGGAAACCTTGCCCTACGACGCGTTCTCTCCTCATCAGGACATCATTTCAGAGCGTCTGCTCGCCCTCGCGCGCGTGCCGCAAACGCACCACGGCATCCTCGTGGTACCCGTCACCACGCTCATGCATCGGCTGTGTCCCGTTTCTTATGTCGCCGGGCACATCCTCGATCTGGGGGTGGGCGACAAATTCGACATCGACGGGCGTCGGCTCATGCTGGAAGCGGCCGGTTACCGCGCTCAGGAAACGGTTGCGAACCGCGGCGAGTATGCTGCCCGCGGGTCTTTACTCGACATCTATCCCATGGGATCAGAGTTTCCGATACGGATCGATTTGTTCGACGACGAGATCGACTCACTGCGTCTGTTCGATCCCGACAGCCAACGCACGGTCGAACAGGTCAGCGAGGTCCGCATGTTGCCGGCGCGTGAGTTTCCGCTGGAAGCAGACGCCATCGCACGTTTTCGCGATCGTTGGCACAACAGCTTTCAGGGTGATCACAGACGTTGTTCCGTCTATCAGGATGTCTCCTCCGGACTCGCGCCCGCGGGCATCGAGTACTACCTGCCGTTCTTCTTCGAAAACACCGCCAGCCTGTTCGACTATCTGCCAGCGAATGTCACCATCGTGTTGGAGGCGGGTGTTCAGGAAGCCGCCACCCAGTTCACCCAGAGCATCGCCGCACGCCACGAGAGTCTCCGCCACGACATCGAACGTCCCATTCTCGACCCCAGCCAGCTATACCTGTCCGTAGAGGAACTCAACGCCGCGATGACGGCCCACCCGCGCGTCATCGTCGAGGACTACCAACGCCACGAACACGTGTTCGATGCGCGAGAACTCCCGGATCTGCAAGCCAATGTGCGATTGAAGCAACCGGCGGCGGCATTAGTGCGATTCGTGCACGACAATATCGGCACACCGATTCTGTTCACGGCCGAAACGGCCGGACGGCGCGAACTCCTGTACGAGTTTCTCGCTCGTGCGGATCTGCGACCCACCGAATTCGCGGATCTGGTGAGCTTTCTTGAGTCCGCCGCGCCGCTCGGAATCACCACCGCGCCGCTTGCACAGAGTCTGTGGCTGCCGCAATTCATCGTCATCAGCGAGAGCCAGATCCTGGGCACGCGCGCTGTCGAGACCGTATCCGCCGATCGGGTCATCGATCCCGATCAGATCATCCGCAATCTGACCGAGCTTTCCATCGGGGCTCCGGTGGTCCACATCGAGCACGGCATCGGCCGCTACCGTGGTCTGCAAACTCTATCCATCGACGGCCACGAGAACGAATTTCTCACACTCGAGTACGCCGAGGAAGCCAGACTCTACGTCCCCGTCACCGCTCTGCACCTGATCAGCCGATACTCCGGGGCCGACGAGGCACTGGCGCCGCTGCACCGTCTCGGCTCGGATCAGTGGGAAAAAGCGAAGCGCCGCGCGGCGGAGCGCGTGGTCGACGTGGCGGCCGAATTACTGGATATATACGCACGGCGTGCCAGCACCGAATCTTTCGCTTTTCAGAACGACGCGGCCGAGTATCGGCACTTCGCGGAGCAGTTTCCGTTCGAGGTGACCCCAGATCAGCAGCAGACCATCGACGTGGTACTGGGAGATCTCGCCTCCAGCCAGGCTACCGACCGGCTGATTTGCGGTGACGTTGGATTCGGCAAGACAGAGGTCGCGATGCGTGCCGCATTCGTAGTCGCGCAGAACGCACGCCAGGTGGTCGTGCTGGTGCCCACGACTCTGCTCGCCCAGCAGCACTTCGAGACCTTTCGCGATCGTTTCGCTGACTGGCCGGTGCAGATCGAAGTCGTCTCGAGGCTTCGTTCGGATGCCCAGGTGGCCGACGTTCAACGGCGCATGAGCACGGGGAAGATCGACATCCTGATCGGAACACACAAATTGCTCTCACCCTCTTTTCGTTTCAAGGAACTGGGGCTCGTGATCATCGACGAGGAACACCGATTCGGTGTGCGGCAGAAAGAACGCCTGCGCAGCCTACGCGCGGAGGTCGACGTTCTCGCTCTGACCGCCACGCCGATCCCGCGCACGCTGAACATGGCAATGAACAACATCCGCGACCTCTCCATCATCGCCACCCCGCCTGCCCGGCGGCTTTCGATCAAGACGTTCGTCCAACAGAAGCGCAACCACATCATCCGCGAGGCCATCAGCCGGGAACTATTGCGCGGCGGCCAGGTGTTCTACGTTCACAACGAAGTCCGCACCATCGAACAAAGCGCTGCGCAGCTGCGCGATCTGGTGGAGGAGGCACGCATCGGTGTAGGACACGGACAGATGCCCAAACGGGCGCTCGAGTCGGTGATGAACGACTTCTACCATCGTCAGTTGAACGTGCTGGTATGCACTACCATCATCGAAACGGGTATCGACATTCCCAATGCCAATACGATCATCATAGAGCGCGCGGACAAATTCGGTCTCGCGCAGCTACACCAGTTGCGCGGGCGGGTCGGCCGGTCGCATCATCAGGCTTACGCCTATCTCCTGACACCGCATCCCAAGGCGATGACGGCTGATGCCGTGAAACGTCTGGAGGCCATCGAGGCAGCCGGTGAGCTCGGTGTGGGCTTTACCCTCGCCACGCACGACATGGAGATACGCGGCGCCGGCGAATTACTGGGTGACGAACAATCGGGGCAGATCGAGTCGGTTGGCTTCTCCCTGTACATGGACCTGCTCAACCGAGCTGTCAAAACCATTCGCGCGGGTGGCACGCCCAGTGCAGACGAGCCGCTTGAGCCCGTCAGCCAGGAGGTCAACCTGCACGCCGCTACGATCATTCCGTCGGACTATCTTCCTGACGTACACTCACGACTCATCATGTACAAACGCATTGCCAATGCAGCCGGCAGCACTGATCTCGACGAGTTGCGCGTCGAGATGATCGACCGCTTCGGTCTTCTGCCGGAGCCCGTAAAGCACCTGTTTCGCACCACCGAGCTCAAGCTGAGTTCAGAAGCGCAGGGCATTCGTCGTATCGATCTCGGCGAGCACGGCGGGCGCTTTGAATTCTCCCCTGACACCAGCGTCGACCTCTTCGCGCTCGTGCGTCTGGTACAGAGCGAACCCGCGACCTATCGTATGGATGGCGGCAACGTGCTGCGCGTCACCCGTGAACTAACCGATTTCGAACAACGGTTGCGCTTTGCAGATAAGCTGCTCGCGAAACTGGCGCCCGCAGAGCCCGCGCGGGCGGTTCAGGGATGAGCCAATCCCACCATATCAGACCAGCGCACCGCTCGATTCTCGCTCTGTGCGCTTGCGCCTCATGGGCGATCGAGGCGATCGGGGCCGAAGAGCTCGAAGACCACCTTACCTGGCAATGGTACGCCGTGGAGGTGATCGTCCTGCAGCGGCCCGCGGTGCTGGAGGCAACTACTGAGGAGAAGCTGGCGCTGGCAACACTGCCGTCGCTGCCGGCCGATGTTCGCACACTCGCCGGGCGCGATGCAGGCGCCGGATACGACCTGGATGATCCCACACTCGAGTTACTGGCTCTGCCGCTGCACGATATCTCGCCGGCGGAGCCGAGCGAGCCGCTGGAGATTGATCCCGCTCTGGTAATCCCGCAGGGAGAAGAGCCGGGGACGACACCGGATATCGAGCCCGGGCTGGTCGAAACCCCGGAGGCCGATACGAAGAGCGAAGCCGTGGGAAGCGGCGCACGGGGAGACGCAGCGCTCGACGATTTGGTGCCGGACGATGAAATCATCGCCGTCGAAATCTCTCCGGGGGCACCCTCCTTGGAGGTGGTGATCGATATCGAACCACCACCCCAGCCGCCCACAGTAGAGGAACTCTGGATCGGGGCTCTCGAGCATTTCGAGACCGCACTGATGGCGTCGAGCTTCGCGCTTCGGCCTCGGCAATCACTCGTCATGAGCGATATGGCCGCTCGTATCGGCGCGCGCAGCGCCTATTCAGTGCTGATGCACGCAGGCTGGATCCAGCCCGTGCCACCTCGAGGAGCCCCCGACCCCCTGCTCATACAATACGGTCTGCCGATGGACGATGTGTTCCAACTCGAGGGTACCCTCGCTGTCACCATTGGCCGGTATCTGCACTTTCACGCAAATCTGGTGTATCGCGAGCCTGCACTCGGTTTGCTGCCCGTCAGTCTGGAGGCGGACGGTGGGCCAGACTGGTCTCCGCCCGGAGACTGGCTCGAGCTGGGAATGGTCATGGATGAACGCAGACGTATGCGCAGCGGCGAACTCCACTATCTCGACCACCCCAAATTCGGTGTGATCGTTCGCATCGACCCACTACACCCCAGCGAGGCTCTGTCAGCCGCCTGGACCGAGTTCCAGACAACGCTCGATTAGTGCGGCCACCTGGCGCATACCACGCTCTCCCACCTGCGCCCAATCTTCGCGGTCGATCGCACCCCGTCCCGCCGCGGGATTGACCACGAGGCACAAGGCCACGTAAGGCAGGTCCAGTTCCCGGGCAAGCGCGGCTTCCGGCATCGCCGTCATACCAACCACCGAACAGCCCTCCCCGTCCAGGCGGTCGATCTCGGCCGCGGTTTCCAACCGCGGGCCCTGGGTGGCGCCGTACGTGCCCCCGAGAACGACTTCGAGTCCCGAGTGGCCAGCCCCTGCGGCAAGCCAGCGCCGCAGCCCTTCATCGAAGGGATCAGAAAACTCGACATGCCGTTCGCCGGGCAGATCGAAGGTATGCGCACGTCCCCACGTATAGTCGATGACCTGATCCGGCAGAACCAGTGTCCCGGGTGTGAGCGCGGCACTTATGCCACCTACGGTAAACGTTGCAATCACGCCTTCGGCGCCGAGTTCGCGTAACGCCCACACGTTGGCCCGGTAGTTGATCTGATGCGGTGTGTAGCGGTGGCCGGGGCCGTGCCGTGATAGCGAGAGCACGTCCATTGCGCCACTTCGAAAGCAATGAATGGGCGCGGACGGATCTCCATAGGGTGTCGACGGCGTTTCCGACTTACCTTGAGCAGAGCCGGACAAGGGAACGGGCGCCGATCCGCCAATGACGGCAATGCGCCTCATTACGGGTGCTCCAGGTCGGCGGGTAGCGCGTATATCTCCGGCAGATTGCGCCAGTAGCCACGAAAATCCATTCCACAGCCGAACAGATACTCATCCGGACAGTGCAGCGCCACAAAGTCAATGCCCGGGCGCTCCCGATCAGCCACGTCCTTGCTCACCAGCACCGTCGAAAAGACCTTTCGCGCACCCGCTTCTTTCAACGCATCGATGACCACGGCGAGGGTTACTCCCTTGTCGAGCACGTCATCTACGACCAGCACGGTGCGATCGCCGACATCCAGCGACGGCCGCGCGCGCCAGTGCAACGCTCCGCCTGTGGTGTTTTCGCCGTAGCGGCTCACGTGCAGATATCCGGTCTCGAGTGGGAACCGCAGCCGCTGGCACAATTGCGCGTGATAGGCATAGCCACCCTGGAGTATGCACAGGACGACGGGATTCGAATGACGCAGCATCGCCGAAACACGAACCGATACCCGATCGACGGCTGCCTCGACCTCTTGCGCACTCACCAACACTCGCGCCCGTGCAAGTGCCCGCGTGGCCCGCTGGGAATTCACGCTGACGGCCGGTCGCTCGCGGGCACGTCCTGCTCAGGTTCAGCCAACAGGAGTGTCTGGGTGGGAAAGGCGATCTCGGCGCTATGATCCGTGATGATCTCGGAGATACGAAACAGCACGTCCTGTTTGATCTCGTGATACTCGGCCCACGCGGTTGTCCTGGTGAAGGTGTAGACGAAGAAATCGAGGGAGGATGCGCCAAACGCGTTGAAGTTGACCATCAGCGTTTTCTGCTGGTCGATGGCCGCGTGTTCTTTGAGCATGTTCTCTACATCGGCGACGATGGCGGGTAGCGCGTGAACATCGTCATAGCGAATGCCAATGGTCTCGTATATACGACGATTGAGCATGCGCGACGGATTCTCCACCGCCAGCGTCGTGAACACGGAGTTTGGCACGTACAACGGCCGCTGATCGAAAGTACGGATTCGCGTCAGACGCCAGCCAATCTCCTCAACCGTGCCTTCGATATCACGGTCGGGGGAGCAGATCCAATCGCCGACCGAAAACGGCCGGTCAAGAAATATCATCAGTGCGCCGAAGAAGTTGGCCAACAAATCCTTGGCGGCAAAACCCACAGCCGCACCACCGATGCCGCCAAATGCCAGAAGGCCGGTGACGCTGAATCCCAGCGCCTGCAGCACCATCAGGGTACCCGTGATGACGATCGAGATTCGCAACAAGCGTCCGATGGCAATGACGCTCGTTCGGTCTACTGGCTTATTGCGGTAACCCTGATCGCTGATGTGGATTTCGACGAACTTGATGAAGCGTAGGGCGAACCACATCATCATCAGCAAAATGCTCACGTTGCGCAGGTCGTCGATATAGGCGAATACACCCCCGCCGCCATTG
>DCWG01000122.1:2565-2698 GCA_002327525.1 Gammaproteobacteria bacterium UBA2168 | reverse complement strand
TCTAACCAGCTGAGCTACGTAGCCACGGCCTGCGACCGGGGACAGCACCCCGACGAGGGCGCGGAATTCTCCCGATTGGCGCCGCCTTTGTCAATCTGCCTTACTCGGTCAGACCGATACCCGCCAGCTGACG
>DCWG01000122.1:0-2235 GCA_002327525.1 Gammaproteobacteria bacterium UBA2168 | reverse complement strand
TAGATGATACCCCCCACCATGATCATCCACGGCAAGGTCCAGAACAGTGCGATGATGGTGAACGACGTGAGCCCCACGACCAACCCGACCACAATCAACAAAATGGTCACTTCAAGGAATTTCTTGTTGACCAGCTTCAGCGATGTAGTCAGCGAGTCGATGACATTGAGCCGCTTTTCCACGTGCAGTGGGATAGCCAATACCAGCGCGATGGAGAGGTACAGGCCCGGCAAAATGAACAACAGCATGCCGATGCTGATCGCGATGCTCTGAATCACGCCCACGGCCGCTATGGTCAGCACAGCCCCATAGTAGGCGACCAACCCCTCAAGGCTCACCGGTAGTCCGACGCTATGCCGGACCCCGGTCATCATCACGCCGGCTGCGAATGGGTACAACAATGCTGCGATCAGCACCTGCAGCAGAATCCGGTCGAACGACGCCAGCGGATCGAAGTTGATGAGCACGCCGAGGATGGCCATCAGAACGACCATACCGAAGAAAAAGACAACGGCGCCGCCAAACACCAGCAGTTTGATGCCGGTGGTCTTCTGCCACGCCTCGCGCAGCACACCACCGATGTCCAGATCCGCGTTGCCCGACAGCGTACGCTCGACGGATGCACTCTGTTGTGTGCCCGCCTGAGATTCGGAGTGCTCGCTCATACTCATCTCCCATCATACAGATCACGGGATGGTACCTGAGCGCTGCTACTTCAGGTACTTATTCAGAAACGCAACGAACGCATCCGATGCCGTGATCCGGTTGGCGCGCCTGGAGAAGCCATGCCCTTCATCCGGAAACAGGACGTACTCGACGGGTACCTCGTTTTCTCGTACGGCGGCAACGATCTCATCGCTCTCCACCTGCAGTACACGGGGATCGTTCGCACCCTGCACCACCAGTAACGGAACATGGATATCGTCTGCATGAAACAGCGGTGATATGCGGCGCAGCCGCTCGCCGTCGGTAGCCGGATCTCCCATTTCGTCGTACAGGCTTTTGCGCTGTGCCTCCCACCAGGGTGGAATCGATTCCAGCGTGCGCACCCAGTTCATCACGCCGAATATGTTTACGCCCACCTTGAAGACGTCGGGGCGGAAGGCCAGTGCCGCGCCCACCATGTAGCCGCCATAGGAGCCTCCGATGATCCCGATTCGATCGCGGTCCACCCAGTCCAGTGCGGCCAGGTAGCGTTCCGCATACACGATGTCGTCGAGATCCACCTCTCCATGGCGCTGATCGTCCATGTGGTAGAACGTCTTGCCATAGCCCGACGAACCGCGGTTGTTGGCGGCGAGCACCGCGTAACCGTGATTCACCAGATGCTGAAGAGTCGCCGTGTACCCGCGCTTGCTCTGCCCACCCGGGCCGCCATGCACCCACACGAGCGCAGGGGCGGGTGTTTCGGCACTGGCTGTGCGTGGACGGTAAAGCACGCCCGGTATCTGCAGGCCGTCGAAACTCGGATAGCGAATGATCTCGCTCTCTACCAGCTGCGTCTCGTCAATCTCCGGATTGGGGGCTTGAGTCAGGCGACGCACCTCGCCGCTGGCAAGATCCGCCACGTAGACGTCGCGCGGCGAAGTATCCGTACTCACCATCAGCGCCATCTGCATCTCGTCTGGCGAGAATCGCATCTGCGCCAGATCACCGGGCGGCAGGCCCGGCAACGGCAACCGGGCGCCGCTCCGCGTGTCAAGCACCTCGATGGTGTAGCCCGCGTCTTCGTTGATTCCCGTCACACGGTAACGTCCGGATTCGGAATAGAACACGAAGGCGACGTCCCAATCCGGCGTTGCGAGCGGCGAGTGCGCGCGTGCCGCAACATCGTACGTCCACGCTTGCCGAAACTCGCCATGCGCGTCCGTGCCATACACCAGTTTCCTGCTGTCGGGTGTAAACGTGTACGCTGTGTGGCTGACATTACCTTCGTGCGGCGTAATTAGTTGCGGCCCTGATGCTGCATCCTCGGTATCGAGCAGATACAGGTCACTGTCCGCGCTCGAATGCATGCGTACCAGCGCCAGGTACCTACCGTTCGCAGAGCTGGCCTGTACCGACCAGCTGTCCTCGTTTCTGAAGAGCATCTCGCGCGCATAGCCATCCGCAGCATAGCCGTACAAGTCGAAGGCTTTCCTGTCGCGTTCGTTGGTCAGAACGAAGAAGCGCGTTTTGTCATCCGACCAGCCGCCGAACACCGCCTTGAGGTTCTCGCCAGGTGTGAGGTCACGC
>DCWG01000079.1:265-43626 GCA_002327525.1 Gammaproteobacteria bacterium UBA2168 | reverse complement strand
AACCGGAGGCTCCAACCGGAGGCTTCAGCCGGAGGCTCATACGTCGGGGATGTCGGAATCTACACCTTCCTCTGGATCAGTCAACTGTTCGGCCTCGGAACCCGGCACGGCCGTATCCGGCGCGTCGTCCGCTGCCTGCTCCACTGGTGCAATGCTCGGGATACCGAGATCGCTAACGCTTGCTGCTCGTTCTTTCGCTGCGTAGGCCAGTCCGAAAGAAATCACGAAAAAGCCAATCGCAAGCCAGGTGGTAATCTTGGTCAAAAAAGAAGTGCTGCCCGCGCTGCCGAACATCGTGTTGGACGAACCGCTGCCGAATGCCGCGCCCACGTCGGCCCCGCGACCCTGCTGTATCAGCACCAGGCCACCGAGCGCCAGCGCATCCACCACCAACAGGATCAGCATTACTGTTTCAAAAGTCGTCATAGCTCAACTATCCGCTTTCCTCGTTCTATTTCGCCTTCGCCGCGCCGCTGGCTCCCGCCGCCCCGACGATGGAGAGAAAGCTCTCTATTTCAAGTCCGGCGCCCCCGATCAGACCACCGTCAATGTCATCCTGCTCGAACAATGCCAGCGCGTTGTCCGGCTTGACGCTGCCCCCATAGAGGATGCGCATGCATTGCCCGACGGACTCATCGGCCTCCGCGACCACTGCGCGGATGTGTGCGTGCATGGCCTGCGCCTGATCCGGACTGGCCGTGCGCCCCGTACCGATGGCCCAAACCGGCTCATAGGCCAGTACGCCCTTGCCGAGATCCTGCACGTCCACGATGTTCAGCACATCCCGAATCTGGCGGGTAACCACCTCTTCTTCCCGGCCGGCATCCCGCTCTTCGAGCGTCTCACCGACACACAGCACCGGTGTGAGATCGGCACGCAGCGCGGCGGCGAATTTGGTCGCCACCTCGTCGTTGCTTTCAGCGTTGTATTGGCGCCGTTCTGAATGGCCCGTGAGTACCCAACGCGCACCCGCCTCGCTCAGCATTCCTCCGGCAATTTCGCCGGTGTATGCACCCGAGGGTTGCGCATGCAGATCCTGCGCGCCTGCGCCCGCTCCGCTGTCCACGAGACCTGCCACCAGTTCGGGCAAGAGAACCACCGGCGGCATCACGATCACATCCACGCTTTCCGGCAACGACGCTTCACCAAGTGCCTTGGCAAACCTCGCCACCAGGGCTTTCGAGCCGTTCATCTTCCAGTTGGCGGCCACCATGGCCCGGCGTATTACCCGAGCCATGCTGTCACCCCTCTTGGAAGGGCGCGCAATGTTATACGCTCGCCGGCTTGCATACAACGGCCCGCGTGGGCGCGTGAATCTGCCCCAATCACACGGCGTCGTTGACGACCGACGCGAGTTCGCCCGCGATTTTCTCCACTATCGATGCGTCCTCCCCTTCCACCATCACCCGCACGACCGGCTCTGTCCCGGAAGGGCGTAGCAGAATTCTACCCCGGTCACCGAGAACCGTTGCCTGGCGCTTCACCTCAGCGGTAACCGGCCCCGAATCCGCTACCTCGGCCGGCCGATCGCACTGTACGTTGATCATGGTCTGCGCCAGTTTGGCCATACCCTGCTTCAATTCGTGTAGCCCGCTGTCCGATTCCATGATCGGCACCAGCGCCTGTAGCGCGGCGATGATCGCATCGCCCGTCGTCGTGAGATCGAGACAGAGGATGTGTCCGGATCCCTCCCCCCCGAGCTCCCAGCCTCGCTTCCAGAGGGCCTCCAGGACATGGCGGTCACCAACCGCGGCCCGGTAGAAATCGATGTCCAACCCGGCGAACGCACGCTCCAGCCCAAAATTACTCATCACCGTGCCGACCACCCCACCCCTCAGCGCGCCCGTTTTCGCCCGATGAGAAGCAATCAGAAACAACAATTCGTCGCCGTCCACGACCTCGCCTGTATGATCCACCATGACCACGCGATCGCCATCTCCATCGAAGGCAATGCCGAGATCGGCACCCGCATCACGCACCGCCTGCATGAGTGCCGCCGGATGTGTCGAGCCGCAGTCCCGGTTGATGTTCACCCCATCCGGCTCGACCCCGATAACGGATACCTCTGCACCGAGTTCCTCGAATACGGAGGGTGCCACGTGATAGGTAGCCCCGTGCGCGCAGTCGAGCACGATGGACAAACCACGCAGGCGAAAACCGCGACTGACCGAAGCCTTGCAGAACTCTATGTAGCGCCCTTCTGCGTAAGGAACGCGATATGCGCGGCCGAGTTGATCCGAATCCACACACACGGCATCCAGATCGAGCTGTGCTTCGATCTCGAGTTCGACCTCGTCCGGCAGCTTGTTCCCGCGGCCGTCAAAGAACTTGATGCCATTGTCGAAGTAGGGATTGTGCGAGGCACTGATCACGATGCCCGCATCGGCTCGAAGCGTGCGTGTCAGATAGGCGATGGCCGGCGTCGGCATGGGGCCCGTGAGGCTCACGTCGGCACCCGCAGAGGCAAGCCCCGATTCCAGCACGGATTCCAGCATGTAACCGGAGATGCGAGTGTCCTTGCCGATCAGCACGTGAGCATGGCCGTGTTTGCTGAAGACCTTACCGACTGCCCAACCCAGACGTAGACAGAACTCTGGAGTGATCGGGTGCTGGCCCACGCGCCCGCGGATGCCGTCGGTCCCGAAGTAGCGTCGGCTCACGTCCGATGCCCGTGCACTCGTGTCCGCACCTTACGGATCGACGGTATCAGGATTCCTCCGCAGGTCCACCGATGGGAGATTCTTCCGACTCCGGTGGTGATGCCGGTGGCCGTGTGGGATCGGTTGGCTCCCGTGGCTTGGCACCCGCCATGATGTCGTCGATCTGCTCCGGCGAGAGGGTTTCGTACTCGACCAGTGCGTCGGCCATGGTGTGCAGCTTGTCCTCGTTGTCTCGCAGCAACTGTTCCGCGTGCCCATAGCAGGTGTCGATGATGTTGCGTACCTCATCGTCGATGCCCTTGGCCGTCTCCGGCGCGTGCGGTTTGGGTTTCGCGCCTGCGGACATGCCAAGAAACACTTCGCCGTCGTCCTCGTCGTACATCAGCGGTCCCATCTTCTCGGACAGGCCCCACTTGGTCACCATGTTGCGCGCCAGTTGCGTCGCGCGCTCGATATCGTTGGCTGCGCCGGTGGTCACATATTCTTCGCCAAGGATCATCTCCTCCGCGATTCGGCCCCCGAACAGACTGCAGATCTGGCTTCGGATGTTCTGCCGGCTCAGGCTGTAACGGTCCTCCTCCGGCAGAAACATGGTCACACCAAGCGCCCGGCCCCGCGGGATGATGGTGACTTTGTACACCGGGTCGTGTCCCGGCATGAGGTTACCGACGATGGCGTGCCCCGCCTCGTGATACGCCGTATTGCGCTTCTCGTCATCCGACATGACCATGGATTTGCGCTCGGCGCCCATCATGATCTTGTCCTTGGCTTTCTCGAATTCGTCCATCTCGACCAGGCGTTTGCCGCTTCGTGCGGCAAACAGCGCCGCTTCGTTGACCAAGTTGGCGAGATCCGCACCCGAGAAGCCCGGCGTACCGCGTGCGATGATGCTCGCATCGACGTTGTCCGACACCGGCACCTTGCGCATGTGTACTTTCAGAATCTGCTCACGGCCGCGGATGTCCGGCAAGCTCACCACCACCTGACGGTCGAAGCGTCCCGGACGCAGCAAGGCCGGATCGAGTACATCGGGACGGTTGGTGGCCGCGATGACGATGATCCCGTCGTTCGGCTCGAAGCCATCCATTTCCACCAGCAGCTGGTTGAGCGTCTGCTCACGTTCATCGTGGCCGCCTCCGAGTCCCGCACCGCGGTGACGTCCCACCGCATCGATTTCGTCGATGAAGATGATGCAGGGCGCCTGCTTCTTGGCCTGCTCGAACATGTCACGAACGCGAGAGGCACCGACACCGACGAACATTTCGACGAAGTCGGAGCCCGAGATCGAGAAGAAAGGCACCTTGGCCTCTCCGGCGATGGCCCTCGCGAGCAGCGTCTTACCGGTACCCGGCTGGCCCACCATCAATATACCGCGCGGGATACGCCCGCCAAGGCGCTGAAATTTGCCTGGGTCGCTCAGAAACTCCACCAGTTCCTGCACATCTTCCTTGGCCTCGTCTACCCCCGCCACGTCAGCGAAGGTGGTTTTGATCTGGTCTTCCGAGAGCAGACGCGCCTTGCTCTTACCGAATGCCATCGGTCCACCGCGCCCTCCACCACCGCCCTGCATCTGGCGCATGAACAGCATGAACACGGCGATGATGATGAGTATCGGGAAGCTCGCAATCAGCAACTGCGACCAGAAACTCTGTTTCTCCGGCTCCTTGCCGACGATTTCGACGCCGTGATTGTAGAGGTCGTCCAGAAGCTTCTGGTCGTTCACGTCCGGCCGCACTACCTGGAATTCAACACCCGAATCGCGTGTGCCATGGATGATCTGCCCCTCGATTTCCACCCTGGCGACCTGGTCCATGCGCACTTCCTGGATGAACTCTGAGTAGCTCATCGTCTCCGGCTCCTGGCGCACGTTGAAATTGTTGAACACGGTCAACAGCACTGCAGCGATGACCAGCCACAGCAGCAGATTCTTACCCATATCTGACACGTGCATTACCTCTGTACCCGTAGCGTCCGTGTTTCTGCCAAAGCCCGCAAATACAGCGGTCTCCAGCGTTGTGCGTCGCATCCTTTGCCACGCCGAAATCCGGCACTACCACCGGAACTTTGAAGCCTACACCCGGGGCCCCCGAAAGGAAAATCCGCGCAATCGCGGCCAGACTCCCTTCAGGGCCGAAAGCCGGTGGCCACGGCATACACCTCACGCGATTCCGACCGCGAGGCCCGGGGCTTCACCAGGCTCACCTTCGCGAAGGATTTGCGTACACCGGCCAACCACGCATCGACGCCTTCACCTTGAAATACTTTGACCAGCATCGTAGCGCCGGGTTTCAGCCATTCGAACGCCATTTCAGTCGTCATTTCCACCAACTCCATGGAGCGCGCCTGATCCGCCGTCCGGATACCTGAGATATTGGGGGCCATATCCGACAAAACAAGGTCCAGAGGCCGCTTTCTGGCATCCGCAGCCAACCCTTTCAGCAATTGAACAAGTTCTTTGTCGAGTTGTGCCTCTCCCAGTCTGCCTTCCAGCACGACTGTACCCGCTCCAGCGGCCACCGGCAGCGGATCTACGGCAATGACCTTCGCCACCTTCTGCTCCAGATAGAGCGTCCACCCACCGGGCGCGGCACCCAGCTCCAGAACCACCATGTTGCCGCGCAGAAGCCGAAACCGGCGGTCGAGCTCCTCCAGTTTGTAGTGCGCGCGCGAGCCATGGCCCTTCTCTCGGGCCGACCTGGCGAAGTAGTCCTTGCGCTGACGATCGAGCCAGCGCTGGCTGGATTTGCTGCGCTTAGGCATGCCCGCACCCTATCCGGGCGCGAACAGGATGAAAAGTGGCCTGAGCGATCGTTGCGTGACCAGCAAGTCGGGCTGCAGCATTGTGTGAGAGCCGTTGTTCTGCTCTTGAAACATTCATCCTGCGGCGTGGTTTTGCAACAATGACCACTTCAGAGAACGCCCACGCATAGAACACATGAGACAACTCCGCTGAAGACGCCAACCACAAACCGGCCGATCCCGGCAGCGGCGATTACTTGATCAGGCAAGCCGCACGGTCCCATGGTCCCGTGCAGGAACAGCACCGCGATGAGCAGCGGCACGCTGCTCCACGGCAAGTTGCCGCTATCCATCTCAAGGAACACCTGGTAAGTCAATAGACCGGTGAAGAAAAACCAGCCCAGATGGCACAGGGTCTGCAGTGCCCCACGCAGATTGCTACGCTGCAACAAGCATGAGAGCTTCGCATCATCGATGGGACTGCGGTACCACGCGATCGAAATGTCAGACGCAAATGGGTCGTTCATCGCGTGGGGCTCCGCCCGCTCTTCTGTGCCATGTTCACAAAGCCACGATCACAGTGTAAGGCCCTCGACGACTCGCCTGAAGACGGCGGACACCAGATTCATCAGAGCAGCGGGCGTAGAACCTCGCACTTGACCCCGGGCATCTGTATGGTGTCGCCGCCATGGAAAACCGACTGAAGAAACAGCTACGCCAGATCGCGCACCACCTCGACGCCATCGTCAGCGTCGGGGACCAGGGCGTGAGCGATGCGCTCGTCAAGGAAACCCACCGGGCACTCACAGACCACGAATTGATCAAGGTGCGGCTGCATACCCCTTCGCGGGAGGAACGCACAGAGCACATCAAGGCTCTCGCCAATGCCTGCAGCGCGGAGATCGTGCAGAAGATCGGTAAGATCGTGGTGATCTACAGGGCCAATCCCGAGGCTGACCCCAGGCTGTCGAACCTGCATCGCGCAGGATCGCGCTAGTGCCCCCAACCTGGTCGGCACGCCGGGAGCCTTCGTGATCAGATATGCTCCACGGCATTGATCTCGTATTCGACCTCACCGCCCGGCGCCTGCACCACCGCAATATCACCCACTGATTTGCCGATCAGTGCGCGTGCGATGGGGGACATTACCGAGATCTTGCCTTGTTTGAGATCCGCTTCGTCTTCACCGACGATCTTGTAACGGGTCTCATCTGCGCTTTCCGCATCGATGACGGTCACGGTGACACCGAAGATCACCTTTTCACCGGCCGGGATTCTGGTTACGTCGATAACCTGCGAATCCGAGAGTTTGCCCTCGATCTCCCGAATGCGGCCCTCGTTGAACCCCTGTTGTTCCCGAGCGGCATGGTATTCCGCGTTTTCCTTGAGATCTCCATGTTCGCGTGCATCCGCGATGGCCTGTGTAATCTCCGGGCGCAGCACGGACTTGCGCCGCTGCAGCTCCTCGCGCAGTGCGGCCTCGCCTTCTAAGGTCATCGGGACGGCCATAGCGTCGGTCTCGATACGCGCTGAGCGCTTGAAAACAGTTCCCCGTGGCCGGCTTCAGCCAGCCAGAGTCGCGTGCAGATCCTGCAGTCGGCGGACCTTATCCCCACAACCCTGCCGAAGGGCGACACAGAATGCCTCGCCCCCTGCAAGGGTGGTGGTGTAACACACTTTCCGAATCAGCGCGAGCCGTCGAATGACGGCCGAGTCGGCGATAGACTGCCGGCCCTCAGTGGTATTGACGATCAAATCGATCTGTTCATTCTTCAGAAAATCCGCGACATCCGGACGCCCCTCCGTCACCTTGTTGACGCGCTCCACGTCCAGCCCAGCGGAAGCGATCTCACGCGCGGTACCGCCAGTTGCCACCAGTTTGAAACCGAGCTCGACCAGTTCGCGCGCGACTCTCACCACGCCGGGCTTGTCCGACTCTTTCACGCTCAGAAATGCGCATCCGCCGTCCGGCAGCTGATCACCACCCGCGAGCAGGGCCTTGGCAAATGCTTCGCCGAAACTATCGCCCACACCCATGACCTCACCGGTAGATTTCATCTCTGGCCCGAGGATTGGATCCTGACCGGGAAACTTGTTGAACGGGAACACCGATTCCTTCACGTTCACCGAGGTGGGTATGATTTCGCGCGTAAAACCCTGATCCGCAAGGCTGATGCCCGCCATACAGCGCGCCGCTACCTTGGCAAGCGACTCTCCGATGCACTTGGAGACGAACGGCACGGTGCGCGAGGCCCGCGGATTGACCTCCAGCACGTAGACGTTGCCTTCCTGAACCGCGAGCTGAACGTTCATGAGACCCACGACTCCGAGCTCCAGCGCCATGGCTTTCACCTGCCCGCGAATGCGGTCCTGAATCCCAGCGTCCAGATTGTGCGGCGGCAGACAACAGGCAGAGTCCCCTGAGTGAACACCAGCCTGTTCGATGTGCTCCATGATCGCGCCGATCACCACCTGGCGTCCGTCACTCACGGCGTCCACATCCACTTCCACCGCCTGATCCAGAAAGCGGTCAAGTAGTACCGGCGCGTCATTGGAGACATCTACTGCGTTCTGCAGATAGCGGCGCAATTCTTCCTCGTTGTAAACGATCTCCATGGCGCGCCCGCCGAGGACATAGGAAGGACGCACGACGATGGGATAGCCAATCTCGTTGGCGCCGGCGACGCCATCCTCCACGCCCGTGGCGGTTCGATTGGACGGCTGTAACAGTTCCAGCTTGTCAATTACCGCCTGAAAACGTTCCCGGTCCTCCGCCCGGTCGATGGCGTCCGGGCTGGTTCCGATGATGGGCACACCCTCACGCTCGAGATGCTCCACCAGCTTCAGCGGCGTCTGCCCGCCGAACTGCACGATCACACCCTTCGGTCTTTCTACCTCCACGATGGCGAGTACGTCTTCCAGCGTCACCGGTTCGAAATAGAGGCGATCGGAGGTGTCGTAGTCGGTGGAAACCGTCTCGGGATTGCAGTTGACCATGATGGTCTCGTATCCCTCTTCGCGCATGGCGAGTGCCGCGTGCACACAACAGTAGTCGAACTCGATGCCCTGGCCGATGCGATTCGGTCCGCCACCCAACACCATGATCTTTTCGCGATCGCTCGGATCCGCCTCACACTCTTCCTCGTAGGTCGAGTACATATAGGCGGATGCGGCCGGAAACTCGGCCGCACAGGTGTCCACACGCCGGAACACCGGGCGGATACCATGCCCGTGCCGCAGCTTGCGAATCTCTCCCTCTGGCACTCGCATGAGGGTACCGAGGCGAGTATCCGAAAAACCCTGGCGTTTGAGCCCATACCACTGATGAGCACCGAATTGCTGTGGTTGCGAGCGCGCGATCTCATTCTCCGTGAGTACGAGATCCTCTATCTCCGCCAGAAACCAGGGATCCACCGCACTCTCGCCGTGCACGTCTTCGAGCGTCCAGCCTTGGCGAAAGGCATCCGCCAGATACCATAGACGCTCCGGCCCCGGCGCTTTCAACTCGCGGCGCAATACCGAACGGATCTGTTCGGGATCTTCTTCCTCCAGCACCGGATCGAGTCCGCTCTTGCCCGTCTCGAGTCCGCGTATCGCCTTTTGTAACGACTCCTGAAAGGTGCGGCCGATGGCCATGACCTCACCCACCGACTTCATCTGCGTAGTGAGTCTCGGATCGGCCTGGTCGAACTTCTCGAATGTGAAGCGCGGGATCTTGGTGACCACGTAGTCGATACTCGGCTCGAACGACGCCGGTGTTATTCCGCCCGTGATGTCATTGCCGAGTTCATCGAGGGTGTAGCCCACGGCCAGCTTCGCGGCTATCTTGGCGATGGGGAAACCTGTCGCCTTGGAGGCCAGTGCCGATGAGCGGGACACGCGGGGATTCATCTCGATCACCACCATTCGTCCGGTGTTCGGGTGAATGGCGAACTGAACATTGGAACCACCAGTGTCCACCCCGATCTCGCGAAGAACCGCGATGGAGGCGTTGCGCAGCAGCTGGTATTCCTTGTCGGTGAGCGTCTGGGCGGGCGCCACCGTAATGCTGTCGCCCGTATGCACGCCCATCGGATCGAGGTTCTCGATAGAGCAGATGATGATGCAGTTGTCCGCGGGATCGCGCACCACCTCCATCTCGAACTCCTTCCACCCCAGGAGCGATTCGTCGATCAGAAGTTCGGAGGTAGGCGAGAGGTCGAGACCGCGCGCGCATATCTCGATGAATTCTTCCCGATTGTAAGCCACACCGCCGCCACTTCCGCCCAGCGTGAACGACGGGCGGATGATGCATGGAAATCCCAGCTGGCTCTGTACTTGCAGCGCCTCTTCCATACTGTGGGCGATGGCCGAGTGCGGGGTTTCGAGACCAATGCTCTTCATGGCGCGGTCGAAACGCTCACGGTCTTCCGCCTTGTCGATGGCGTCCTGCGAAGCACCGATTAGCTCGACACCATACTGCTTGAGCACCCCTTCGCGCACCAGATCGAGCGCGCAGTTGAGTGCGGTCTGGCCACCCATGGTCGGCAGCAGCGCATCGGGCTGTTCCACCTCGATGATCCTCGCGACCGTCGTCCATTCCACCGGTTCGATGTAGGTGGCATCTGCCATGGCCGGATCGGTCATGATGGTAGCCGGGTTGGAATTGACCAGCACCACACGATAGCCCTCGTCACGCAGCGCCTTGCAGGCCTGCGCACCGGAGTAGTCGAATTCACATGCCTGACCGATAACTATCGGGCCGGCGCCGAGAATCAGAACTGAATGGATGTCACTACGCTTCGGCATCATCGCCTCCATCCTCGCGCGCACCCAGGTTTTTCATCAAAGACACGAAGCGATCGAACAGATACGCACAATCCTGCGGCCCGGGGCTCGCTTCCGGGTGTCCCTGAAACCCGAACGCTGGATGGTCGGTTCGCCTTACGCCCTGCAGCGTACCGTCAAACAGCGAACGGTGAGTCGCCTCCATGCAGTTCGGCAGGCTGCCCGCGTCCACCGCGAAGCCGTGGTTCTGGCTGGTGATGATGACCTGGCCGGTGGCGAGGTCCTGCACGGGGTGGTTGGCGCCATGGTGACCGTGCGGCATCTTGACCGTACGCGCACCGCTCGCCAACGCCATGAGCTGATGGCCGAGACAGATGCCGAACATGGGGATGTTCGTTTCCAGCAACTCGCGGATGGCTGCGATCGCATAGTCACATGCTTCCGGATCGCCAGGGCCGTTGGAGAGGAAGATGCCGTCTGGCTCGTGTGCCAGCACGTCGGCCGCTGGAGTTTGGGCGGGTACCACGGTGAGCCGGCACCCGCGCTGCGCCAACAATCGCAGGATGTTGCGCTTGATTCCGAAGTCGTAAGCCACGACGTGAAAGCGATTCTCCGCACGCTGCGCGTAACCACTCTCTAGCGACCAGGCGCTCTCGTCCCAACCCGCGGTGTCATCGCGCGTGACGACGCGAGCCAAGTCCATACCAGCAAGCCCAAGAAACCCGCGGGCCGCATCGATCGCGGCTGCCTCGTCGAGTTCGGTAGTAACACAGCCAGCGAGGGCCCCCTGCTCGCGAATGCGGCGAGTCAGGCGGCGTGTGTCCACATCCGCGATGGCGACCACCTTTTCCCGCACGAGATACCCCTGCAGCGTGGCGTTCTGTCGCCAGCTGCTGGCGCGCTTGGGCGTCTGGCGGATAACGAGTCCCGCTGACCAGACCTGGTCGGATTCCACATCCTCGGCGTTGGTACCCGTGTTGCCGATCTGCGGATAGGTGAGCGTCACGATCTGGCGCGCGTAGGAGGGATCGGTGAGGATCTCCTGATAGCCGGTCATCGCGGTGTTGAACACCACCTCCCCAACGGATGTACCTTCCACACCAATCGACTGGCCGTGGAATACACTACCGTCTTCAAGTGCAAGGAGGGCCGGTATCAAGTTCGTCTTTCCAGGTATCGCGCTCAATTACGCTCATCACGAATCGCCGTGGCGTTTCGGCGCACTTCGTCTTTTCGGTATCTGCAAAAAGGCGAGACCGACAGAACTTCGACCTCGCCTTCAGGGGTGCCCTTTTGGGGCGCACATTCTATACGAAAGGCTCAAACAAAGCCCAGCACATCCTGCATATTGTAGAGCCCTGGTTCTTTTCCGGTGAGGAAGCGCACGGCTCTGAGCGCACCCTGTGCAAAGTTCATCCGGCTGTGCGCTCGGTGGGTAATCTCGATGCGTTCGCCAGCCCCGGCAAACATCACCGTATGATCGCCGACGATGTCTCCGGCCCGCACCGTCGCAAAGCCTATGGTTTCACTATCGCGTTCTCCGGTAATTCCCTCGCGGCCGTAAACCGCCACCTTGCTCAGGTTTCGCTCCAACGCCTCAGCCACTACCTCACCCATCCGCAGCGCAGTGCCGGAAGGCGCATCGATCTTGTGACGGTGATGCGCTTCGATCACCTCCACGTCCACCTCATCTCCCATAGCTCTGGCCGCGATGTCTAGCAGATGGAAAACCAGGTTCACGCCGACACTCATGTTGGGTGCCATGAGAATCGCCACGTCCCGTGCAGCTGCCTCGATTCGCGACATTCCCTGCGCATCGAACCCCGTAGTACCAATCACGAGCTGTTTACCGGCTCCCCGGCAGGCATCGAGCGCCGCGAGTGTGGCCTCGGGTACGCTGAAGTCGATGAGCACATCAAAGGCGTCCATTTCAGTGCCCAGCGCGTCACTCACCGCCACACCGATGTTGCCGAGTCCCGCCAGCTCTCCGGCATCGGCACCCACGAGCGAGAGTCCGCTGCGCTCGAACGCAGCGCCAATGGAAAGGCCGTCGGCCTCATGAATCGCTTGAAGCAGGGTGCGCCCCATTCGCCCGGCCGCACCACTCACAGCAACACGCCGCATGCTGAATATCCTGTTGCATAAAAGGGAACGGATTATAACTTCATCCGCCCGAGGCTCCGCCCAACCTATCTCTTGAGCGAGTCGAAGAAGCTCTTCACCCCGGCAAACCAGCTGGTTTCCCTCGGACTGTGCTTATCGCCCCCGGCATCGAGAGACGCCTTGAACTGTTGCAGCAATTGCCTCTGGGTATCGTCGAGTTTGACCGGCGTTTCCACAACCACCTTGCACAGCAGATCGCCCGTTCCGCCACCTCGCACCGGCGTGACGCCCTTGCCTCGCAGGCGAAACATCTTCCCGGTCTGGGTCTCCGTGGGAATCTTCAGTTTCACACGGCCATCCAGCGTCGGCACCTCGAGTTCGCCGCCGAGCGCCACCTCGACGAACGAGATCGGTACTTCACAATAGAGATTACGGCCATCGCGCACGAAAATGGGGTGATCACGCACTTCGATCTGAACATACAGATCCCCAGGTGGTCCTCCGCCGATCCCCGCCTCGCCCTCACCTGCGAGGCGAATACGATCTCCGGTATCGACACCCGGCGGAATCTTCACCGACAACGTCTTGCGTTTCTCGACGCGTCCCGCGCCCCCGCAGGAGCGGCATGGATCCAGCACCACACGACCCATGCCACGGCAGCGTGGGCATGTTTGTTGTAACGAGAAGAAGCCCTGGGCAACCCGGATCTGACCGGCTCCCTGACATTCGGGGCATGTTGTCGGGCTGGTGCCCGCCTTCGCCCCAGAGCCATCACAATCCTCGCAAGCGGTCAGAACCGGCACGCGGACGTCGACGTTGTCGCCTGCGACCGCCTGTTCGAGATCGAGACCAAGTGAATAGCGCAGGTCAGAACCCCGCTGTACACCCGCTCGCCCCCCGCCGCCGCGAGCGCCGCCGAAAATGTCTCCGAACACGTCGCTGAAAATGTCTGAGAAGCTGCCGTCGAAACCGCCACCCATACCCCCGGCATTGGGGTCGACACCCGCATGGCCGAAACGGTCATAGGCAGCGCGCTTCTCTTCGTCGGAGAGAATTTCGTAGGCTTCCGAGGCTTCCTTGAACCTCTCCTCGGCATCCTGATCGTCGGGATTCCGGTCAGGGTGAAACTTCATGGCAAGGCGACGATACGCCTTCTTGATATCGTCATCAGATGCGTCCCGGTTGATCCCGAGCACTTCGTAGTAATCGCGCTTTGCCATCGTTTCCGTCATCTTCCCACTGTCTACCCGTCGTGCGGGCCGTTCCCCGACCCGCGCGCGCGACGACCATACACCTCTTTTCCGTCAGCGCCTAACCGCCGGGCACCAGCGGCGCCCGATTGCCATTCAATCGAAATCTACTTCGACTCGTCGTCTTTCACTTCCTCGAACTCTGCATCCACTGCATCAGCATCGCCACCGTCGCCTGCCTCCGCATCGCCATCGGCACCCGCCGCTTGCGCCGCTTCTGCCTCTTCCGCATACAGCTTCTGCGCGAGCGACGCGCTCGCCTCGGAGAGCGCCTGCATCTTCGCCTCGATGGCCTCCTTGTCGTCGTTCTTGATGGCTTCCTCAAGTTCGCTCGCGGCGCTCTCGATGGCGACCTTCTCTTCCTCGGTTGCCTTGTCACCCGCATCCGTTACGGTCTTGCGAGCCGCGTGCACCAGGCCATCGGCCTGGTTGCGCAGGTTCACCATCTCCTCGAACTTGCGATCTTCCTCCAAGTGCGCTTCCGCGTCCTTGACCATCTGCTCGATTTCGTCCTCGGACAACCCGCTGGACGCCTTGATGACGATGGATTGCTCCTTGCCCGTGGCCTTGTCCTTCGCGGAGACATTCAGGATGCCGTTGGCGTCGAGGTCGAAGCTGACCTCGATCTGCGGCATGCCACGCGGCGCCGGTGGGATGTCGGAGAGATCGAAACGTCCCAGAGACTTGTTCTGCGCCGCCTGCTTGCGTTCACCCTGCAACACGTGAATGGTCACGGCGGTCTGATTGTCGTCCGCCGTAGAGAACGTTTGCTGTTTCTTGGTCGGGATGGTGGTGTTCTTCTCGATCAACACACTCATCACCTGGCCCAGTGTTTCGATACCGAGCGACAGCGGCGTTACGTCGAGCAGCAGCACGTCCGTCACGTCCCCTGCGAGTACTGCTGCCTGAATGGCCGCACCGATGGCGACCGCCTCATCCGGATTCACGTCCTTACGCGCTTCCTTCGCGAAGAAGCCCTTCACTTTCTCCTGCACCAGTGGCATACGCGTCTGTCCGCCGACAAGAATCACGTCGTCGATTTCGCTGATAGAAAGCCCCGCATCCTCCAGCGCCGTACGGCACGGCCCGATGGTGCGCTCAACCAGCACCTCAACGAGAGACTCCAGCTTCGCACGCGTCAATTTCAACACCAGGTGTTTGGGGCCTGTTTGATCAGCCGTGATGTACGGCAGGTTCACCTCGGTCTGCTGGCTGTTGGACAGCTCGATCTTTGCTTTCTCGGCCGCCTCCTTCAGACGCTGCAGCGCCAGCGGATCGTTGTGCAGGTCGATGCCGTTCTCTTTCTTGAACTCATCCGCCAGGTAGTCGATCACGCGCAGATCGAAGTCTTCACCACCGAGGAAGGTATCCCCGTTGGTTGACAGCACTTCGAACTGGTGCTCGCCGTCAATTTCCGCGATCTCGATGATGGACACATCAAATGTTCCCCCACCGAGGTCGTACACGGCGATCTTGGCGTCACCACGCTTTTTATCGAGTCCGTAGGCGAGTGCCGCCGCGGTGGGCTCGTTTATGATGCGTTTCACTTCGAGGCCCGCTATGCGGCCAGCATCCTTGGTGGCCTGACGCTGCGAGTCGTTGAAATAGGCCGGTACCGTGATCACCGCCTCGGTTACGTCTTCACTGAGATACTCCTCGGCGGTCTTTTTCATCTTCTTCAACACTTCCGCCGATATCTGGGGTGGCGCCATCTTGTCGCCTTTCACCTCGATCCAGGCATCGCCATTGCTGGCCTCGACGATCTGGTAAGGCACCATCTTGATGTCTTTCTGCACCACATCGTCCGCAAAGCGACGTCCGATCAGCCGTTTCACCGCAAACAGGGTGTTGGTGGGATTGGTGACTGCCTGACGCTTGGCGTTCTGACCTACCAGAATCTCGCCTTCATCCGTGTAAGCGATGATCGACGGCGTGGTGCGGTCACCTTCCGAGTTTTCGATCACCTTGGCATCACTTCCTTCCAGCACCGCCACACATGAGTTGGTGGTACCGAGGTCAATACCAATTATCTTGCCCATTACTGGTTCTCCAGATTTGTTGGCTGCCATTCCGGCAGCTCCGTTGTCTCAAATAGTTGGGCCAAAACCCCCGATTTCAAGGCGCTCCACCCCCATTCCACTTCTCTGCCCGAGTTTGCTCGAGGTCAGTTCGCCGGTTCCTTCGCCACGATGACCTTGGCGGCGCGCACCAGCCGCCCATTCAGCAGATACCCCTTCTGCATCACGTCCATCACGGAGTGAGGCTCGGCATCCGGATTTTCCACCATGGCTATGGCCTCGTGAGACTCCGGATTGAACGGCTCGCCGAGCGGATCCACCTGACTGATGCCTGATTTTTCGAGCGTGTCAATGAACAGCTTCAGCGACAGTTGCACACCCTCGGCTACCGCGGCCGCGTTCTCTGCGGTCTCAGCGCTTTCGACCGCTTTCTCCAGACTGTCCACGACCGGCAACAGCGCCGCCGTGAACTTCTCGAGCGCGTATCTGTGTGCATTTTCCACGTCGCGTGCCGCCCGTCGGCGTACGTTTTCCGCTTCGGCTGCCGCCCTCAATGCACGGTCTTTCAGCTCCGAAATCTCCGCCATGGCGGCCTCCATCTGCTCCTCGGGCGAGCTTTCCTCAGCGGCTTGCGCGTCCTTCGGATCGTCACCCGGCAGCTCGTCCGAGCGGCCCCCGGCGGTAGCTGTCTCTTCGTCCGCGGCGCCGGTATCCGTCGTCAATTCCTGGTCGGGGTTCTGTTCGTTCGACATGCTTCAGGCAATCCTTGAGTTTGCGCCGGGCAAATATGGGGATTCGCCGCAAAAGTTCAAGTCCCGGGAGGTGTTCTTTTGGAAACGGTCAGTAGTTCAACGCTGCACCCAGCACACGCGCCGTCACGTCGACGATGGGAATGACCTCCTGGTAGTCCATGTGCGTAGGTCCGACCACGCCCAGCACACCTGCCACACGCCCGTTGACCTCATAGGGCGCGGAAACAAGGCTCAGATCGTCCATCACGCTGAAGCCGGATTCCTCGCCGATGAAAAGCTGAATGCCGTCGCTCTCCAGACTCTGGTCGAGCAGGTGCAAAACGCTGCCCTTGCGCGAAAAGGCCTCAAACAACGTGCGCACCGTTTCAGTATCCTCGCTGAAGTCGAGCAGTCGGCTTTCACCGGCAACCACGAACTCCTGTTCGTCCTCGCTCTCCTCACCGAAGGTTTTGGCCGCCATGTCGAGCGCAGACTGCATAAGATTGTCCATCCGGTCCTTGTCACGCTGCATGGAATCGAGCAGGGCGTTACGGATGTTCCTGAGCGAGAGACCCTGAAACTCCTGGTTAAGGTAGTTGGCTGCCTGAATCAGCTCCGCCGTACCGTACTCGCGTTCTGTGTGAATAACCCGGTTCTGCACCTCCCGGTTGTTGAACACCAGAATGACGAGAACGCGATCGCCTTCCATCTTCAGGAACTCGACATGCCGAAGCGATGAGCGGTCATGCCGGGGCAACGTGACGATGCAGGTCATTTGTGTCACCTGCGAGAGCAGGTTGGAGGCAGACGCCACGAGTTCGGCGGGCGCCAGATCCGGATTCAGCTCGCGTTCCAGATCCCTCACCGCGTGCTCGTCAAGCGGCTCGACCGAAAGCAGGCTGTCGACGAAGAAACGCAGACCTACACTGGTGGGTACCTTACCAGCGGAGGTGTGCGGCGAGCGCACGAGGCCGACCCGCTCGAGTTCCGACATGATGTTGCGTACCGTTGCGGAACTCACATCCACGCCCGGGCGCCTGGCCAGGGCTTTTGATGCGACCGGCCGGCCGTCCTCGATGTAGCTTTCAACGAGCAGCTTGAACATCTGCTGTGCGCGATTTCCTACCTCGTCGTCCATCGTCCTAGCGGTTTTTTCGCTCCTTACGCTGCCGTTCTCGCCATTCTCTCAATCACCCCACGCGGGGTACCATGTCATCTATTACATTCTAAACCACGATGCTCAAACAACTCACTGTCCGTAATTTCGCGCTGGTCGAGGCTCTGGATATCGACCTGCAGCCCGGGCTGACCGTGATCACCGGGGAATCGGGAGCCGGCAAGTCTATCCTGGTCGGTGCTCTGTCGCTGGCATTTGGTCAGCGTGCGAGCATCGATCTGATCCGACCCGGAACCGAGGGTGCGGATGTGAGTGCGGAGTTCGACGTCAGTGATAATCCCGACGCGGCAGGCGTCCTGGCGAGCATGGAACTCACTGATCCCGACCACCCAGAGAGAGTGCTGTTGCGTCGCGCGGTGCGTCCCGAGGGCCGCTCGCGGGCTTTTGTGAACGGCGTTCCGGTCACGCTCGCTCAGCTGCGTACTCTGACCGACGGTCTGGTGGACATCCACGGACAGGACGAGAACCAGCGGCTGGTGCGACGTGAGGTGCAGCTGCAGTTGTTGGATGCCTATGGCGTGAACCCGCAACTCAACGCCGATATGCGGGACGCCTACCGCGCCTGGCAGGATACGCAACGCGCCGCGCAGGCCCTGCGAGAATCGATCAGTGCCATCGAAGACCGGGAGACCCTGCTGCGTTACCAGCTCGACGAACTCGAACACGTACAGCTCGAAGAAGGCGAATTCGAACGCCTGGAAACGGATTACCGCAGGCTATCCCAGGCGCGCCAGCTGCGCGGTACCATCACCGAAGCCGCCGCCACCGCCGAAGACCTCGGCCCGTTGCGCCAGGCCGCAAGCCGCCTGCAGGACATCGGCGACAACCACCATCGGCTCGAAGCCGGACGCTCGGCACTCCTCACAGCACTCCAGTTGGCGGACGATGCACATCGGGATCTCACCGCATATCTCCACACCCTGGATGTGGACGAAGGCGTGCTCGGCGAAATGGAGAACCGGCTCGATGCACTGCAGGATCTGGCCCGCAAGCACCGCGTCCAGCCACAGCAGCTGTACGGGCACATCGAAAATCTGCGCTCGGAGCTTCAGGGACTCACCTCCAATCAGGACGAATTGCAGATGTTGCAGACGCAATCCGAACACGCGCACGGCCAATTCATGATCCTCGCACGCAAGGTCAGCGAACAGCGCGCCGAAACCGCCGGGCGCTTCGCGAGCGAGGTGAGCGCATGCATGAACACACTAGGCATAGCAGACGGAGCGCTGGCCGTCGAATTCGAGGCTGGGGAATGGGAGCATGGCCTTGAGAGTCTCGAGTTCAAGATTACGACCAATCCCAGATATCCATCGGGATCGCTTGGTAAAATCGCCTCCGGTGGCGAACGCGCCCGAATCAGTCTCGCTATCGAGGTGGCCGCGGCGGAAAAGACCGCCCTGCCGTGTCTCGTGCTGGATGAGGCCGATGTGGGAGTGGGCGGAGCGACGGCCGATGTACTCGGACGGCTGTTGCGCGATCTGGGCGCGCATACTCAGGTGTTGTGCATCACGCACGCACCGCAGGTGGCCGCACTCGGGGATCATCACCTGCTCGTCGAAAAAGATGCCAAGCAAGACACCCGCATCAGCGCGCTGGATACAGAACAGCGCACAGACGAAGTGGCCCGCATGCTGGCGGGTTCCGATCTGACGGACAAGACTCGCGCGTACGCCGCGACCTTGCTGGACGAGGCCACCGCACCCCTTCATTAGTCACGCAAGAGCCGCTACCATGCGCCACGAAATTCAAGGCTCCTCCCAATGGATACGACGGGCATGTTGAAAAACCTGATACTCCTGGCGGCGGCGCTGGCGCTCGCTGCCTGCAGTTTTTCGATGCCGAAGCTGCCCAAGCTATCCATGCCGCGCGTGCACAAGATCACGATACAGCAGGGCAACGTCATCACTCAGGACATGATCGACCGTCTGAAACCCGGCATGACGCGCTCGCAGGTAGCATTCATCATGGGTGAGCCGATCATTCGCAACACATTCAACGACGACCGTTGGGACTACATCTATACCGTTGAAGTACCGGGCTACTTCAACAACACTCAGCGCATGAGCATCTTCTTCGAGAACGAGGCGCTGTCATACTTCACCGGCGACTACGCACCGACCGGCGCGCTGGAGGAGGAAGGCGAAGTGGCCCGCAGCGAGGCAGAGGAAAGCGGCGAATCCTGACCGAAGCCACACGGCACTTCCGCTGAGGTGAACCCTCGCACCAGAAGGCGCACAATCGGGGCATCTTTCTGACTGGGTAATACCGCCGTGTCCCGCACCGAACGCCGTTTTTCGCTACTTCTGGTGCTGTCCCTGATTGGTGCCGGTTGCGCCGATCACGAACAACCAGCCACCGGGACCGCCACCTACGACACCAAGATACGCTGGACCAGCTATGGCATTCCTCACGTCACCGCCAAAGACTGGGGCAGCCTCGGCTACGGTTACGCTTACGCCACCGCGCTTGACACGGTATGTGTGATCGCTCGCGATCTCGTGATGGTGAACAGCGAACGGGTGCGCTTTTTCGGACCCACGTCAGATAACCGGGCGAGCGACCTGTTTCACGCCGCCATTTTGACGGATGAGCGGCTCGCCACTTTCGACGCCAACCAGGATGAGCGCAGCGAGAGCTTCACAAGGGGCTACGTCGACGGATACAACCGTTATCTCGAGGATCACGCGGGAGAGCTTCCCGCCTCCTGTGCAAGCGCGCCCTGGGTGCGGCCGATCGATGCAACAGACCTTTCGCGGATCAACGTAGGCGTTGCGGTGCGCTACGGACTCGGCCGCTTTCAACAGGCCATGGCCAACGCCGCGCCACCAGGACAGGCCGTCGCCTCCGTTCAGCAGGACTTCGACCTCATGTCGGGAATCGGATCCAATGCTGTGGCTTTTGGCCGCGCCACCACCGAGTCGGGTCGCGGCATGCTCTTCGGTAACCCGCACTATCCCTGGCGCGGCTCGTCACGCTTTCACCTCATCCACACAACAATTCCAGGTACGGTGGATGTGATGGGCGTGAGTCTGTATACCACCTCGCGGGTGGCAATCGGCTTCAATCGAGACGTGGCCTGGTCGCATACCGTCTCTACCGCGCAACGCTTCACGCTCTACGAGCTCGAGCTGCATCCCGATGATGCCACCCGCTACCGGTACGGCGACGACTGGCGGCAAATGGACGCGGTGCCTGTCACCCTGGGTGATGAGACGCGCAACGTCTACTTCACTCACTACGGACCCGTGCTCACGACGGATGCTCTGCCGTGGACCAATGAACGAGCGTACAGCATTCGCGACGCGGCGCTCGAAAACACCCTCATGGCAAAGACATACGATGCTCTGAACAAGGCGGCCTCCATCGACGAGGTAGAGGCCGCCATAAGCCTGCAGGGAGTGGCATGGACGAACACCATCGCCGCCGATCGCCACGGTAGCGCTTTCTATGCAGATATCTCCGCGACACCCAACATCGACGAGACCCTAATCGAAGCCTGCCGGATCAGCGTAGGGGGGTTGCCGCCTTCCGTGATGGTGCTCGACGGTTCAGACCCCGGCTGCGAGTGGCGCGAAGATCCGCGATCGCCCGTGCCAGGTGCGCTACCCGCCGCAGAGATGCCGCGGCTGAGGCGCGACGACTTCGTGGCCAATTCCAACGACAGCTACTGGCTCTCCAATCCACACGAACCGCTGGAAGGCTACTCACCGATCATCGGACCGGAGCGCACGGCGCGGAGTCTGCGCACGCGAGCCGGGCTCACTTTCATCGACGAGCTCCTTGCCAACGGCGGCAAGGTGAGTGCGGATGACGTCGAGGCCATGTTCGATTCGCATCGTAATTTCGGTGCTGAATTGTTGCTCGATGACCTCCTGCGAGTCTGTGACAACACCAACGCATCGGTTACTTCAGATGGCGAGAGGGTCGACGTCACTCCGGCCTGCACAGCTCTCGCTGGCTGGGATCGAACACAGGCCAATGGCAGCCGTGGGGCCCAGGTGTGGACCGAGTTCTGGCGGCTCGCTAATTCCATCGAGGGCCTGTACGCGGTGCCTTTCGATGCCGCCGAGCCGGTTCGCACGCCGCGCGGGTTGGCCATTGACGATCCGGACGTTTCCGCCGCGCTCGAGCGCGCCCTGGCACAGGCGCAGCGCACACTCGAGAAGGCCGGTATTCCACTGGATGCACCCTGGGGCAAGATTCAGTACGCAGAACGTAACGGCGAGCGCATCCCCATCCCCGGCGGCCAGGGATGGGCAGGAATGTGGTCGATGATCGTTGCCAACCTGAAAGCCCAGGCCGGGTACACGCCTATCATCCACGGCAACAGCTTCATGCAGATCATAAGCTGGGACGCGGATGGACGCCTGCGCCCACGCGGCATGCTGGCTTACTCGCAGTCTCAGGAACCGGATTCTCCGCACTATGCGGATCTCACTCGCCTTTACTCGCGCGGTGATTGGGTGGAGTTCCCCTTTACGGATGCCGAGATCGCGGCAGACCCCAACCTGCGGACGGTACACCTCACCGAATAGCAGTGATATCGAGTGGCGGCGTCAGGTACGACGTCGCCTGGCCTCGCGCGGATCCGCCTCCAACGGCCGGTACAATTCCACGCGGTCACCGTCCGTCAGCAATCTGTTGCGCGCCACCACGCGGCCGAACACACCGACGGGAAGCACATCCAGATCGAGGTCCGAGAAGGGCGCGACATCCCGCACAGCGGCAAGCGCATCCGCAACCTGCGCGCCTTCGCCCAGTGCAACCGTCGCCAGTATCTGGTCGTCTGGCATCAGGTAGGCGATTTCGATCTTCACGCCTTCAGGAGGCCTTGTTTGCGAGCAGTTTGTGTGCGCGCCGGCAAAAAGCATCCACCATCTGGTCGGCCGCACCGGTGAACACACGTGCAAAGGTCCTGCCGAATACGCGCCGTGCACCAGTAAAACCGAACTTCATGTCGAGTTCGATACGGCATCCCTGATCCTCGCCGATACTCGAAAAACGCCAGCGCCCATAGAACTCATCGAACGGCCCGTCGACGAGATTCATGACGATGCTCTCGCCAGGCTGCACGTCATTGGCGGTGGTGAAAGACTCGCTCAGCCCGCGCGCACGTACCGAGAGCTTCGCCACCACGCGTTGCACGCCGCGTTCGATCACCACCGCGGCCTCACACCATGGCAGGAAGTCGGGATAGTGCTGAACATCGTTGACGATATCGAACACATCGACCGCGGCATACGGTAATAGTGCGGATCGATGCACCTCGGTCATGATTCAATCCACCACGATCACTGCAGATTGAGCCAGGCCATGAGCGTGTCAAATTCGACCACGGTGGCCACGAAAACGGCAAGCACGGCCAGCGGTGCAATGCACCCCACCACGATCCGCCAGCCGATCCACCAGGCCTTGCCTCTGGCGTTGAGTTGCGCCGCGATCACCGTCTTTGGCAATCCGTAGGCCGCAAACAGCGCGATGAGCAACCCCCCGATAGGCAGCATGATGTTCTGCGAAACGTAGTCGACGAAGTCGAAGAACGTGAGCTGACCCACGATGTGGACATCCGCCCAAACGTTGAACGAAAACACCGTGCCCACTCCGAGAATCCAGGCCAGTACACCCACGCTGATAGCAACCCGTTTTCTCTTGGCGTTGTACTGCTCCACCAGATACGCCAGTACCGGTTCACTGATGGAGATGGCCGAGGTAATCGCGGCGAATGACACCAGCAGGAAAAAGATGGTGCCAAAGATCGCACCCATCGGCAGCTGACCGAAAGCGAAGGGAATGGTGACGAACATGAGTCCCGGTCCCTGGGCGGGTTCCAGCCCGTTGGCGAACACGATGGGGAATATGGCCAGTCCCGCGGCAACCGCTACCAGCGTGTCGAGCACCGCGATGACGATCACCGACTGCGTGATAGACGCAGTACTCGGAACGTACGCGCCATACGCCATGATCGCGCCCATGCCGAGACTGAGAGTGAAGAACGCCTGTCCCATGGCAATTAGCAGGGTTTCACCCGTGACGGATTCCCACTTGAGCCGGAACATGAACTCTAGCCCTCGCTCGAAACCGCTGGAATTGACGCCGTAGCCCACCAGTACGATGAGGAGCACAAACAACAGTGGCATAAACCAGCGTATTGCCGTTTCCAATCCCTTGATGACGCCGCGTCCGATGATGTAGACGGTGAACATCATGAAGAGTGTATGCCACAGCAGCATCTGTCCGGGGCTGGCGAGAAAGTCGTTGAACGCCTGATTGGCGACATTGGCCGTAACCCCCGTCATGGCGCCGCTCGCCATACGCAGGATGTAGAACAACGCCCAGCCTGCAATCACTGCGTAGTAAGAGAGAATCAGGAACCCGGCCGCCACCCCCAGCCAGCCGACGATCACCCACGCCGGGTGCCGGTGGTGCTGTTGTGTCAGTACGCGCATGGTGTTGATGGGACTCCGTCGACCCTCGCGCCCGATCACTACCTCCGCCAGCATGATGGGAAGCCCCACCAGCGCAACACAGCCGAGGTAGACCAGCACGAATGCACCGCCGCCGTTCTCGCCGGCAATGTACGGAAATTTCCAGATGTTGCCGAGGCCTACCGCAGAACCGGCTGCGGCCAGCACGAACAACCAGCGGCTCGACCACATACCGTGCCGTGATTCCGAACTCAACGCCATAGGGGAATCCAACCGAAACCGTTGAGCACGCATTCTACGTTCTACCCGTCGAGCGCGCTATTGGCGCCCTGCGGGTAGAATGAGTCATGGCCAAGAGCAACAACAAAGCAGCGCCCACCACCATCGCGCTGAACAAGCGCGCGCGGTACGACTATAAGCTCGAACAACGCTTCGAGGCCGGCGTGGCGCTGCAGGGCTGGGAAGTGAAGAGTCTGCGCGCCGGCAAGGCGCAGCTGGTGGACAGCTACGTGCTGATCCGCAATGGTGAGGCATGGCTGCTCGGCGCACACATTACGCCGCTGACAAGCGCATCAACACACGTCGTGGCCGACCCACAGCGCACCCGCAAGCTGCTGTTGCACGCCCGCGAGATCACACAGATTTTCACCGCGACACAGGCCAAGGGTTATACCTGTGTGGCGACCGCGCTGTATTGGAAAGGCAACAAGGTGAAGTGCGAGATCGCGCTCGGCAAGGGGAAGCAGCAGCACGACAAACGGGCAACACAACGAGAACGCGACTGGTCGCGGGAGAAACAACGCATGATGAAGCAGACCAACCGCTAGTGCCCGATAAACGGACCGGTGCACAGTTTGCGATTACGCGCCGATGGAGCGGCGCCAGGCGATCATCTCGATTGCAGCTGCCGCCGCTTCGATTCCCTTGTTGAACTCATCGTCCGAAGCACGCGCCACCGCGTGCTGCATCTCATACACCGGCAGCACCTCCACAACGACCGGACGCCGATAACGCTGCATCACCTCTCCAAGGCCCCGCATGCACTCGTTGGATATCATCTCAAAGTGCGCTGTCTCGCCTTTGAGAATGACGCTGAAACAGATCAGTGCATCGAGATCACCGGCGCCGTCCGTCGCCAGCAGATCGGCCGCGGCAAGCGGCATCTCCAGCGATCCGGGCAGCGTATGCACTTCGATACGCTGATAGCCGTTGGCTCGCAGAATTCGCTCACAGGTGTCTGACAGGCTATCCACCAGTTCCGGATACCATTTGGATTTGAGAATGGCGATGCGTCCCGGACTCTCGATTCGGGGCAGATCGCTCACGTCAACGGAGGTCTGTACCATCAGGATGCCGTCTGTCTGTCAAAACCTGCCATCCTATCTCAATCCGCCCTCCATCGCCCTTGTGCGCCCGATCGAAATCGAACCACGCACTGTCATTGCGGAACAGAAATCCGGGTGAGATGCCCGCACTTGTAGACGTGCACGTCTCCACCTTTGATCAGCGGCACCGCACCGACGTGCCGAGTTTCCTTCGCATCCTCGAGATCGTGTAGCTGCGTGCGTACATATGATGCGGTGGCACCACAGCGCTCGCAGTCGATCCGTTGTTTCGGCAGGATCTGATCCCCCTTGGTCCTTCACCTTCCATTGTACTCCTTAACGGCAGCGCCGCAGTCAGTACGCGGCCTAGACGAAACCCAGATAAGACAGCACAAACACCACACCCACGGTGCGGGTAATGGGGATGCGCAACGCGACCAGCGCGGCTATCGCACTTAGCGACGAAATCAGAAAGGCAAAAAAACGAGTTTGGGACGCAGATTCATACTGCTTTCGGGCACACGTGCCCCGAAGTGCACCCGTCACGCCTCGAGGATGTACGCCGCGACGCACACCTCATCACCACTATCCGGTGCAGGCCCGGATTACGCCGGGTTCGGGGCAGCCGAGCCGGTGTCCTGTTCAATGATCCAGACTACTCAATTTCGTTCGCCGGAGGCGTAGTTGGCCTGACACTGACCGGGGCTGCTATGGCGGCAGGGCATGGCCACGCATGTGTCCGGCTCATTGAGATTCATAACGATGATTATAGTAATCTAAGTGCACATACATGCCGAAACGTGGCCTTTCGTGACCGAACGCACTCCCGAACAGTGGCCTGAGCGCCATCTCACGCCCACCATCACGGAGATAAATCTCCTGATCGCAAAGACGTTCAACAGACGCGTCCGCGCGCTCGGCGTGACCCGCGCGCAGTGGCAGGCTCTGTTCTGGCTGAGCCGTCGGGACGGACTAACACAAACAGAACTCGCCGAGCTGCTGGTGATCGCCCGGCCACCTCTCGGTAAGATAGTCGATCGTCTCGAGGCGGAAGGGTGGGTCGAACGCCGCCCGGATCAGCACGACCGGCGTATCAAGCGCCTGTTCACGACGGATAAGGTACAGCCGCTACTGGAACCGGCACAGGCCGTCGTGGTGGAGCTCGGAGAGGCATCGATGCGCGGTATGGATGCAGAGGAACGGGCGCAGCTCATGCGCTTGCTGTTGCGGATGCGCGAGAACCTGGGCGCCATCGCGAGCGAATGAATAGAATTTACGGAACCTCTGATCAATCGTCGACTGCCCAGAGGTTCCTTAAGTACTCTTACTGACTGAGCACTCAGAGCTCGCTGGCTATGGTGCACGCCATAAATATCCGGAGACCAACAACACTGACCACCAGCGACGATCTCGGCAGCATAGAAAAACGCGGTGACGAATACGAGGCAGTGCTTGAGCGTACCCTGGACCATAACCTGCCTGCCGTCTGGGTCATGCTCACCGAACCCGACAAGATGGAGGAGTGGCTGGCGTCGGGTGAAATCAAGCTCAGCAAGGGCGGCGGTGCCAAACTCAACTTCGTCGACAGCGGCATCGTGATCGACAGTACCGTCACGGAGTTCGACCCGCCCCACGTGCTGGAATATTCCTGGAGCAGCTGTGGCGAACCTCTCAGGCCGGTACGCTGGGAACTGGAAGCAACCGAAGACGGCAGCCGGCTGCGACTCACCCTGCGCAATCCGGCAGATGAGGACGTGGCCCGCTCCTGCGCAGGCTGGGAAGCGCATCTCATGGTGCTGCTCGCAGCCATCGAGAGCGTGCCCATCAAGTTTCCTTTCGAGCACTTCATGGAGACGCGTGAGGCGTACAACGAATTGATGGCCTGACAACGGTTCCACCGCCCACCTAGCTGCCTCTGTTCTCATTGATACCACCTTCCTATACTGCGAGAGCACTGGAAGTCGGGGCACTGAGTGGAGACAGTTGATCGGCAGACGGCAGGCTATCCACTGCAGGGACTGAAGGTTCTCGATTTTTCACGCGTCCTTGCAGGGCCCTTCGCCGGCCGCATGCTGGCCGACCTCGGTGCCGATGTGGTGAAGGTCGAACCCCCCGATGGCGACGTAACCCGCATCTGGGGTCGCGTGCAGGGCGGCGTGCCGGGTTACTACCACCAGCAGAACGCCGGCAAGCGCAACATCTGCATCGACCTTCGCGCCGACGGTGCGAAGGAGCTGGTGTTTGATCTCGTACGCGAAGCCGACGTGCTGATCGAGAATTACCGCCCCGACGTCATGCCGAGGCTCGGTTTCGGTTACGAGGCCCTGAAGCAGGTCAATCCACGCCTGGTCATGTTATCTATTTCGGGCTTCGGTGCGGTGGGTCCCGAATCGCACCGGCCCGCCTACGCACCTATCGTTCACGCCGAAACCGGCCTGCTGCATCGTCTGGCGCACCGCGGGGGCATTCCGTTTCGCGACCTGCCGCTGTCGGTGGCGGATACCAATGCCTCCCTGCACGGACTGGTCGGCCTGCTCGCGGCCATCGTCCAGCGCGGGGCGACTGGCGGTGGCCAGCACATCGACATCGCCATGATCGACGCCACCATCGCCACGGACGATCAGATTCACTACGCGCTGGAAGATTCTGAAAACACGGGTCCCCTGCCAAACGAGGTATGGCAAACTGGTGCCGGACCCATCCTCGTGTCCGCCGATTTCAGATATCTCTGGCGCATGCTCACGACAGAGCTTGGCATCGAAGATCCCACCACCGGCGAAATGGACCTCGACACCAAAATCCGACTGCGCCGCGAGGCGGTCACCGCTTTCATGGCCGGGCTCCCTGATTTCGATCACATCGAGCGCAACATGGCCAGCATCAACATCGCCTGGGGACACGTGCGTGATCCGGCAACGATGCGCTCTCAACCCACCGCCGAGGCGCGCGGCGCTATCGTGGATGTGGACGATCGGGCCGGGGGCACGCGCCCCGTGACCCAATCGCCCTATCGCTTCTCCAATGCCACGAGTGGTGTGCGCGGACCCGCACCGCATCGCGGCGAGCACAATCTGGAAGTGCTGTCAGAGTGGCTCGGCAACACGACAACTGATGTCGAGTTCCTCACGAGAACCGGTGTGCTGCACGCGGGCCCGGAAATCGGCTAGAACCTGCGTACACTAATCACGCAAACAACAGGAGGCCATCATGGCACTAGTAAACTACGAACCGGAAGGCCATGTGGCTCTGGTGACATTCAACCGCCCCGAGGCACGTAACGCCATCAACCCGGAAGTGGCCGTACGCCTCGCCGAGGCCTGGCAGCAGGTCAAGGAAGACGACAACGTACGAGTCGCGGTACTGACCGGTACCGGCAGCGCTTTTTGTGCTGGCGCCGATCTCGGGCAGCTGATTCCAATGATGAACGGAACGCGGCAGCCCGAGAACGAATGGGACGAGAAAGTCGCCACCGATGCCAGCATTACCTCGCGCGCACTGCTGCGCAATTTCGACACCGAAAAGCCAGTAATCGCCGCCGTCAACGGACATGCCATCGCCGGCGGTATGGAGATCCTGCAGGGCACCGATATGCGTGTATCCGTACCAGGTGCCAGGTTCGGTGTGCAGGAGGCGAAGTGGGCGCTCTTCCCCGCCGGTGGTTCCAGCGTTCGACTGCCGGTGCAGCTTCCATACGCCAAGGCCATGGAGTTGCTGCTGACCGGAGATCTGATCAGCGCCGACGAAGCATTGCAGCTCGGGTTTCTGAACTACGTGACCGACGACCCCCTCGCCAAGGCCATGGAGATAGCGCAGAAGATAGCGGCCAACGGCCCCATCGCGGTGAAGGCCATCCGGCAATCCGCGCGCGCTTGTCTCGGCGTACCCGAGGCGCAAGCGCTGGAGATCGAAAGCCGCATTTCCGGACCCGTATTTCAGACCCAGGACGCGATCGAGGGCCCGAAAGCGTTCATGGAGAAGCGCAAGCCCGAATACCACGGCCGTTAGCCGCATCGTCCTGCGGGATCAGTCCGCCGGGTGCCGGAGCGAGGAGATATTGCTGGTATTGAAGCCGAGCACGTGCATGCGCCCCAGATAGCGCGCGTGCTCGATTTTGATGCAGCGGTCCATCACGATGTCGAGCCCGCCGTCCTCCGCGATGGCCACGCCCTCCTCGCTGATGACGCCAAACTGCAGCCACAGGGCCCTGGCACCGATGGCCACCGCTTCACGGGCGATGTCCGGAACAGCGTCCGGCGCGCGAAACACATCGACGGTATCGATAGCACCGGGTACGTCACTCAGCGAGGGATAGCTCTTCGCACCCAGTATTTCCTCCTCGCGCGGGTTGACCGGCACGATCTCGTAGCCGTGACGCTTCAGGTAGTAGCCGACGAAGTGACTCGCTCGCAGGTGATTGGACGACAGCCCCACGATGGCCACGCGCTGGCCGCGCAGTACGCGCTGGATGCTGGCGGGGTCCTGATACTTTGCAATATCCATCAGGCGTTCTCCTCTAGTGCATCGAATCCCTGCTGCAGGTCCCAGATCAGATCATCGGCATCCTCGATGCCGATCGACAGACGAATCGTGCCGGCGCCGATGCCGGCGGCGGTCAACTCTTCGTCGGTGAGCTGTCGGTGCGTGGTGGAAGCCGGGTGGATGACCAGACTCTTGGTATCCCCGACGTTGGCCAGGTGTGAGAATAACGACAGGCTGTCGATGAATCGCAGCCCCGCCTCGCGACCGCCGGCGAGGTCGAAACAGAACACCGATCCGACACCTTTCGGCAGATACTTCTGCACCAGCGGCTGATAGTCACTGGACTCAAGCCCCGCGTAGCGCACGCGTTCTACGCGCGGCACTTCGTCGAGGTAGCGCGCCACCGCATCGGCGTTGGCAACGTGCTGGCGCATGCGCAGAGGCAGCGTCTCGACGCCCTGTGCCAGCAGAAAGGCGTTGAACGGACTGAGTGCCGCACCCAGATCGCGCAACGTTTCGGTGCGCAGCTTCATGAGATAGCCGTAAACGCCGAAGGTCTCGTGAAACTGAAGGCCATGGTAGGCGGGAGAGGGTTCCGCGATCACCGGATAGCGTCCGCTGGACCAGTCGAAGTCGCCCTGATCCACCACCACACCGCCGATGCTCGTGCCGTGCCCACCGAGAAACTTGGTGGCGGAGTACACGACGATGTCGGCCCCCCAGTCGAACGGGCGGCACAGGTAGGGGGTAGCGAACGTATTGTCCACCATCAGCGGACAGCCCGCCCCGTGGGCAATGTCGGCCACCGCCTCGATGTCCAACACGTTGCCGCCCGGATTACCAATGGTCTCGGCAAACAGCAGCTTGGTGTTCTCGCCGATCGCCCCGCGCCAGGCTGCCAGGTCATCCGGATCGACGAAGGTGAGATCCACGGACAGTTTCCCAAGCAGGTGTTTGAACTGTGTGACCGTGCCGCCGTACAGAGCGCCCGAGGTGACCACATGGTCGCCCGGGCGCAGCATCGTGAACAGTGCGGCCGACTGCGCGGCGAGCCCGCTTGCGAACGCAACCGCCCCCACTCCGCCTTCCAGGTTGGCGATGCGTTCTTCGAAGGCGGCCACCGTCGGATTCATGATGCGCGAGTAAGTGTTGCCGTATTCCTGGAGGTTGAAGTAGGCGGCCGCCGATTCCGGATCCTCGAACACGTAGCTGGTGGTCTGATAGATCGGCAGCGCCCTCGCGCCCGTCGTGGGGTCCGGCCGCGCGCCTGCATGCACGGTGCGCGTTGCGAAGCCGAACTCTCTGTCTGGCCTGGTCATGTCGTACTCTCCTCGTTGGCTGTCATCTTACCCCTCACCGGCTTCGCCGCGAGCGCCGTATTTACGCTATGGTGTGGTTCTAGGAGGAGCACATCATGGCACTACCCCGCGAACTGGCACTCGAGGACGATCAGATCGAAGAGCTGATGAGCACCGAGTGGAACATGCGCATCGCCACGCACAGCCCCGATGGCCGCATCAACCTGACCCCGATGTGGTTTGGCTGGGCCGGTGGGCGCGTCTACTTCTACGGCCGCGGCCAGAAAGTGGCAAACCTGCGCGCCGATCCCAACTGCAGCGTGATCGTCGACCGCAACGAGAAGTTCCCCGAACTGCAGGCGGTGATGTTTCAGGGCAAAGCATCCGTGCTCGAGAACGCCGACGCGGAGGCCGCCGACCCGCATCTCGAGGCGGCGCGCGTCCAGATGGGCATCAAATACAACGGCGGCCACGGCCGCGCGCCGTCGGACGACCCGCCGCCCAACTCCGCCACAGCCGCCGGCAGCAAGCGCCGCTGGGTGGTGGTTGTCCCGGAGCGCCGCGTGACCTGGGACAACTTCAAACTTCCATTGCTGGGTAAGTAACCCTCAAGGAGGCCGATATGTGGCTGAGACTGAGACAGATCGCACTGGTGGCGGAACAACTGGCCCCTGTTGAGAAGGCTCTTTGCGACGTATTGGGACTGGAAGTCTGCTTCCGGGATCCGGGCGTTGCCCATTTCGGGCTGGAGAACGCACTGATGCCGATCGGTAATCAGCTGCTCGAGGTGGTGGCGCCGATCAAGGAGGATACGGCTGGCGGCCGCTACCTGGATCGCCGTGGGGGCGATGGCGGTTACATGGTCATCACGCAGTGCGACGACCATGCACCGCGCAAGCAACGCGTGGCCGAGCTCGGCATCCGCATCGTCGGTAAGTTCGAGACGGAGGATTTCTCTAACATGCAGATGCACCCCAAGGACACGGGCGGCTCCTTTTTCGAGATCGATGAGCAGAAGGGCGACGGCGCTCACGCACCGGACGGCCCGTGGGAACCCGCGGGCGAGAACTGGCAACGCGCCCGCGCACTCCATCGGGTGCGCGCCATTACGGCGGCCCAAGTGCAGTGTGACGACCCGGCGGCAGTAGCCGCACGCTGGGCGGAGATCGCGCAGATCGATCTAGATTCCGATGCCGGCACTCCGGTGCTGAGGCTTGAGAATGCAACCCTGCGGTTCGTACCCTGTACCGACGGCCGGCCAGAGGGGCTGGGCGCAATAGATGTGGAAGCGACCGACGCTGGCGCCATCCTGGAGGCAGCGCGCGCGCTGGATGCCGTGACCGGCGATTCTCAGATCTATCTTTGCGGTATGCGCATCAATCTGGTCTGAAGGCACGCCTGCCCGGGCTTCCGCCCGGGCAGGCGTAAGAACGGCGAACAGGTTACCCCGTCTGGTGAAACACCGGCCAGCGTTCGCTGATCTCGCCACCGCTCACGGCTAGCAGATCACCGAACTGCAGCATCACGTGCTCACTCTGGGTGGGACGCAGGAACATGTAGTCGTCCACCTGCAGATCTACCGCCGTCGAGGTGGTGACCGGACTCTGGTTGGTGCTCTCGTATATCGGTTGCCCCACCCCGGCCGGTGATACCACCCGGGCCTTCCAGTAGCCACCGTAGATGTAGTAGAGCCTGCGCATGTTGGGGTCCCAGGCACTCAGCACGTCTGCGATCAACGGGTCGCCCGCGACCCGCAGGCCGTCATAACGCTTGAGAATGGGTGTGGCGATGAACAACGCGGGCCGGTGTCCGGCAAGGTGGTGCGTGTCGAAGTCGGTGGGCATCACCACACCGGATCCCGCGGCCAGGTCGTTCATGGTCGCATCGCGTTGATAGATCTTCAGAGTATGGCTGCCCGCGCCGTTGAGTGTGAGGTTGCCGACATCCACACCCGCCTGCTTCGCCGCGTCGATGAACCCCCGGTATATGCTCAACACACTTTGCACGGCCGGGTGATCCAGTCCGGCAGCGAGGCCGGTGAGGTGTGGTTCGTAGCCCATGAAGCCGGACAGCTCGAGGTGTTCAGGGTCAGCCGTTATCGCATCCAGTATGGGTGTTAGCGCCTGTGGTTCCTGCAGCCCCCCACGGTGCAACCCCACGTCGATTTCGAGGTTGACGCGCAGCTTCACACCCAGTTGTCGGGCGAGTGCCCGATACTGGGCCAGCCGCTCGGCCGAGTCGATCAGCCACTGGACGTTGACGGCCGCCGACCGGTCACCGGCGTGCAGTTTGCCGAAATAGGTCCGCGCCGCCGCCACCGGCATGGGTTTGCCGAGCAACGCATCGGATTCCGGAAACGACTGCGCAACCGCGTTTAGGAAAGGCTGGTGGAACACCATGAGCGCGGTTGTTTTAGCGCGCGCCATGACACGCTCGAGCAGGGGCACGGACGGCAGCGACTTCACCACCACGCGATAGGTTTTGTCCGGCCCCACGGAGGCGGTGAGACTGTCGATGTTGTGCCGCATGCGTTCCACATCGATCAGCATCACTGGCCGGCCCGGGCCGTCGCGTTTCAGCAGCTCGTTGAGCGCCGAGAAGTAGGCATCGTGCGGCGCGCCCTCATCGCCCGGCTTCCACAACACACCAACACCTGCAGCAGCCGCGATGCCGGCACCGCCGAGGAGCAGTGTGCGGCGCTTCATGCGCTCACCCCGAACAGTTTTCGAAGATGATCGTTCAGCATGCGGCCTTCAGGATCGAGTTGCGCCCGCAGCGCACGGAATTCCTCGAAGCGAGGGTAGAGCTTCGTCAGTTGCTCCGCTCCGAGGGTGTGGATCTTGCCCCAGTGCGGGCGGCCGCCGTACTTGCAGAAAATGGGCTCGATGACATCAAAATAAGGCCTGTAGTCCTCCCACGCCGCACGGTGTATGGAGATGGCGGCGTGATCCTCCTCCCCGGAGCTCATGCCGAGCCAGGTATTGTCACGGCGCACGTAGCGGTACTCGAGCGGAAAGACGACGTCGATTTCCCTTTCGATGATGGTATGCAGAATCTCGCGCAGGCATGCAGCGCCCGCGTCGATGGGTACGGAGTACTCCATTTCGTTGAAGCGCACCGTTCGTACGTTGGCGAGTATGCGGTGGGCCACATCCACGCGTTCTGACGCGGGCGTCTGTTCGGCCACCGAATTGACGAACGGCACACGCTCACGCGGCGGCACCTGGCTGAGCTCGCGGATGAGCTGTATGAACCCGGCATCCCCTTCCGGATCCACGGGCGGATTGTCGATCGGTGCATCCGTCTCGTCGGTCGCAAGCGCGCTGGAGTAGTCTGAGTGAACGTAGGGAAAGAGTTCAAAATGCCGGTGTTTCGCTGCCAGCGTATCGAACTGGTCGAGCAGCTCCTCGGTTTTTGCCATCCACGTTTTCTGCACCAGTCGGTACGGCGCCCGGTTCTGCATCGTCATGCGGGTGATCACGCCGAGCGCACCGACGCTCACCCGCGCGGCGTGAAAGAGATCTGCATTGTGCGCAGCGTCCACGTCAAGCACTTCCGCCGAGGGGGTCACCAGGCGCAATCCCGTCACGTATCCCGACAGACATGGAAACTGGATGCCCGTGCCATGGGTGCCCGTGGCGGTGGCTCCCGCCAGCGTCTGCCGGTCGATGTCCGGCAGGTTGAAGAATGCCTGGCCGATTGGCTGCAGCGCCGGGCCCATCTCGCCGAGACGCACGCCGGCCCCGAAGGTGGCGGTGAGATCCGTTTCGGAATAGTCGAGCAGCCCCGCGAGCCGGTCGATGACGACTATGTAACCATCCGTTGGCACCAACGGCGTGAAGGAATGTCCCGAGCCCACCGGCCGCAGGCGGCCGGACGTGGCGGCCAGAAAGTCTACCAGTTCGCCTTCTGTGCTCGGCGCGAAACGGCCGGCGGGATCGCAGGCCACCCCGCCCGACCAGTTGCGCCACGGCAACGACGCGCTCCGCGCGGACCCCGGCCAAACGGCGCCAAAGAATCCGGCGAGCAGCGTGCCCGACACCCAGTTGCGACGGTTGATCGTGGCCATCACCGTGCTCCCGTCATGTAAACAATCATCGCCTCGAAGTCGGCCTGCTCACACGCCATGCAATAACCGAGCGGCGGCATGCTGTTGTGGCCCTCCACGGTGTGCTGTAAGAGAACCCCGCGGCCCTGGGCCAGGCGTGGCGCCCAGGCGTCGATGTCACCGACGACCGGCGCCCCGCCCTCGCCCCGCACGTGGCACAACGCACAGTTCTGGGTCCACCGCAGCATGGTGACACTTGACATGCCGGCGCCATGCACGGGGCTCGCCACGTCGATGCTTTCCTCAACGCCGGCATCCGCCATTGTCCGGATGTCGGATGACGACAACGCCACGTCGTAGATGCGTACGTCCTCCAGGACACCGTCCAGGGCCTCGATCACCCCGTCTTCTTCGTCCAGATAACCGCCCAGCGTGAAAGGTGTATCGGACAGCGCAACCGCGCCGCCGAAAGTCCAGTCGCTGCAGTTCTCAATACCGTCTACATACAAGCGCGACACCCACCCATCGAACGTTGCCGCAACGTGGTGCCAGCGCCCCGGTTCCGCCGGGTTGCGATTATCGGTAAAGCAGACACTGCGCCGGTCGCCGCCGAGCTGGATCTGCCACTTGAACCGGGCACGATGAAAACCCAGGTACAGCGCCGGGTGGTCGTGCGCCACTATCGCGGCATTGCTCTCAGCACGCCGGTAAACCCACGCCGCCACGGTGATGGCACTTCCGTTGGAGATGAGGGATGGAGCCACGGGTGCCCGAATCACCTCGCCGGCATCTCCGCTCATGTTGAGCACGTTTTCCTGCCCGTCGTCCGGGTCGAATCGCCACTCGGCGACAGGATTGCGATCAGACCCGCTGCCGCAGCCCGCGGCGCACATTGCCAACAGGCACGCGACCGAGAATCTCGTCATGTTCAGCCATCCCTCAGATGATGCGCCGGATACGGAGTTTGAACCATGCCCGTTCACACCTCATTACCCTGGGGATTTAGTCTACCGTGATTTCACGCGCCCGACGGCATTCGGCACGCCGTTCACGCGACGATAGTGGTGCCACGCTCACCCTGCAATGCCGGCGCCACGTCGAGCAGCGCACAAATACGCGCGTGGCGGCCCGTCGCTTCGGTGAATTCAGTGCCCCCCGGCACCATCGATACGCCCATCTGGACCAAGGTAAATCCCGGCGACTTCCAGCCGGGCGCAAACGAGATCAACGTGCAGGCGATGGCCGAAACGGGCGTGCCGACAGGAGTGCTGGGCTCCCCGCGAGACATCGCCAACGGCGTGCTGTTTCTTGCGAGCGACGACGTCAGTTAAATAACCGGTAGCGAGCTCGTGATCGATGCGAGGATGTGTACGTGACAGAGATCAGCACTTGGCTGCAGGGAGTCATTCGTGGAAGGCGGTGGGGTGCAGACTCGCGCCGTGCGCCGCCATCCACTCACCCATGGCCGCCTGCGCGGCGGGGTCGATATCGTCACGCAGCGATGCAATGCAGTCCCCTTCGAACACCGCCGTCTCGAGCCCCGAAATGGTGAGATCCGGACAGCCGGCCTTCGAGTAGGTGACGGCCCACTGCATGGTAAGCGTATTACCCTCGACCTCCGGCTCCTGGAAATCCGGTGTGCGGGTGTCCATGAGGCGGTCGAAGCCATCGACACCGCCCTTCAGTTTTTGCAATACGGCCGCGCGACCGCGCGCTTCCGGTTCACCCTCGTAAACCGCGTTTTCGGTGAAATAGGATTCGACGTGCGACCAGTCGTCGTCCACGTAGGACTGTTCGAAAGCGTCTGCGTATTGTAGGTAGCGAGATGCGATGCTCATGTGTTCGCCCCATTGATCCGCACCCGGATCATAACGGGATTGAACGATGGGAACACTGTCAGCCGCGCATCACAGTTCTGCCACCTTGTTGTTCTCGATGAGGTCGAAATCGATTTCCGCGCCCAGGCCAGGCAGGTGATGGGCATGCACCAAACCGTTTTCGTCGACCTCGATGTCTTTGATCAGACCGTGTTTCTGCACGGCATCGGGCAGCAGCACTTCAAAGTATTCGCAGTTGGGGATGGCCATGATGAGATGCAGATTGGCGACGTTGTTCAGGGAGTTGCCACCGTGATGCACCTCGTAGTTCATCTGGAAGGCTTCCGCCAGGTGCGCCGTCTTCAGGCAAGAGGTCAAACCGCCTTTGAGCGCGACATCGCCGCGAAGATAGTCCGTCGCCTGTTGCATGATCCAGGGTGCATAGGACGTCGGACCGGTACTCGGCATTTCTGTCGCCATCAGCGGAATTGCCAGTACCTGCTTCAGCTTCACGTAGCCATACAGATTGTCGTAGGGCAGTGGGTCCTCATACCAGTAGAAACCGAGTTCCTCGACGGCCCGCCCAACACGCAGTGCATCCGGGTAGTCATATGACCAGGTAGAATCGAGCATGATGCGATAGCCATCACCCACCGCCTCACGTACAGCCTCGCATATTCGAATGTCCAACGCCGCAGTGGCTGGCGGATGGATCTTGTAGGCCGTCCACCCCGATTCCTTGTAGCGAATGGCTTCCTCGGCATATTCCTCCGGCGTCTCGAACACCGCCGAACTGGCATAGGCGGGCACCGTATCCCGGTACGAGCCGATCAGCCGGTGAACGGGTACGCCTGCCGCCTTACCGGCGAGATCCCAAAGTGCAACGTCGATAGCACCAATCACCCGCATTACACCACCCATGGCCCAGGTAGCCATGGTTTGCCAGATGCGCTCGCGAGCCAGTGGATCCCGACCGACCAGAAGCGGCTTGTAGCGATCGACGATCAACCTGGCATCGTTGCCGAGAGGACTGAGTGCGGAACCGAGAAAAGCATGCCCCTCAATTCCGGCGTCGGTGATGATTCTCACCAGGCCCATCTGTGCGGTGCGCGAACCGGAGCTCTTCACTCGCAGCGTATACCGGGTCGGCGGAATGTCGCGCCATTCCCATACGGTTACTTTGACGTCAGTAATGCGCATACATTGATCTCTTGTTGTCTAACCTTTGCCGCTCACTTGCCCGGGCCCGTATCGTCATCGTTCGGAATTCGTTGCCCCCGTATGACACCCCCCAGTATGACCGAACTTAAGGGCGGCTGATTGCCTGACCTTGTGCGGTCTCGCGCGGCCTGCCACTCTTGCTGATCCAGGCCGCCACTGACAGGACAAAATGCCCTGTCTCGGCGCTCTCTTATGCCTTCGCATCAGGATATTTCAAAACCAAGGAAAACCATGAACACACCCCTACCCGATGACTATGCCGAAAGAGTTTATGCCGGCGTGCTCGGCAAGGTTATCGGTGTCTATCTCGGCCGACCTTTCGAAGGCTGGAGCTATGAACTGATCCAGGAACACCTGGGGGATATCGAATACTACGTTCACGACAAGCTGAACGTGCCGCTGATCGTCACAGATGACGACATCTCGGGCACCTTCACGTTTCTGAGAGCACTCGCAGACAACGACTTCGATCCGGGGCTGAGCGCAAGACAAATTGGGGAGGCCTGGCTCAACTACCTGATCGAGAAGCGCACGATACTCTGGTGGGGTGGACTCGGAAATTCGACGGAACATACGGCCTACTTGAGGCTGAAACACGGTGTTCCGGCGCCCGAAAGCGGTTCGATGGCACGCAACGGCAAGGTGGTATCGGAACAGATCGGCGCTCAGATCTTCATCGACGGCTGGGCCATGGTTTCCCCGGGAGATCCGGGCCGGGCGGCAACGCTCGCCGAACAAGCTGCCAGGGTCAGCCATGACGGTGAGGCCGTGTACGGCGCGGTGGTTATGGCGGTGCTCGAAGCAATGGCGTTTGTGGAGAGCGATACCAACAGGCTTCTCGACACAGCACTCAGTTACGTACCTGCCGATTCCGTCATCCGGCAACTGATCGATGATGTCAGGGGCTGGCACGCCAAGGAGCCCGACTGGCGCGCCACGAGAGAGATGTTGGCCGCACGCTACGGATACGACAAATACGGCGGCAACTGCCACATGGTGCCGAATCACGGCTTGATAATACATTCGCTGCTGCACGGCGAGGATGACTTCTCACAAACCATGAAGATCATCAATACCTGCGGATGGGACACGGACTGCAACTCCGGAAACGTAGGCTGTCTGATGGGTATCAAAAACGGCATCCAGGGTATCGATCAGGCTCTGGAGACAGGTGTGGACTGGCGAGGTCCGGTGGCAGACCGCATCTATATCCCCACCGCTGACCCAACCTGGGGAATATCGGACTGCGCCAGGGAGGCGGTTGAGATCGTCAATGCAGGACGCGCCCTGGCTGAGATGGAAAGCTGGCAGCCCAAGAATGGTGCGCAGTTTCATTTCGAGTTTCCGGGATCCGTGCAGGGCTTTACCGTCACATCGGGCAACGGCGAAATCGAGAACGTCGAGGGGCACAGCGCCACGGGGAGACGGTGCCTGCGCCTGCGCGGGGATGGAGCGGTGCGTTTCGGTACACCGGTATTCACCCCATCCAAAGACACCGCCAAGTATTTCGAGACACGCGGTTATACGCTTATGGCTTCGCCACGGGTCTATCCCGGACACACGCTCAGCGCCCGCGTTTCAGGCAAAGGCCGGGCCTGCCTCTATGCCGCCTGGTATGGGGAGAACGACGAGGTCACCATCAGCCGCGGCACTATCACGGAGGTTGCGCAGGGGAGAGCTGAGACAGTTTTACACGTACCACCCGAAGCCCATCCTGTGTTTGAAGTCGGGCTGGAGCTCGAAGATTCAGGACTGGTCTACCTCGACAGTCTTGGCTGGTCTGGCGAACCGGATGCGGTGTTCGAACAGCCCGATCATCGCGGCACCATGTGGCGACGCGCCTGGGTCAATGGCGTGGACGATTTCTGGAGCCGGGGCGAAGCCTTTCGGTTGATGCACAACGAGGGACGAGGGCTGCTGATTCAGGGAACCCGGCAGTGGTGCGACTACAGCGTCGAAGCGGATATCACTCCACACCTCGCGGAGTCGGCCGGTATCGCTGTAAGGGTACAGGGTATGCGTCGTTACTACGCATTGTTGCTCGGCAGGGATCAGCAGCTGCGTCTGGTTCGAATGTTGAACGAGGAAACGCTACTGGCGAGCTGTCCGCTCGACTGGGAGCTGGGTGAAACTCATCGACTGACGCTGTCAGTGAAAGGGAATCGGATCACCGCCAGCATCGACGGCGAACCTCGCCTCGAGGCAGCAGACGGGCAGCTTCAGTCGGGTGCGTTGGCGCTGGTTATTGAAGAAGGGAGAACGGCCACCCGCTCTGTGAGGGTTTCTCCCTGTTCTGAATGAAAGCGCGTTAATACTTCCTATCCGTGACTATGGCCTCGTAGTTCAGCGGATAGAACGACCTAATCCTAAGAGGCATTTGAGTTTGGATCATGTAGAGTGAATATCAATGGATGATTTCATGCGATGGACAATGCTGATCGAGTTCTTCGTCGTAGGCTTCGGCCGAAGCATCTGGGCCGGGTCTCAGCTCGGCGAAAAGAAGGGTCGTGAGTGGAAGGAGAAACCCTCGGTCTTGGTCATCATGACCGGGCTCTCGATCGCCATGCTTTTCCTGCTGGTCGTTTACGTGGGCTTTCCTGCCTTATGGCCGTGGATGTATATGGGCTTGCCCGAGGTCGTCCGGTGGCTTGCCTTCGTCGTCTCCGTCGCCGCCTGCGTTTTTCTTCTCTGGGTGTTCAAGACCATCGGGAAGGCCGGGGCGAAGCACTTGATCATTTCCGATGACATGAAGCTGGTCACGACCGGTCCATATTCCCGGGTCCGCCATCCCATGTATACGGGCTTCTTTCTTTGGGGCATTACGACGGTCCTCTTCACGGACCATTGGGGTTTCAGTGGGTTTCTTGTCGCGCTGGTAGTCCTAAATTTCGCGCGTGTATCGGACGAGGAGCAGATGCTCATCGGGAACTTCGGCGAAGAATACCGTCGGTACATGGCGCGTACCAATCGGTTCCTACCTAGAGCTAGGGGAGGGCTTTAGGGGCATCCGTATTCCAACTCAGTTCTGACCGCTCAGATCACTGCTCAACTTGCGGCGCTGAATCTTTCCGGACGGCCCTTTGGGAAGCGAGTTCATAAAAAAAAAGGACCGTGGAGACTTGAATACACCGAGTTCCTCAAGGCAGAACGCGCGAAGGGCATCCTCCCTGATTTGACTGCCGGGCACGGCTACCACGCAGGCCAGGATATCTTCACCGTACTCCGAATCCGGGACGGCAACCGCTGCCGCTTCCAGCACCCCGGGATAACGGTACAGTACGTCATCGATCTCACGGGGTGAGATATTTTCTCCCCCTTTGATGATCAGTTCCTTGATCCGTCCCGTAACGTAGACATAGCCCTCACTATCCATCCGCCCCAGATCTCCGGTTCGATACCACCCGTCGGCCGTAAATGCCTCCTTCGTCGCTACGGGATCATCGAGATAGCAGCGCATCAGGTTGGGGCCGCGAACTTCGATCTCGCCTTCTCCGGCTTCAGCGGACTTCCCAACATGAGTTGAACCAATTCGCACCTCGTTGCCGCAGGCAAGACCCGGCGAACCGATACGCTGGGCCTTCGGGTCGAGGGGATTAGAGAGTATCTGGGCGGCCGTCTCGGTGATGCCCATGGTTTCGATGATCGGTATGTCGAATCGCTCCACAAAGGCCTCGTGAACGGCCGATGGTAACGGTGCCGATGCCGAACGCCCGAACCTGAGGGTTTTCAACCGCCCGGCTGTCGACCAGGCCGAAGAATCCTCAGAACCGAGCAGGTAGGAGATGATCGTCGGGACGACACTGAACCAGGTGCATCTTTCATTCGCAGCCCACTCCCAAAACCGTTTCACGCTGAATCGGCGCGGCATTACGACCGAAGACCCGCTCACCAGCGGAGCCATCACGGTGACGACCTGGCCATTGATATGACACAGTGGCAAGACGCACAAGGCCCGGTCATCCGATCCCAGGCTGTGCGCAGCTGTGGTATTGGCACCGCCAGCGAGGAGACTAGCATGAGTGTGGATCACCCCTTTCGGGCGACCGGTCGTTCCTGAGGTATAGATCAGCAGCGCATCATCGTCTGGACGGGGTGGCGGCGATGGGTCGAGTGCATCACCTGTTGGCTCATCCAGGTCGGTATCACGGTCAAGAATCATCAACCTGATATTCCGCCGGGCCGCAGCAACGGCAGTCGATGCCATGTCAGCATGACTCTCGTCGGTATACATCAGGGTCGAGGAGGAATGTTCAATCACATAAGCCAGGCTGCGAGCACCGGCAGCCGGATTGAACATCGCCGACAAGCGACCCGCGTACATGCAGCCCAGGAAAAGCTGAAGGGCAGCCCGCCCATTACCCATCAGAACGCCGACCGGCTCGCCAGCTGACACACCTGATTCGGTTAGACACGCCGTGAGACGCAAAGCACTACGCTTAAGGTCAGACCAGGTCAGGATCGCGCCGGCATCCGGAAACACCGCAAACACTCGATCCGGGTGATCCGCTGCGCCCTTATCGATGATAGTGCGAACCGTCAGACCAGTGATGTCAGGCAGTGGGTCAAAACGGGAAGCTGCACTACTTACCATGCTTCGCCCAGTAATGCCCCAGAAGCGCAGCCTCGGAAGGCTCCCGAACTGGGATTGGTCTCACCACCCGGACGATGTTCAGATAGTGGCGATAGTTCACGTTGTCGCTGACACTGTTTCCACCCCAGCTACCACAGCCCATCGACAGTGAAAATGGTACGCCGTTATCAAAACTGCCACCTGTCGCAAAACAATGAGCCTGATTTACGATCACCCGGCAGGCCGGCATGGTCAGCCCGATCTGTAGCGGCCGATCCGGATGACTGCTGTGCAATCCGATCGAGTGCCCGGCACCCTGGTATCTATAGATCTCGCGGACTCTGTCGCAGGCCGCAGAAAAATCCACCGCACGATACAGGGTCAGTACTGGCGAGAGCTTTTCGCCGGAAAATGGGTAACTCTGGCCAACGCCGCTTTCCTCGACCACTAGAATCTGGCAATGGAGACCGGCGCGCCGGATCCCGGCGACCCGGGCTATCTCTGCAGCAGATCTTGCCAGAATAGCAGGATTGAGTTCACCATCAGACCACATGGTCCGCTCAAGGGTCTCTTTCTCACTCGCATTGAGCAGCAGTGCACCCTGCATCTTAAGCGCCTCGGCAAACCGTTCGAAAACACTCTCAAGAACAATGACACTGTTCTCTGACGAACAACTGGTGGCATTGTCAAACACTTTTGAGGCAACGACCTTTTCAGCGGCCTGCTCACAGTC
>DCWG01000079.1:0-135 GCA_002327525.1 Gammaproteobacteria bacterium UBA2168 | reverse complement strand
AGTTCACCATCAGACCACATGGTCTGTTCAAGGGTTTCTTTCTCACTCGGATTCAGCAGCAGTGCACCGCGCATCTTAAGCGCCTCGGTAAACCGTTCGAAAACACTCTCGAGAACAATGACACTGTTCTCTGAC
>DCWG01000160.1 GCA_002327525.1 Gammaproteobacteria bacterium UBA2168 | reverse complement strand
ATATTAAAGGACATATTAAAGGACCTGTTAAAGTACCTGATACCCTTAAAGAGCTCGATTCTCTCATACGAGCAGGTTGGTCGGGTCGAGCTCGAGCTCCATACGCCCCATGGCGATTGCGCTCTGGAGCGGGTCCAGCGCCGCATGCGTCGTCATGGCGTTCGTATCTCGGAAAGCACGCTGGATGGGACTCGACTTGAAGATGCCGTGTGCCCCGCTGGCTGCTGATATCCTCGCGGTCACCTCCTGACAGGCTCGGATTCCAAGGCCGACATCGCGCTTGTAGAGGGCGCGCTGATTCATGGTGAACTCTCCGGTCCTGCGCGTCAGTAGCGCGATCTCGGCAAGATCTCGCTCCCAGAGAAGCTCCACAGCATCCATCTGGTAGCTGGCCTCACCGATCAGTGCATGTACGGGAGTCTGCTCGGACACCTTCTCCGTGCTGTAAGTAATCTGTCGAACTTTGGAACGCTCGATGAATGCCTCGTATGCGCCGCGTGCCAGCCCGAGCGCGGGCCCGGCCAGTGCAAAGAGCAGCATGGTGCCGAAGGGAACACGGAAGAGCGGACTGTCCGAATAGAGTTCTCTACCCGGCGAGAGGCCACCGAAGGCGTCGACGAGTGAGATAGCGCGGTATTCGGGTACGATAGCCCCATCGATGACGATGTCCTTGCTGCCCGTTCCTTCCAGGCCGCTGACTTGCCAGTTGTCATCGATCCTGTACTCATCCTGCGGCACGAGGAACATGCGCAGATCCGGGATGGGGCTGTCTCCAGGAACCTTGGCGCCCACCATCATCCAACTCGATGAATCGCAACCGCTGGCGAAGGACCAGCGGCCGCTGACCAGTACGCCGCCGTCGACACGCTCTGCCGCGCCCGTGGGTGCGAAGGATGCCGCCAGTAGCGTGTCCGGATCCTCTCCCCACACGTCCTGCTGCGCCTGTTCCTCGTAGAGGCCGAGCATCCAGTTGTGAACTGCCAGGATGCCCAGGCACCAGGCGGTCGATCCGCAGCCTCGACCGAGTTCGGAGGTGGCCCGGACGAGGGCCGCCGGGTCCAGTTCGTAGCCGCCGAAACGTCGGGGCTGCAGCAGCTTGAACATCCCTGCGTCCCTCATGTCCTGCTCGGCCTCGGGTAACAGTCTGCGTGTCGATTCTGTTTCTTCGGCTCTCTTGGCTGCAGCAGCGACCAGGGTACGGGCCGCGGGAGCGACGTCTTCGAGTTCCATGGTGTGGTCTCCTGAGGTTGCGTCGTTCGTGATTCTCGTACATGACTATAGTCAGTTATAAATTGTAATCAAATATGAGCACCATCATACTCATCCTCATGGAAATAACCGGCAACCAGAAAGAAACCACCCGTAGCCAGAGGCGTCGAGCCGGAACCCGGGCAAGGATCGTGGAAACGGCAAAATGGCTCATGCGCGAGCGGGGCGTCGAGGCCGTGACGATTCACGACATCACAGAGGCTGCCGACGTGGGTCATGGCACCTTCTATCTGCATTTCAACGAAAAGGCCGATGTATTACAGCCGGTCATCGGCCATTTGGCGGACAGCCTTCACGAGCGCGTGAACCAGGTGACGGGTGGCGCGGAGGATCCGGCGCTGCGCCTGGCCACCGGTATTCGAATTGCACTGCACTGCATCGTCAGTGATCCACTCTGGAACTGGTTCGTGTTTCGCTCGGGCACATCCTTATCGCGGCATGGCGGAGCAAAACAGTATGCGGCCCGATCCGGACATGAGACGGGGTGTGGAAAGTGGGCGGTTCAGGAGCGCGGATCTGAACATGATATGGAGCTTCGTGGATGGTGCGATGACTGGTGCGCTCAATGAGTTATGTAAGGGAGAGCTGGATGATGAAGCGGTTGACCTCACTGCCGAAATAGTGCTCTGCAGCCTGGGTATCGACCCGGAGGAGGCCGCACTCATCGCACATAGACCACTGGAACCGCGCTGAGTAATGCAGCGGCGCTCTTTAACTAATCGTAGTATTTTCTCAAACAACGTCATCGTACAAAGGATTTCGCTATGCAATTACGCTGGTCCCACACCGCCATTCTCGTTCGAGACATGAACGAAATGGTGGACTTCTACACGAAGGTACTCGGCTTCGATGTCACGGATCGCGGTCAGTTTCCGGCTCCCGGTGCCGAGGACTCGGAGATCGTGTTCCTCAGCCAGGTGGATACCGATCATCATCAGATTGCGTTCGTGGACGGACTCCGGGACGAGAATCCGCCAAACTCGGTCCACCACATGGCGTTCCGTGTGAATTCACTCGACGATGTGAAGCGAATGGATGCTCGGCTCGAAGAAGACGGCAGGGTTCCTGACCGCTTGCCGATCACCCACGGCAATGCTTGGTCGATCTACTTCGACGATCCGGAAGGGAATACCATTGAGGTGTTTTCCGACAGCCCCTGGCACGTCCAGCAACCTCAGGCGCTGAGCTGGGATCGGGACAAGTCCAACGACAAGATACTCGATGAAACCAAGCGGACTTTCCAGAGCGATCCCAAGTTCGCAGCCATCGAAGGTTACTATGGCAAGCGCACGGAAGAACTGAAGGACCGGTAGGCCTTCTTGCGCCAGTGTACGGCGGGTACACGGTGATGTTGGTGCTTTGAGAGTGCGCGTATGCGTGGGTTCGATCGCCGGCGGGTTGCCGCCCGCCCGGCGCTATGCGTCTTTCCAGATCTCCCGGGCCGTATCGACGACGAGCCGTAGCTTGTTCACTTCATCGGACAGTGTCACCGGATTTCCCGAAACCGTGCTCGCAAATCCGCACTGTGGGCTGATGCATAGATCCTGTAACGGTACGTAGCTACTCGCCTCGCGCACTCGCGCTTCGAGCAGTCCCTGGTCCTCTAGCTGAGGGGTTTTGGTACTAACGAGTCCGAGAACGACTTTCTTGCCGGAAGGAACGAACCGTAGCGCCTCGAAACCACCGGCGCGAGCCGTATCGAATTCCAGACAGAAAGCATCGATGTGCGTTTCCCTGAATACGCGTTTGGCGATTGCCTCGTAGCCTCCCTCCGTCAACCACTTGCCTTTGAAGTTACCGCGGCACATGTGCATCCCAATGGTCATGCCTGCCGGTCGCGCGCTGACTACTTCGTTGATCGACTGTATGTACAGATCCATTAGTTTCTCAGGATCGCGGCCAAACGTCCTCACCTGGGTACGGATACGATTGTTGGCGAGCATGATGAGGGGCACTTCATCGAGCTGCACGTAAGAGCAACCCAATGCGGCCAGATCCGCGATCTCCTGGCGGTATATAGCGCAGAGATCATTCATATATGCTTCATCCGAGGCATATGGCGATGCCTCTATCGTCTTGCCCTGCCGCCAGAAGTGCAGTGTGGAAGGTGAGGGCATCGTAATTTTGATCGTTACGTCGGTGTTGTGTTCGAGGAATTCGAACTCCCCGGTGGAGATGGCTGCCGTTTTGCGTAACGTGTCGATGCACGTGGCGGCCATGAATGCCTGTTGGTTGCCATCTGCATCGTGGAATCTGAACAGAGCCTCGGCAATATCGAGACCCTCGATCGCTTCGACCCAGTGAGCCCAGTAGGAGGATCTGCGGAATTCTCCGTCGCCCACCATCTTCAGCCCCGTGGACTCCTGGAGTACGACGACTTCCTGAATAGCGTGGTCCTGAATTGCCCGAAACTCCTCGTCTGTCAACTCGCCGGCCACGTGGTGTGTGTACGCCTGTGTTAGTGTCTTCGGGCGCAGCAGGCTGCCGATGTGTTCTGCCCGAAAAGGCGGTCCGCTTTTAGTCGTGTTCATATGTAATCGATGCGGCAGATGGTTGAATGAGGTTGTACGCCAGTCTGCTAGGCCGCTATGGGTTGGAGAACGACCCGGGGCTGAATCGTGACGGCGCGGCACAAATGGGGTGGTGGTGCGCCGGCATCCGTTTCAGTCGGTCTGCGGGCAGTACGCGCATATGGCGTATGTGTGGCGTGGGTCGTCGAACGACGCGGCCTCTCGCCAGAGCCTCTCAAGATGCAACACTAGCGGATTGCGCCGGGTGCGGGGAGCCGGGCTCAGAGCCAGCAGTTCCTGCAGGAGCAGGTCGCGCGCGGTAGAGGGCGTAGAAAGTACCTTGACGCCATAGTTGCTGATGTCCGCCAGTTGCGCGGCTTCCGCCAGTGCGGTATTCAGCCCGCCGAGTTTGTCGGCGAGGCCGTGATCGAGCGCCTGACGGCCGGTCCAGATGCGCCCCTGGGCAACCTCGTCCACTTCGGCAACGGCCATGTCGCGTCCTCGGGCGACGAGTGTCACGAACTGATCATAGCTGCTGTTAACAGACGCTTGCAGTATGCGGCTTATAGGTGCGCTGAGCCCGCCCATGGGGTCGATACCGCCGGTGAGGGGGGAGGTGCGAACACCGTCGCTGTGCACACCCAGGTTCGCGAGCGCGTCCTCGAAGGTTGGCGCCATGATGAACACGCCTATTGAGCCCGTGATCGACACAGGCTCGGTAACGATGCGATCTGAGGTAGACGCGATCCAGTAACCGCCTGACGCGGCAACCCCCGCGAACGAGGCCACCACGGGCTTCCCGGCGAGCTGTGTTAGCTCCAACTCCTGGCGTATCAACTCGGAGGCGAAACTGCCGCCTCCCGGAGAGTCCACCCGCAGCACGATGGCGTCGATCGACGGATCCTCACGACCCTGGCGAATGAGTGCGGTGATAGTGTCGGCACTCGCGGTGCCGTTGACGTCGTTCATCAGTATCGGTCCATCCACCACCACCAGACCGACGTTGTCGGCCGGGCGTGCCGTGCCCGGCAGAGTTGCCAAATAGCTTCGATAATCGATACCGAGATACGGTGCATAAGGTGCCGAACCGGTCGTCTCTCGAACGCGGGCGTTCATCTGATCCGCCGTCAGCAGTTCGTCGACCAGACCGTACTCGAGCGCGGCTCGTGCCAGATCCCCTCCGGTGGCGCCCAGCACATCGTCGAGTTTGTGCGTGTAGTGGCGAAGACGCTCTGGTTCCAGTACGCGATTTTCGGAGATTTTCTGGCTGAAATGGTGCCAGAGCGCATCCACAAGCTGTTGATTGGCCTCACGTGAGGCATCGGACATCTCGCTCGCGGTGAAGGGCTCCACCGCATCTTTGAACTCACCGGCACGAAAGACGTGCATTTTGACCTTCAGCTTGTCGAACATCTCGCCGAGGTAGGGCTGCGAGGTGCCGTAACCCGGCAGCAGCAGTTGCCCTGCGGGATGCATGTACACGGCATCGGCATAGCTGGCGGCGAGATATACGCTCTGGCTGTACGTGTAGCCATACACGATGGCCTCTCGGCCGGTTGCCCGAAACGCGTCCACCGCCCGGCCTATCTCCACCGCCTGTACCGCCGACAAAGCGAGCAGCTCGTTGAAATCGAACACCAGCATGCTGATGCCGTCGTCATCCACGGCACTTCTGATGGCTCGTACGATGTCGCGCAGAGTTGCCTCGGCGGCCACACCACCCGGCAGCAGCAGGGCGGATAACGGGTCAGTGAGACTGCGCTCCTCGACGATGTAACCGGCCGGGTCGATCACAAGGGCCGCCCCGCGCGGTACGGTTGGGGAAGCCAGGCTTGAGAGTATTGCCATCAGGATGATGATCGAGATGATGACGAACAGCGCGTTGGTGACGAATCGTCGCGTGGTGGTGATTGCCGCGCCGATACGCGCGAGTAGCGGGGGTTGGCTCATGTGAGAATCCACTTCATGAATGACAAGCTTCGCAGATGGCGCGGCTCCGGGCCAGTTGAGCTGGCAGGGCACCTATGTTGAAGTGCCGGCGGGGCAGGAGAAACTCGGGCGGGGCTTGGTGATGGCTGGAATCTATGGGACCGATCTCGACGCGCACGAGGGCAACTACACTCAGCTCTCGCCGCTCTCGTTTCTACTGCGAACGCGGGATGTGTACCCGCACCGGCCGTCAGTGGTGCACGGCGAGCGTCGCTACACCTGGGCGCAAACCTACGAGCGTTGCGTACGCCTCGCCAGTGCGCTGGCCAACAGGGGCATCGGCAGGGGCGATACCGTGGCCGTTCTGGCGGCAAACATACCGGAGATGTTCGAGTCGCATTTCGGTGTCCCGATGTGCGGGGCCGTGCTCAATGCCATCAACATACGCCTGGATGCCGCGACTATCGCATTCATATTGCAGCACGGTGAGGCTCGTGTATTGATGGTGGACAAGGAATTCGGACCCGTGGCGCGCGAAGCACTTGCGAATCTGTCCGTTGACATTCTGGTGGTTGGCATCGACGACGAAACCTGTGAGGTGGGCGAAGTAATCGGCGAGCTGTCCTACGAAACTCTGCTCGGGGAAGGCAGCTCGGACTGGGCCTGGTCGCTGCCGGAGGACGAGTGGGATGCCATCACGCTCAACTATACCTCGGGTACAACGGGCAATCCGAAAGGCGTTGTGTACCACCACCGCGGTGCCTACCTCAACGCGGTGTCCAATGCCATCACCTGGGACATGGGGAAACACCCCGTGTACCTGTGGACGCTGCCGATGTTTCACTGCAACGGTTGGTGTTTTCCGTGGACGCTGGCGGTCAATGCGGGTACGTCCGTGTGTTTGCGGCAGGTTCGCGACGATGCCGTGTTCGATGCCATTGCCTCCGAGGGAGTCACCCATTTTTGTGGCGCACCGGTGGTGCTGAACATGCTACTGGCGGCCGATACGAGCTTGCGCGAACAGATCACTCACCAGGTGAAGGTGATGACCGCAGGGGCAGCGCCACCGGCGGCGGTCATCGAGGGCATGGAAGCGATGGGTATGGAAGTGACCCACGTGTATGGACTCACGGAAACCTACGGACCCGTGACGCTGTGCGAATGGCAGGGCGATCTCTGGGATGGGGAGAGCGCGGCTGAGCGTGCCAATCTCAAGGCACGGCAGGGCGTGCGGGGACAGATGCTCGAAGGATTGATGGTCGCGGATCCCGATACGCTCGAACCCGTACCCCGTGACGGGCGCTCCATGGGCGAGGTGTGCATGCGCGGCAACAACGTCATGAGCGGTTACCTCAAAAATTTTAGAGCCACACAGGAGGTGTTCGAGGGCGGATGGTTTCATTCCGGTGATCTCGCCGTGTGGCACGAGGACGGCTACATCCAGATCAAAGACCGTTCGAAGGACATCATCATCTCGGGTGGTGAAAACATTTCCAGCATCGAAGTGGAGGACGCGCTGTTCCGCCACCCGGGCGTATTGGAGGCCGCAGTTGTGGCGAAGACGGATGAGAAGTGGGGTGAGACGCCGTGTGCGTTCGTCACCCTGCGGACCGGATCTGAAGTTTCCGGTAGCGACATCGTCGAGTACTGTCAGAAGCACCTGGCGCGTTTCAAAGTACCGCGGTACGTGGTGTTCGGCGATCTGCCAAAGACCTCCACCGGTAAGGTGCAGAAGTACGTGTTGCGCGAGCGGGCCGAAGCACTGTGAACGAATCCACGCTGTGGCGGTGGGAGGATTTGTGCCTCGCGGTGGGTGTTGCTGCGGTAGAAGGACCGAAGATAAGCGGGTTCGCCATCGATTCGCGGCGGATTCGACCCGGGGATCTGTTCATTGCCCTGCCAGGTGACCCAGGACCCCGCTTTCAGGTCAGCCAGCGCTCCGACAGAGACGGCCACGACTATGTGGCGGCCGCGATCGAAGCAGGTGCCGCCGGCGCTCTGGTGCACCGGCCGGTCGATGGGGGAGTCGGCCCCCTGCTACGCGTCGATGACACGCTCGATGCGCTCTGGAACATCGCACGGGCACGCCGGGCGGAATTTACCGGCAACGTTCTCGCGGTGACCGGCAGTAGTGGCAAGACGACCACCAAGACCCTGCTCGCGCGCGCCCTCGGCGCATTCGCGACGGCGGGCAGTCTCAACAACCATCTGGGTGTGCCGCTGTCGATTGCATCGACGCCACTCCGGGCGAAATACGCTGTGTACGAGATCGGTACCAATCATCCAGGTGAAATCGAGCCGCTGTCGCAAATTGCGCGGCCTGATGTGGCTATCGTGCTCAACGTTCACGCCGCGCATGCCGAGTTCTTTCGTGATCGAGTAGAACTCGAAATAGAAAAGCTTAGTATTTACAAAGGATTAGGCGATAAAGGTCATCTGATAGTCGAGGATACCCTGGCGTTGAATTCGATCCCGGACGCGATTTCCGTGCACCGCTTCGGTGAGACGCCGGATGCCTTGGTGCAACTGCTGGCAGTGGACGAACGTAGTGCCCGCATCAGATTGGGCAATGACGAATTCTCCGCTCATGTGCCTGGCGGTGGACGTCATCGGGCACTTTCTTTATGCGCGGTTCTGGCGGCCATGTCGGTGCTCGGTGAAGACCCTTCAGACGCATGTCAGCTGACGGACGAACTGATCCCCCGAGGACGAGGCACACACCTCGAGGCTCGCGGCGTCACACTCATCGACGACAGCTACAACGCGAATCCCGAGAGCATGGCGGCAGCAGTAACCAGTCTCGGTCCCGCCGCGGGACGCAGGCTCGCGGTGCTCGGCGAGATGCTCGAACTGGGCAATGAGTCCGACGCCTACCACCGCCAACTCGCCGGTTACTGCGCTGATCTGGATATGGTGGTCTGCGTGGGGGAGGGCATGCGTGTCCTGCACGCGATATTGCCGAGAGAAAAGCAAGGCCCCTGGTTTGCACGAGCGGGGGCAGAACTGCTCGATTGGTTGAGCGGCAAACTCACAGCCGGCGATCTGGTGCTGATCAAGGGATCGAACCGTGTGTTCTGGACAAACGATTTCGTGGCGCAGCTGGCCGCGAGACTCGCCGGCGAGCCCGCGCGAGAGGTGTCGGATTGAGGTAGCGCTGCAGAGGTCCGGGCATGACGTTGTTCCACTCCGGGGTCTGGGCGAGGTCGCGGTAGTGAACGTCGTGCGAGGCTGGGAAGGAGGACTCTTTACCCTGTCGCGCGCGACAGGCAAAAAGAACCCGGGGCTTCGCAGCGCCCGGGTCAATACCATAAGGAGGCACATAACGGGGTGTATACCACCCCAAGCTACCGCTGCCGATCGATTGGGGGAGAGAGTGGGCAACGGTGAGATTCAGTAGACCAGATCGTGTGGATGGTTATTGGGAACTAGTTCCTAGTTTCGGAATCTGTGTCTGCCGCGCCGCTGTCGGGCGCGGGCGGTACATTCGAGAAGCCATGGGAAGCGGTTGAAAACCAGGGCAGCAGGCGGTAGTGGGCGTGTTCGCTCAGGTCGAAGAACGGGTACTTGATGATCTCGAAGTAGGGAGAGAAGTCGAAATCGCTCGGTGTGCACAGGCGCGGGTTGCGACGATACAGCCGCAGCTCCTGTGCTTCGCCCTGGTGAACCAGGGGTAGGATGGGAAACTGCACCTGTGCGAAGGCCTCGGCGATCATGGTGGAGCAGACAGTCTTCGTTTGGGCCCCCGCATTTTCCCGAAACAGGCTCGATCGCCAGCGGCGCGGCAGCAACCCCCATGGCAGCAGGAAACGCATGAGGTCGAATATCTGGCGGATGTCGTACTCGCTGCCGACCCTGCTGAGCGCGTGTTCGAGCAGGAGTTGGGCGTCTTCCCCGGTGAGGCCGCGTGGACGACAAAGACGAAGATGATCGTGACGGTATTCGTCCAGCGGCATGACAATGGTGCCGCGTCCGAGCTGGCTTTCGACGATGAGGTGCTCGTTCGGTCGGTATCCGGGAAGCCGTTGCAGGCGGCGAGTGAGCACCGGATTATCGAGATCCCCCGGGGATCCAATGTAGAGAGCCGCGTGCGTCCAGGCGTTCTGGGTAACGATGCGGATCACGTCGCTCACGCGGCTGCGTCCGGCAACCAGAATCACATCGCACGGTCGCACTTCCTCGCGCAGGCGCGCATAGTCGCTCAGTGGGAACCTGCTCGGCGGGCGCAGGCGGGTCAGCCAGTTGATGATAGGACGGGTCAACATCGTGCAGAGTATGAAGATAAATGCACCTATCATGATACGAAACATCCGAAGTGTTGGGTGCACTCGTGCTCTGGCATAATCAGAACATCTGGCATTGGACTTCGAGAGGCGACAGTTAAGTGATCGTGGATTCCCTCGGGCGCCGGTTTCGCAACCTTCGCCTTAGTCTCACGGCAGCGTGTAACTACGCATGCGAGTACTGCGTGCCAGACGGGAAGCGGCTGCAGACGGCCGCACACGAGCTGTCTGCCGCCGAGATGCTGCGCGCGGTGGAACTCCTCATCGAAGCTGCCGGCATCGAGAAAGTGCGTATTACCGGCGGGGAGCCACTGCTATCGCCGAAGTTCGATGAATTGCTGCCGGAACTCATGGGTCTGCCTTTGACGGATGTGGCCATTACGACGAATGGTCAGCTGGTAGCGCGCAAGATAGATACAATCGTGCGTTCCGGCGTGAAACGCATCAATCTCAGCCTCGATACACTGGATGCGGAGCGATTTCCGGTGATCGCGAAGAGCGGCGACCTGGAAACGGTGCTACACGGCATCGATCTTCTCCAGGAGGCCGGGGTGCGTCTGAAGGTCAATATGGTGCCGGTGCGTTCCCTCAATGCCGATCAGCTGGTTCCCCTGCTTGAGTTCTGCTTCGAGCGTGGTATCGAGCTTCGCTACATCGAGTTGATGAACATGGGCTACCTGCGCTCGAGCAACCGCTACGTGCACGAATTCATCGGTATGGAAGAAATACTGCACGCAATTGGCGAGCGCTACGAGTACGCTCGCACTGATGCGCCCTACGACTCCACCGCGGTTCGTTTCGAGGTGCCGGGCGAGGGCGTTTTCGGCATCATCGCCAACGAATCCGAGCCGTTCTGTTCTTCCTGTACGCGACTACGGCTGGCCTCCAACGGTCACCTGTATGGCTGCCTTTCGAATACGAGTTCTCACGCTATAGCCCCGATTCTGAGTATGTCGCAGCATCTCGCCCTTGCCGCCCTGCAGCGCGTCATGGTCGCAGCACTCGGTGACAAACAGGATCTCGCGTTTCACGGCGAAACCACCGTCATGAAGTTTATCGGCGGCTGATATCCGCGTGCGTGGTCCCGAAGAGCTCTTTGAGCAGCTTGAAGCACAGCTTCACCAGCAATCCCGGCCGCCTGTTCATTTGTGGTCTCCCGAAAGTGTCGGTCGCATCGATATCCGTATCGCTCGCGATGGCAGCTGGCATCACCAGGGCAGCCCGATCACGCGTGCCGCGATGGTACAGGCGTTCGCCTCGGTGCTATGCCATGACGAAGACGGCTACGCCCTCGTCACACCGGTGGAGAAATTGCTGATCGAAGTCGAAGACACGCCGTTTGTGGCAGTCGATTGCGATACGCGCGGCCAGGGCCGCGATATGGATCTGATGTTCACCACCAACACGGGTGAACTGGTGATGGCGGATGACGCTCACCCGTTGAGCGTGAGCACCACCGGGCGAGGAGCGTACCCGGTGGTGGAAGTGCGCCCGGGCCTCACGGCCCGCATAGCGCAAGCCGTGTACTACCGGCTGGTGGAGCTCGGCGTGGAGGAGGGAGGCGAGTTGGTGCTGTACAGCGCCGGTTCCCGCTTTTCGCTGGGCTCGCTCACCTGATTGCGTGTCCCGGCCTCACATGTTGGGGTAGTTCGGCCCCCCGGTGCCTTCGGGCACTACCCAGGTAATGTTCTGTGCCGGATCCTTGATGTCGCAGGTCTTGCAGTGCACGCAGTTCTGGGCGTTGATCTGGAAGTATTTTGCGTCGTTTTCTTCAATGATCTCGTACACCCCGGCCGGACAATAGCGTTGCGCCGGCTCGTCGAACTGCGGCAGGTTGCTCTGCAGCGGAATGTGGGCGTCGGTCAGGCGCAGGTGGCAGGGCTGGTCTTCCTCGTGGTTGGTGTTGGAGAGGAACACCGATGAGAGCTTGTCGAACGACAGTACGCCGTCCGGCTTCGGGTAGTCTATGGTCTTACTCTGAGCAGCCGGTTTGAGTGTTGCGTGATCCGGTTTGGGATCGGCAAGCGTGTAAGGCCAGCCTCCCACCCAACTACCGAACAGTGCATGCGCCGAGCCCATCAGCATACCGAGTTTGTGCAAGCCCGGTCCCGCGTTGCGGCTGCGATTGAGCTCCTCGAACACCCAGGAGGCCTCGAAGCGTGTCTGAAAATCTTCGAGGTCGCTACCGCCCTCGTCGCCCGCTGCGAGGGCATCGAATATGCTCTCTGCTGCCATCATGCCCGTCTTCATGGCCGTGTGGCTGCCCTTGATCTTGAGCACGTTGAGAAAACCGGCGTCGTCGCCCACCAGGATGGCGCCGGGTGCCGACGCTTTCGGCAATCCCGTGAGGCCACCCTTGACGATAGCGCGCGCGCCATACGAGACGCGCGTACCACCTTCGAGCTGCTCAGCCACTAGGGGATGATGCTTCCAGCGCTGAAACTCATCGAACGGGGACAGGTGCGGGTTGGAATAGGACAGATCGACAATCAGTCCGAGTGCTACCTGATTGTTCTCAAGGTGGTAGATGAATGAGCCACCCGTGGCGGCCCCGGGGAAGTGCCCGAGTGGCCAGCCGACGCTATGAATGACTTTGCCGGCCTCGTGTTTCTCCGGATTCACATCCCACAGTTCCTTCAGGCCGATGCCGTAGTGTTGCGTGCCGGAGTTCGCCTCGAGGTGGTATTTTGCGATCAGCTGTTTGCCGAGATGGCCTCTGCATCCTTCCGCGAAAATCGTGTACTTGGCGTGAAGTTCGTAACCTGGGGTGTAGGTTCCCTTGGCTTCGCCGTCGGCACCGATACCCATATCGCCGGTGGCGATGCCGCGCACACTACCGTCGTCGTTGTAGAGCACTTCCGATGCGGCGAACCCGGGGAATATGTTCACGCCCATCGCCTCGGCCTGTTCACCCAGCCAGCGGCACAGGTTGCCCAGTGAGATGGCGTGATTGCCTTCGTTGTGAGCGTCGCCGGGAACGAACAGGGATGGCACCTTGATGCGATTGGTGCCATTGACCATGTAGTAGATGGAGTCTGTGGTGACCGGATTGTTCACGGGCGCGCCACACTCTTGCCAGTCTGGGAACAGTTCATCGAGCGCGGTGGTTTCGAACACCGCGCCGGAGAGGATGTGTGCGCCGACTTCGGAACCCTTCTCGACCAGACACACCGAAACCTCGCTGCCGGCGGCCTCCGCCATCTGCACTAGTCGGCAGGCGGCCGACAGGCCGGCCGGACCGCCGCCGACGATGACCACATCGAATTCCATGGATTCCCGTTCGGTTTCCTGAGCGTCTTCCGCCATCGGCTGCGCGTCTCCGTTATTGTTTTGACAGCCCCGGATTATAGCGTTACGGATACTGCGTAGTCTCTGATCCTTGACCTTCTACGTTGCTCCCGGCGAGAATACGCGCCCCCTAAAACGGGGTTTAAGACGGGCCGAGTGCGGCCCGTTGTTCTATCAACACGCTACTTTCTCGAGGAGCCTTCAGGAGCGTTCCGAGAGAATTTAGCCATTAATGTTCGTTTCGAGGCATTCATGAAGGTAATGGTACCGGTGAAGCGTGTCGTGGACGCCAACGTCAAGGTGCGGGTTAAGCCCGACAACACTGGCGTGGATCTCACGAACGTCAAGATGGCCGTCAATCCCTTTTGCGAAATTGCAATCGAGGAAGCGGTACGGCTCACGGAAGCAGGCTTGGCGACTGAAGTCGTGGCTGTTGCAGTAGGCACGTCAGCCTGCCAGGAACAATTGCGCACCTGTCTGGCGCTCGGTGCGGATCGCGCGGTACTGATCGAAACCGATGAGGACGTGCAGCCACTTGGCATCGCCAAGGCGCTGAAGGCTCTGCAGGACAAGGAAAACGCCGACATCGTGATTTTTGGCAAGCAGAGTATCGATGGCGACAACAGTCAGACCGGCCAGATGTTTGCAGCACTCGCCGGCATGCCGCAGGGCACATTCGCCTCCGAGGTAACGCCCGAGGACGGCAAGCTCAAGGTGACCCGGGAAATCGATGGCGGGTTGCAGACTATCTCCGTTTCGCTGCCCGCAGTGATCACCACGGATCTGCGGCTCAACGAACCGCGCTATGCATCTCTACCCAATATCATGAAGGCAAAGAAGAAGCCGCTCGACACGATGAGTGCCGCGGATCTCGGTGTGGATGTCGCGCCGACGGTGGAGGTGGTTTCGGTAGAACCGCCAGAGGAACGCCAGGCGGGGGTCAAGGTGGAGACGGTGGATGAGCTGGTCGACAAGCTCAGAAACGAAGCGAAGGTGATCACATGAGCACGCTGGTAATAGCAGAACACGACAATCAGGAGCTGAAGGCAGCCACTCTCGTAGTGGTGGCAGCAGCGAAGGCCATTGGTAACGATTTCGACATTCTGGTGGCAGGATCCGGTTGCGGCTCGGTAGCGGAACAGGCCGCGGCCGTGGAAGGTGTGGGAAAGGTGCTGGTCGCGGACAACGATGCATATGCTCATCAGCTGGCTGAGAGCGTGGCCGCGCTGGTCGCTGAACTGGCGGCTAACTACACCCACGTACTGGCTACGACCACGACCACCGGCAAGAATTTCATGCCCCGCGTGGCTGCAACACTGGATGTGGCGCAGATTTCGGATATCACCAGCGTTGAATCCGAGCATACCTTCAAACGTCCCATCTATGCGGGCAACGCGATAGCCACCGTGAAGTCGAACGATGCGGTGAAGGTGATCACGGTACGCGGTACCGCGTTCGATGCCGCCGCCGCCGAAGGTGGATCCGGCAGCGTCGAATCGGTGGACAGTGTCCACGATGCGGGAGCTACCTCTTTCCTCGGCGAGGAAATCGCCAAGTCCGAACGTCCGGAGCTGACCGCGGCGAGCGTGATCGTCTCAGGTGGGCGCGGCATGGGTAGCGAAGAGAATTTCGCCATGCTGGACGGCATTGCGGACAAACTCGGTGCGGCCATCGGCGCCTCGCGTGCCGCGGTCGATGCCGGCTTCGTGCCCAACGACATGCAGGTAGGTCAGACAGGCAAAATCGTAGCCCCCGATCTCTACATCGCGGTCGGGATCTCTGGTGCTATCCAGCACCTGGCCGGTATGAAGGACAGCAAGGTCATCGTTGCCATAAACAAGGACGAGGACGCACCGATCTTCCAGGTCGCGGACTACGGACTCGTCGCGGATCTGTTCAAGGCTTTGCCTGAGCTTGAGGCTCTGCTCTAGCGACTGTTGGCGCTAGCCGGACGCATGCGGCCGCACTGATTGCAGTGTGGCGGTGGTAGGGTCGGTAGCTCGACGAAAACGCGGCGTTGGATCTACTGTAAGCAGGCATTCTGCGGCGCGTTGTCCGGATGCATTCACAGCGGATGGACGTCGAGAACAACAGTGCCGCGCCGGTAAGCGTGGAAACCGCGTATAGACCGCGAAGCCGTAGCAATGGATAAAGCGGTGGTTCGGGTGCGGCACGAGGTTCATGAGCCGGTGGAAGCACTCGTTACGCGGGGCAGGAGCGCGGGCTGACAGAGGCCGTGATTCCTGCTCCTAAAGACAGATAGCAAGGAGTCTTAATCGGTGGCAGTTTACGAACTCAACGACGGTCAGTTGTTGCGGGTTGCGCGCAGTATTGACGGCAAGCTGCAGCAGCAGTATTTCAGCCTCATTGGATTGAACAAAACCAGGCAGCGTGAAGTGCGTCGGGCCGCGAAGGCCCTGGACGAGAAGTGGTCCGCAGCGCAGGAAAAGGCCCGTACCAAACGTGTCCGCCAGGCTGCTACGGACAAAAAGCACAGCACTGGGATACGGGGGATCAATCTCGTCTTCCGCCCCTCACCCACCTTCAGGGTGCAGGTACAGGCTGGCGGTAGATCCTACGTTCGCGAGTTTTCCGTGAAGCGATTGGGTAAGGAAAAAGCGTGGCGCAGCGCCACCAAGTTCCTGGCTCAATGCCGCGGTTACCCAAGCACACCGAAGGGGTGGAACGCGACCATTCCTAGAGTCCCTCGTGCCCCACGGAAAAAAACCTGACGAGCATTTGTGCGCCCGGCAGCTTCCGAAATGGGGACAGGTACACTTTTCCTCTTGGGAAAAGTGTACCTGTCCCCATTACTTTTTACTTCATTACTTCGTGCTTAACCAGGTGTCCGTTTCGCCGTATACCAGGTGACCGGCTGTGCGTAGTCGTGCACCTGATCCGCGACGTCCAGCACCAGCGCGAACAGCGCCATCCTGACGATCACGCCGTTGTCGGTCTGGCGAAAGATGGCGAGATTAGGATTCTGGTCTAGATCCGCGTCGAGTTCCTGGGCGGTGGCACGCGAATCGCGCGGTAACGGGTGCATGATCACCGTATTGGGTTCGCAGTTTTGTGTGTAGATGTGTTGATTGAGCCGAAACAGGCCCCGGTAACGATCGGCTTCCTCCTGTGTGGGAAAGCGTTCCTCCTGAGTGCGCGTGACATAGAGGATGTCCACGTTGTGAATACCGGTCTCCAGATCATGATAGGTGTTTACGACATGCCCGCGCGCGCGAAGGTGCTCGTCGATGTCCGGAGGCACCTCCAGTTCCGGAGGTGAGACCAGGTGATAGGTCACGTCGTCGTAGAGCGAGAGCAGTTTGCACAACGAGTGCACCGCGCGCCCGTATTTGAGGTCGCCTACCAGTGCGATGCGCAGATTGTCGATGCCCCGGCCGCGAGCGGTGATTTCCTGTTTGATCGTGTACAGATCTAGCAGCGCCTGACTCGGGTGTTCGTTGGGTCCGTCGCCGCCGTTGATGACCGGCACACGGCTGGCCTCGGCGAATTCAGCCACCGAGCCGGTCTCGGGATGGCGCATCACGATGACATCGGCATACCCGGACAGCACCCGCGCGGTGTCGTGCAGAGACTCCCCCTTGGCGAGCGAGGAAGCCTTCACTTCGGTGGTTTCGCGTACCTCACCGCCGAGCAGATTGAATGCCGAGCCAAATGAGATGCGAGTCCGCGTGGACGGCTCAAAAAACATGTTGGAGAGAATCGCGCCTTGCAGCACGCGGGTGACCCGGCGTCGCGTGGCATAGGGCCGCAGATCGTCGGCCACCGAGAAGATCCGTTCGATGTCACCACGGTCGAACTGACCCACGGACAGTATGTGCGCGCCGACGAACTCCAATATGCCTCCACATGCCAGCTTTGATCAGCGCGCACATCTTAACCGTGCCTGTGACTAGGGCAAGGGCTTCTTGGTGGTCGAGTCGTGCGTGGATTAGGATACGCGCCGAACAGACCAACCGGATGGGCCTTGATGAATATTCGAGCGACGTCGACTTTCCTGTTTCTATTCGTGCTTCCCCTGTTTGCGATGACCGAGAGCTGGGCCGTGACTCTCGAGCAGGAGATGAGCCGGAGTGAGTTCGAGGCGGCAGGTCTGAACAAACTGAGTGAGAAGGAACTGGCACGCCTGAATGCCTACCTCGGGCGCCAACCAGCCGACCAGACCCAGGAGTTCGGAGCGGAACAACTCAAAAAAGAGAAGCGCGTGGAGGAAGTTCAGCGTATCGACGCGCGCATCAAGGGTGCTTTCGACGGTTGGGACGGACACACCTACTTTCGTCTCGACAATGGTCAGGTCTGGCAACAGCGATTGGCCAGTACTTACCGGCATCATTCAATCAACCCGGAAGTGATCATTGAGAAGGGACGCTTTGGTTACTATCTGCGCTTGAAAGACGGCAAGCGAAAGGTCGCGGTGAATCGGATTCACTGAATTATTACATATATATTTCAATGGGATAGAATTACTATTTAATCTGTTTTATTAATAAAGTTCCGCCACCCGCCACCCGCCACCCGCCACCCGCCACAGAGCGGCCGTTGTTCTCAATTATTTCTCACTTTTTCGTTGAGGGATTGTGTGACGAATTCGTTATACAGGTATCGGAAAGTACTCCGATCGTGGGCCGTTGTGCGCTGGTAGAACCACACGGGGGTGATCCTCTCGATCGGGGCTGTCAGGACACGACGGGATGCGGCGCGAACGGGGTGGCTATCACCAGCCAGAGCGTTCAGGAGTACGCCTCCGTATCAACAACCAACATGTTGGGGGAAAAAACATGATTGAACGGCCACAATGGGTACGCGCATTCTTTGCGCTCCTGGCTACTTCCCTACTAACCCTCGCCGCTCCGCAAGCCGTATTCGCCGCTGAAGAAGACGAAGACGTGGGTGTGGAAGAAGTGGTAGTAACCGGTTCGCGCGTAAAGCGATCGGACTTCTCGTCAGCAAGCCCTATAACGGTAATTACTGGCCAGTCCATCGTCGAATCCGGTTTTGCCAACCTCGGTGAGGCTCTGCGATCCCAGGCTGTGGCAGGTACCGCTGGTTTCAACCAGTCGTCCATCCTGTCCGGCGGCGGATCGACCTCCGTCGACCTTCGTAACCTCGGCCCGAGCCGGGTTCTGATCCTGGTGAACGGTAAGCGTGTGGCGAGCTTCGCCGACTCGTTGTCCAATCAGGCGACGGACCTGACCTTTGTTCCAACTTCTATGATCGAGCGTGTGGACATCCTGCGTGACGGCGCTTCCGCCGCGTATGGTGCCGACGCCATCTCGGGTGTGGTGAACATTATCCTGAAGGAAAATTTCGAAGGTATTGAGATCGGTGCCATGGTTGGTGAGTCCAGCGAGGGCGACGGTCAGCGCTACGAGTTCGACTTCGCAATCGGTACCACTAGCGATCGCGGGTCCATCGTGCTCGGCATGGAGTACCGCTATCAGGACGGCGTGCGCCAGCGAGATCGGGATGATTGGATGTTTCCGTCCATATCGAGCCTTGGTAGTAGCGGTGCCAACAACGGCAGTTCGTATACTCCTGGCGGTGTTTTTCTTGGCGCGGGTGGTTACTACTGTACGCAACCGAAGGTCTTTGGCGGTGATGAGATCACAAACGTATGGCCTAACTGCCCGGCTGCATTCCTGACCAATCAGAACGTGAGCGGCTCTGGTGCCGTCGAGCTTCTGAATTACGACTATGGCCTGAATCAGGATGCGTTTGGCGAATCAGAGGTCTACACGGCCGCCGGTTACGGAGTGTATGAAATCGTGGAAGGTGTCGAGGGTTTTATCGAATTCGAGTACGCAAAGCGTCAGAGCGAATTTGATCTCGATGGCAACCCGGGTTCCGCACCGGTACCTGCGACCAATCCAAACAACCCGTTTGGTCAAGGAACGTTTTACTTCCGTCCTGCTTCGACTGTTGGTCGTCGTGAAAACATGCACGAATCGGATACCATCCGAATCGTCACGGGGCTCCGGGGAGATATCTTCAGTGATGGATTCTTCAACGAATGGAGCTGGGAGCTGTCTTATCTCTACACTCGTGTAGATGCGGATCTGCGTACGGACTCAACCTGGAACCTCACGAGATTTACACGGATATCGGATCCCGCACTCTGCGCGAGCGATCCGCTGTGTGTCGCTGCAGTCAATCCATCCGGTGCACTCGATACTTTCCGACCTGGCAACTGGACTCAAAGTGAGATTGCATACTTTCGACAGAATGCAATCGCCAGGTCTGAGTTTCAAACCACTAGTTGGTTTGGAATGGCCACTGGCCCGGTTGTTGAGTTACCCGCAGGAGACCTGCAACTTGCTGTTGGGTTCGAAACTCGCAAGGATTATGGTTATACAAAGCCTGACTCAGTTACCGAAGCGGGTGAGTCGATCGCCAATCAGGTGTTCACAACCGAGGGTGACTTCAGCTTGACCGAGTACTTTGCGGAAATCGATGTTCCGATTCTCGCAGACCTACCAGGTGCCGAGTCTTTAGACCTGAACTTGCAGTTCCGCTCATCAGACTACGACACATTCGGCGAAGAAACCGTTTGGCGAGTTGGTGTCAACTGGCAGATCTTCGACTGGGTGCGACTTAGGGCAACGATGAGTACTGCTTATCGTGCACCCCAGGTTACGGACCTCTACAGCGGTGGTGTCGCAAGCTTCGATTTCATCTCCAATCCGTGCGCTGGAGCCGAGCGCGTTGTTGGCAACAATGTTGACCTGAACTGTCTTGCTGATGGTATTCCATTCGGGGCAATCCAGCTGGCATCACAAAACCAGGTGCTCTCGGGTGGCAACCCGGACCTTGAACCCGAAACTGCTGATACATCGTCGATTGGTTTGGTGTTTACCCCAGGAGGTATTCTGGATGGATTGTCGGTCTCGGTCGACGTCTGGGATATTGAGGTAGAAGACCTCATCACACGTACCACATCGGATAGCATCGTTGACGAGTGCTACAACCGTACACCGGGAACATCCAACGTGAGTTGCAACCGCTTCACGCCCGTCTATGATCCCATTGGTAACACGGTGAGTTTGGCAAACTTCACGAACCGGCTCATCAATGATTCCAAGGTGTCCACGGATGGATTCGACTTCGGCGTGCATTACGAGTTCGATGGCTTTGCAGATACCCTGTGGAACCTCGATCTCACCGGTACCTACGTTGATGAAAACACGTTCTATCCCGGCGTAGGCGGCGCTGATGACCGCGGCTCGATTCCGCGCATCAAGGCTAACTTCGTCGGTACCGTGGACTGGGAGTCTTTCGACTTCACGTGGCGCTCGCGCTACATCCACGGCATGGACGATCCGGACTTCTCTTCTTCCACCAACGTCTTTGGCTATTCCAGTGTGCCTTCGCACACAGAACACGACATTCGGGTTGGCTGGAACTACGACAATTACCGGATCGTCTTCGGCGTGAATGATCTGTTCGACGAAGATCCTGAGTACGTGTTCGGGTCCGGCAACAATACCGACCTGTTCCTGTACGACTCGATGGGTCGCTACATGTTCCTTCGTGCAACGATGAGCATGTAACCGGGGGTGTCTGTCCGACCTCGAAAGGGAGCGCATTGCGCTCCCTTTTTTTTGCGTGCTGGCCGCTAGAGACCATTACTTCGTTCTAGCTGGTCCGCGCCCGACGTGTCGTAATTAGGTAGCGCGACCAAGGCCAGGCACCTGGAACGCCGCTAGGTCGTTCTACCTGATGCCTTGAGAGCCGCTGGCTCCACCCAGGTCAGATCCGACGCGTCCAAGCGCGTGACAGGTCAAATAGTCTTCTCGACGTGCAGGTACCAATAACGGCCCGTGATGTCGTGAGTCCGTCCATCGTAGCTGTCGTTAAAGGCGGCGGCCGAGAATGGTGGTGCACAACCACCACGACAGCCCGAGCATACACCGGGTGACGCGTGAAGTGCTTTGCAGGGTGATTTGACGTTCCCCGGGGCCGAATTGGGCGCATCCTAATCAACGCCGTCAAACAAGGCGAAGCCCTGTCGAACCGGCGGTGCGCAATGAGGCAGCTGGCGAAGAAGGAGTTAGTCGGAGGAACTGATGATGATCAGTTTGTCGGAGATCTCGTGCCAGCTGAGGCCCAGGGTCTCGTTGAGGGTGTCCAGAACGCCTTCCTGGTCTTCGAGACGCAGGCTCGCAACCACGTGACGCTCGCCGAGTGTTGGATCGCTCAGCACCATCCTGGTGGGGAAGTAGCGGTTGAGATCACCGATGAGATCCGAAAGCGTGACATCGTCGTACTCCAGCTGCCCGGCCATCCAGGTGCCGATGTCACGTCGTTCCACTCTGCTGCGTTCGATACCCTGGTGGGTAATCCGCACCCGCTGTCCCGGCATGAGCATGGTCTGTTCACCGCTATTTGCCGTGAAACGCACCTTGCCCTCGGCTACGGTGAGCCGCGTGGCGCTGTTGGAGGCGTACACCGCGAAGGCTGTGCCCACCACCTCGATACGCCCCTGAGCCGTGTCGACCAGAAACGGCCTGTCGGTATCCCTCGCGACATCGAAGTAAGCCTCGCCAGTCGACATCTCCACAGCGCGCCTGGCCCGACTGTATCTCACCTGCGCCACTGTGGCGGTGTTCAGGTGTATGCTGGAACCGTCTTCGAGCACCACGCGGCGCTGTTCGCCGATTCCGGTCTCGAATTCGTTGCCACCCAACTGCAATAGCAGCAGCGTCAATACGGACAGCAGTATGGTAGCGGCCGCGGCCAGCGAAGGCCATTGTGCGCTGGATTCGGATTGTCCGTCGGACGCGGACCGTTCGCCGGACGCGGACTGTCCGTCCATCACATCGGCTGGCAGCGTCCCCAGCTCTTCCCACAACGCCAGGGCATCATCGAACGCGATCTTGTGTAGCGGGTGGGTCGCCAGCCACTGTGCGAAATCACCCTGCTCGGCATTACTGACGTCAGTCGCGCGTAGACGTGCAAGCCACTCGATAGCCTCGTCCGATGCCCGTGTATGGTCTGGCGAGCGTTTCACCGGTGTAGTCTGTCCCGTTTACCGATTTCTTGCAGGTCTGTCTATATGACGAATGCCGAGCTGAATCCCTCACACCGAAGTCGTTGTGGCATCATGTCAATTTATTTCGCAAATGCTTCAGTGCCTGAATAATGTATTTTTCGACACTACTGGTGGATACGCCGAGCTCCTCGGCGATGCGCGGGTAGGGATATCCGTGCGTCCGGTGCATGACGAATGCCTGGCGGCATCTGACCGGCAGCTCGCCGAGTGCCCGTTGGACGGTGGCCAGCTCGCGTTCTAGGCGAACGGTTTCCTGGACATCCACGACGCTGCGAAGCGAGACGTCGACTTGCGCTTCCTTTTCCAAATGGCGCTGCTCGAGTTTGCTGCGGCGTAACCTGTCCACCGCCAGATTTGAAGCGGTTTGGAACAGAAAAGCGCGCGGATTGGTCAGTTGCTGCGGAGATTTGAGTCGAAAGATGCGAAGCCACGCCTCCTGCGCTATCTCCTGGGCCTCGTCATGATTGGAAAAGCGCGTAGTCAGGTATTTGAGCAGGGGAACCGATTGTTCTTCAAACAGATTGACAACAAAGCCGCTTTTCGAGTCGGGGGTTTGTGGTTCACGCGCGCTGGGAGGGCTCTTCCTCGGCCGTTTTCCGCTTTGCCTCGGGTTGTGCGGGTTGCTAGACACTTACCAGATCAGGCCGCATGCAATTTCGTGTGATAGTACCATAGAGCAACCGATCGAACCGGGATGGTCATGGAGCTTGTCTGGCAATTCGGCCGAGATACGCGCCTGGCGGGGGCCATATGCAGCATCTGTGAGCCAGGCCGTGTAGTCTTGACCGCTGGCGCTGCTATCATTTCCAACCGAATCCTCCCTCGAGAAATCGATGAGCGACACACTGAGCGACATGCCTGAGGAGATGGCCAAGACGGCCAGGAACGACGCCGGCGAATCCTCAACGCGATTGCTGCCTTTCACGTTCGCGCGGCGTTTCGGTGTGTGCGTGACCACCCAGGACATCGGCCCCGGCACGGTGGAACTCGCCTGTCGTATACAACCGGGCCTGCAGACGCTTTCGGAGGTTCGTCGTTTCGTGCGCTGTGCGCTGAAGATGCGCATGGTTACAGACGAAGAATTCGAAGCACTGCTGAACGCCACCTATGCGCGTGACTCTTCGGAGGCGCGCCAGATGGTGGAAGATCTCGGCGACGAACTGGATCTCGCGAGCCTCGCGGATTCCGTGCCCGAGACCGAGGATCTGCTTGAGAAGGAGGACGATGCACCCATCATCCGCCTGATCAACGCACTGCTCGCGGAGGCGATTCGCGAAAACGCATCGGACATTCACATCGAGACCTTCGAGAAGGATCTGATCGTACGTTTTCGCGTGGATGGCGTGATGCGTGAGGTGGTACGTCCCAAGCGGCAACTCGCGCCATTGCTCGTTTCCCGCATCAAGGTCATGGCGCGGCTCGATATCGCGGAGAAACGTATTCCACAGGATGGTCGTATCAGCCTTCGCATCGGCGGACGTGAGGTGGACGTGCGCGTATCCACCATGCCTGCGAGCAACGGCGAACGGGTGGTTTTGCGGCTGCTGGACAAACAATCCGGCCGTCTGGAACTACCCGCGCTCGGCATGTGCGAGGCCGACCTCGAACGCATACGCGATGTGGTGGCGCGGCCGCACGGTATCTTCCTCGTTACAGGGCCGACGGGTTCCGGTAAGACCACGACGCTGTATGCGTCGCTATCCGAACTGTCGGCGCACACCATCAACATCCTCACGGTCGAAGATCCGATCGAATACAACCTGCCCGGTATTGGGCAGACGCAGGTCAACAACAAAGCGGACATGACTTTTGCCCGGGGCTTGCGCGCAATACTGAGGCAGGATCCCGATGTAGTGATGGTGGGTGAGATACGCGATCTCGAGACGGCGGAAATCGCCGTGCAGGCGAGTCTCACCGGGCACCTGGTATTGTCGACGCTGCACACCAACACGGCAGTAGGTGCCGTGGCGCGCCTGAAGGACATGGGGGTCGAGCCTTTCCTGCTATCGTCTTCACTGGTGGGCATGCTGGCGCAGCGGCTGGTACGCGTGCTGTGTCCCGACTGCAAGACGCATCGCCAGGCGACGTCAGCCGAGCTCAGCTTTCTCGGCGAGGCATCGGCGCTCGTCTTCGAGCCAGGCGGATGCGACGCCTGTGCTCATTCTGGTTATCGTGGCCGCACCGGCGTCTACGAACTGGTAGTGGTGGACGATCAGATGCGCCAACTGATACACGACCAGGTCGGGGAATACGAACTGGCTGAGTACGTCCGGGCGCGCGCGCCGAGCATCGGTGACGATGGCAAGGCCAAGGTGCTGGCTGGCGTGACTACGGTTCAGGAAGTGTTGCGGGTCACGTTGGACACCTGACGCGGGGGTGTAAGTGGCAGCGTTCGAATACATAGCGCTCGATGAGAGGGGCAAACGGCGCAAAGGCGTACTGGAAGCCGACAGCATTCGTCAGATTCGCCAGATGCTGCGTGACCAGGGCCTGGTTCCACTCGATGTCGACGTTGCCGCACAGCCCAAGATCACCACGGCGCGAAGTAGTCGTTTCCAGCTCTCGAGAGGCCTTGGCGGTCTCGACCGCGTTCTCATCACGCGCCAACTGGCGACCCTGGTGGCGGCGGGATTACCCATCGAAGAAGCCCTGGGCGCGGTTGCGCAGCAATCCGAAAAGCAGCCCGTCAATGCCCTGGTGATGGGAATTCGTTCCCGTGTGCTCGAAGGACACTCACTGGCTTCCAGCCTCGGCGAATTCCCCTTGAGCTTCAATGACATGTATCGTTCGACGGTTGCCGCAGGAGAGCAGTCCGGGCATCTCGACAAGGTGCTGGAGAATCTCGCGCAATACACGGAACGGCAGTACGAGGCCAGTCGCGACGTCAGTCTCGCGCTGTTCTATCCCATCATGCTGTTCCTGCTCGCAATCGGCATCGTGGGCGTGCTCATGGTCTACGTCGTGCCCGACATGGTCGCTGTGCTGGAGAACATGGATCAGGAGTTGCCATTCTCCACCCGTATTCTCATCGGCTTTTCAGAATTCGCGCAGGAGTTCTGGTGGGCAATCATCCTCGGTGTGACCGCTGTCGTGCTGGGTGTGCGCTGGCTGCTCAACCAGCCGAACATCCGTCTCAATTGGGACCGGCAGAAACTGTCCATGCCCCTGGTGCAGCGCATTGCGCGTTCCAACAGCGCCGCCCGCTATGCCAACACACTCAGCATCCTGACCAGCAGCGGGGTGCCCGTCGTCGAGGCGATGAATATCGCCTCGGACGTTGTATCGAATACCTGGCTGCGCCGGCGGCTGGCGGATGCTACGCAACGGGTCAGCGAGGGATCGAGCATGCGCGCGGCCCTGGAGACCGTGGGCTACTTTCCGCCCATGGTGCTGTATATGGTCGCGAGTGGCGAGGCATCCGGCAAACTCGATACCATGCTCGACCGGGTGGCCGCATATCAGCAGGCCGATGTCGAGCGCATCGTGACGACCCTGGTGCGGATGTTCGAGCCTCTCATGCTGGTCTCCATGGGTTTGCTCGTTACCTTCATCGTGATGGCCATTTTGTTACCCATCCTGAACATGAACCAACTGGTGTAGTTGTTATGTCCCGAAATCGCGCCTACCTAACGCCCGCACAGGGTTTCACACTCATGGAGATTCTCATCGTCGTGGTCATCCTCGGTATCCTCGGAGCCGTGATAGTACCTAATCTCATGGGGCGTCCCGATCAGGCTCGCATGACGGCGGCTCAGAGTGATCTGCGCAACCTCTCAAGCGCTCTCGATCTATACCGTCTCGACAATTTCAACTATCCGTCGACCGACCAGGGGCTCGATGCGCTGGTCACCAAACCCAGTGGATTCCCGGAGCCAAAGAACTGGAACCCGGAGGGGTACATCAAGAAACTGCCGAGTGATCCCTGGGGCTCTCCGTATCAGTACGAACGCACCAACAGCAACTTTGTGTTGTATTCCTTCGGTGCGGATGGCGATGAAGGCGGTGAGGGCATCAACGCCGACATCCGCTACGGGGGAATCTGACCGGAGCGTGGTGGGTGCGCTCTTCATCGCAACACGGCTTTTCGCTGCTGGAGATCCTGGTGGTGATGACCATCATGGCCGTGCTCACCGGAACGGTGGTGTTGGGTGCGACGGGCGCGGACAAGGAAAAACAACTCAAAGGTATCGCTGAGCGCATTGCCATCCGCATCGAGCACGCGCGCCAGTATGCACTACAGCGAAACACGGAGTGGGGGGTGCGCCTCGATGGTGACGACTACCGTTTCGTCGAGTTCGATGCCGCGGAGCGCAAATGGGTGGAGCAGGATTATCGCCCATTCGTCGCGGAACGACCCCAGGTACCGGTCCGTTTCTACTTGAACACGGAAGGCATCGATCTCGAACGCTATGGTAAGAAAGACCTTCCTGGGATAGTGCTGTTCTCACACGGTGAGGCCACACCGTTTTCCTGGAGGGTGGAAGGCGAATGGGAAACTGATCCTTGGTGGATAAATAACGACGGTCTCTCAGCGACGACGGTCGACCGGGAAAGACGGTGATGCGTATAAGGTGTGGGAAAAGCCGGGGATTCACGCTGGTTGAAGTGCTGATCGCCATCATCGTGGTCGCCATCGCGGGGGTGATGGTGAGTAGCTCCATAGGCAATGTGGTTTCTCAGATGTATACGCTCGAGCGCCGCACCATGGCGCACTGGGTGGGCGAGAATCACCTCAACCGCCTGCAGATGGAACAGATCAAATCGGCACAACCGCTCTCAGTTGACAACGATAGTGAGCGGGTTCTGATGGCGGGGCGCGAGTGGTTGGTGGAAGTCGACGTTACGGACACTGACAGCGAGTCGATGTGGCGGGGGGAAACGTCCGTCTACGAACTGATCGACGGTGATCAGATCGGTCCGCTCGACACAATGATCACGTTCGTGGGGCAATACTGATGCGCTGCCCGAGAGGATTCACGCTGGTGGAGATGCTGGTTGCACTCTCCGTATTTGCGCTGGTTGGCGTCATCTCGGCCCGGCTGGTATCGAGCACGGTCGAGAATCACGCCCGCGTGAGTGAGCGCGATGGACGGCTGGTGGAGATGCAGCGTGCGATGCTGATGATCAAGCGCGATCTGATTCAGCTTTCCTCGAGAGGTATCCGCGACATGCTGGGCGACCCTATGCAGCCCCTGCTCATCGGTTCGAATGGCGCCATCGAATTTACCCGCACGGGATGGCGCAACCCCCTGCAGCACAAGCGTGCCGAATTGCAGCGCGTCGCCTACACCGTGGAGGAGGGTGATCTCTATCGGTTGTACTGGAATGTCCTCGACCGTGCTCAGGACTCCGAGCCGTTTCGCCAGAAGCTGCTCACGAAGGTGAAGCAGGCCGAGTTTGTCGTGTTCGATGCGTCGGGCGACGAACACGCTTTCTGGCCGCGCGCGGAGGAAAATGCCGATGAGGCCAATGCCAGTGTCGTCGGTCTGATGGTGCGCCTGGAGATCGAGCCGTTTGGGGAGATCGAACGGCTGTGGTCCATACCGGTGGTCGGTCCATGAAAGCGCGGCGGTCTCGGGGCGTGGTGCTGGTGAGCGTGCTGCTCGTGGTCGCATTGCTCACGGCTGTGGTCTATCAACTGGTCGAGCGGCACAGTCTCGCAATAGCCCAGAGCCGCAATGGCTTCGGCTACGACCAGGCACTCGCTTATGCACTGGGCGCGGAAACCTTCGCGCGCCAGATTCTGTTCGAGGACTTCTCGGAGACAGATCCGGCGTACGATACCCTTATGGAAGACTGGGCCCAGCCGCTGATGCCGTTCGACCTCGACGATGGCGGAAAACTGGAGATGAGCGTGAGCGAGCTCAACCACTGCTTCAATATGAACGCCCTCGGCCACGAATCGAACGAGCAGGTGATGGTCCAATTCAAACGCCTGTTACGCAATCTGTCGCTGCCGGAACCCCTGGCGGATGCGTGGCGCGACTGGGTGGATGCCGACGAGGACATCACCGGTTTCGGCGCGGAAGATGGCGACTATCTGCTCGAAGAGGTACCGTATCGCGCGGCAAACCAGCTCGCCGGTCATGTCTCGGAAAGCACCCTGGTCAAGGGGATGGACGCGGAGGTCATGGAGGTTCTCGCGCCGCATATCTGCGTTTTGCCGGACGATGAGTTGTGGCTGAACGTAAACACTGCATCGCCACAGGTTCTGAGCGCGTTGAACGACAATGTGGACGAGATGGGACTCGTCGCACTAGCTGAGGAGCCGCGTGAGTTCGAAGACGTGGGCGAGTTCACACAGAACTTTCAGGAACTGGTACCTGTCGCACAAGTCTTGAAAGTCACCAGTGCGTATTTTGAGGTACAGGTACGCGCACAGATTGGCGACAGTACCGCTGTGCTAACATCGTTGCTGCACAGAGACCCGGAAGACGGACGCATTACGCTCCTGCAACGGGACATGGGCAGAGATTTCCGCTCGGCGCTGGCGATCGACGATGAGGCTACTGCCCGTGCCGGGACCAATGCCTCGGAGCGAGACGACCGCGTTCTCTGAAAGGCGCATGGGCCGATCAAGACACAGACAACGGATTCAAGCCAGCTAAGAGAAGCGAAACGGAATGCCAACTCTCTTTCTAAGGGTGCTAACACCCGCGATCCCGATCACCGACGAGGAAGGCGAAGGATACGAGACCTTCTCCATCGACTGCGAATGGCTGATCGTAGAGGACGACGGTGGCGAGCGCGCCAATGGCAGAACCGACTACCGAGGGCTAAGAGATCTGGCGGATCCCACCGTCGATTGGATAACTGATCCCGGAAACATCATCGTTCTGGTACCCAACGAGTTCGTCTTCACGACCGTCGCACAAGTGCCAGGTGCCAGCGCCGGACAGATGCGCCGGGCACTGCCGTTCGTCATCGAGGAATTCATCGCCGACGACATCGAAGAGGTCCATATCGCGCTACCGCCAGGGATGCCGCAGCGAGGCATGTCGGTACCGTGCTCGGTGATTGCGACGGACCTGATCGAAAACTGGGTGAACTGTTTCACTTCCATGGGTTTCGCGCCCGGCTATCTGCTGCCGGAAACGGAATTGCTGCCGAGTGCTCCGGGTGAGATCAGCCTCCTCATCGACGGGGATCAGGTGCTGGTGCGCACGGAGGACCAGGCCGCAATGCTCGATCGCGAGAATCTGAACATCGTGCTCGAAGCAGAGACCCTGGAAAGAATACAGGTCATCGGCGGGGAGCTGTCCGGGCCGGAACGGGATCAGGTGGGCGGCAGGGATATCGAAATAGACATGGATGCGACCCAGGGTTCGATCCTCGTTCTACTCGCCGCGCGCTGGCCGGTCGCAGAGGCCACCAACCTGCTGCAAGGACCATATGCGGTACGGCGCAAGAGCGATCCCGATGCGGCGCGCTGGAAGAGCGTCGCCGCACTGGCCGCGGTGTGGCTGGTCATTTTCGCCGTGGCGTTGGTCGCACAGGGCCTGTGGTCTTCCACGCAGGCCAATCGTCTCGAGGCCGAATCGCTCGCCCTGTACCGCGACCTCTTCCCCAATGACCAGACGGCCACGCCCAGAACCGTGCGCCGACGCCTGGCCGCACGTCTGGGTGAAGCTGTGCAGGATCCCGGTGGCAGGGGTTTCATCGAATATGTCGCAGACCTGGCGGCCGTCAGCGACAACTCGGTGACCGTGCTCGGACTCAACTACGCCGAGGGGCGCTCGGAGCTCTCCGCCGATCTGAGGCTCGCGCGCTACGAGGATCTCGATCAGCTCAAGGAATCACTCGCAGCACGAGGCGTCAACGCGGAAATCTCTTCCGCAGAGGAAGTCGAAGGGGGTGTGCGCGCCCGTATGCGGCTGAGCACTTCGTGATGCTGGAATCTATCGAACAGCAATTCAGAGCGACGTCGGCTGGGCGCTGGTTCTTCGGGCGGGAACCGAACGAGCGCCTTGTCATTGCCGGCCTTGCGGTACTGATCGTCATCACGTTCGTGTGGCTCGGGGTGTTCAAGCCCTTGAGCGATTGGCACATGCTAGAGGAGAACCGCCGCCACAACGCACAGAACGCACTGGACTGGCTGCACCTCAACGAACAGCGCGCGCGGGAAATGGTGGCGCAGCAAAGCAACACCAGGGGTGGCGGGGCGCGCATTCCCGTCATCACCAGAACCGCGCGGTCCAACGGCCTCAAACTGAGCCGCTTGCAGCCCGAATCCGGAAGCACTGCGGTAAACGTGGTGCTGGAAGAGCAACCGTTCAACTCCGTGCTCGCGTGGCTGCATCAGCTGCAGCGCAACAACGGCGTGCAGGTCGTACGGATCACGGTGAACGGCGAGGATGCACCGGGGTATGTGAACGCACAGGTCAAGCTCCAGTAGCAGCCATTGCGCGGTGGAACAACGTGCGCTGGTTTTTGGTGCGACCGGCTATCAGCAGGCGTCTGAAGTACTGATCCGGACGATCACCTCCGGCTATCAGCCCGAGCAATCCAGCGACAATGGACAGGGGCTCAGCCACAGCTCCTTGATTCCGTCAGCCGCCAGCTTCATTTGAAAAAATAGGACCTCCCACACGAGGCGCAGCCGCGTTACCGATGTCTCGTCCTCGTTGATCGACACTCGCGGCTCATCCGCAGCCGGCGTTGCGCAATCCATGGAGGAGGAGGGCGGTGGGGTTTCATCTTCCATGTGTCGGTCTCACATCCGATCGATCTCCCGCAGGGTCTGTCACAGTAATTGGTTACATTTCAGCGCGCCCCTTCACCGATGAGCACCACCTCGACGGTCTGCAGCAGAATGGTGAGATCCAGTAGTAAGCTGTTGTTCTTCAGATAGTAGAGGTCGTACTGTAGTTTTTCCTTGGCATCGTCCAGCGATGCGCCGTATGGATAGCAAAGCTGGGCCCATCCGGTGATGCCGGGCTTGATGCGGTGGCGCTGGCCATAGTAGGGGATGTCGGCCTCGAACGTGCGCACATGTCCAGGACGCTCCGGGCGCGGACCGACGAAACTCATGTCGCCGCGCAAGACGTTGACCAGTTGTGGTAGCTCATCGATGCGGGTCATGCGAATGAAGGCTCCGAAGCGTGTGACTCGCGGATCCTCCAGCGAGGCGAACCGCTCGCCGTCCTCTACGTCGTCAGGCAACATGCTTCGGAACTTCAGCAGGTTGAATGTCACACCATCGAGACCGACCCGGCGCTGGCGGTAGATCACGGAACCCTTGCCGCGCAGACGCATGAACGTCAGCACGATCACTGCGAAACCGGCGATGGGCCAGGTCAGCGCGATGAGGCTGGCGGCGGCGACGACATC
>DCWG01000035.1:78561-106270 GCA_002327525.1 Gammaproteobacteria bacterium UBA2168 | reverse complement strand
ACTCTGCGCGGCGATCAGTGCGAGGCGGCAGGGTGCTTCGGTGCTGGTGGTGGAGAGCGCGCCCAAATTCTACCGCGGCGGCAACACGCGCCATACGCGCAACATGCGCTGCGCGCACGAATCCGCCACCGCGACACTCACCGGACCCTATACCGAGGAGGAATTCTGGGAAGATCTCCGGCGCGTCACCCAGGGAAACACCGACGAAACACTGGCCAGGCACATGATCGGCGAATCCGGCGACGTTCTCGACTGGATTCAGGCACAAGGCGTTCGCCTGCAGCCCGCGATAGGCGGTACGCTGAGCCTCGGCCGTACCAACGCGTTTTTTCGTGGCGGCGGACGTGCCATGCTCAACTCATTGTACCGGACAGCGCTGGAACTGGGCGTGGAGGTGCGCTACGAGGCGGAGGTGACCGATCTCCGGATCGAGGGCGGCGTCTTCAAGAGTGCTGTGTCCGGGCATGAGCCGAACCCGACGCGTATCGTGGCGTCTGCGATGGTGGCGGCTTGCGGCGGGTTCGAGGCCAATATCGAGTGGCTGCGCGAGGCGTGGGGGGATGCCGCTGACAATTTTCTGATCCGCGGTACACCCTACAATCGGGGGAGTGTGCTGAAGATGCTGCTGGAGCAGGGGGTGGCGAGTGTGGGTGATGCGGCGCAGTGTCACGCCATTGCCATTGACGCGCGCTCGCCCAGGTTCGACGGAGGTATCGTGACGCGTCTCGATTGCGTGATCTTCGGTATCGTGGTGAACGACCAGGGCCAGCGTTTCTATGACGAGGGGGAGGACCTCTGGCCCAGGCGATATGCGATCTGGGGGCGTCTGATCGCGGCGCAGCCGAATCAGATTGCCTATGCCATCGTCGATAAGGGTGACGAACGGCACTTCCTGCCGTCGCTGTATCCGCCAATCGAGGCAGCCACGGTGGATGAGCTGGCGACTGTGCTGGGGCTGGAAGCACCAGCGCTCAGCGCTACTATCGATGCGTTTAACGCGGCCGTGGTCCCTGGGCATTTCGATCATACGGTTCTGGATGACTGCAGAACCGAAGGGCTCGACCCACCGAAGAGCCATTGGGCTCGCCCGCTGCGCGGACCGTTTTGTGCATATCCCCTGAAGCCGGGGATCACCTTTACTTATCTCGGCACGAGGGTGGATGAGGATGCCCGACTGGTGCTCGCGAACGGGAAGAAGGCGGACAATATGTTTGCGGCCGGCGAAATCATGGCGGGGAACATACTCGGCAGCGGTTACGCGGCAGGTGTGGGAATGACTATCGGCAGCGTGTTCGGGCGTATCGCGGGAAGAGAGGCGGCGAGGCATGTGCTCGGCTAGGGCGATGCAGGAAGCGGAGCGTCTGATGCGAATCTGCAATGCGTGTCGCTATTGCGAGGCAGTGTGTCCGGTTTTCCCAGCGCTGGAGCGGCGGCGGATTTTCCCGCGCGCAGACCTGGTGTTCCTTGCCAATCTCTGCCACGAATGTGGCGCGTGTTACACGGCTTGTCAGTTCTCTCCACCGCATGAGTTTGATGTCAACCTCCCACGCGTTCTTGCCGAGGTCAGGAGCGAATCGTACGGAGATTCTGTCTGGCCGCGCGCAATGTCGGGATTGCTGGCGCGCAACGGTGTGTGGATCAGTGTGGTTCTGGCGTTGAGCGTTGCTGGGTTCATTGCGGGAATGGTCGGCGTCCGGACTCCCGGTGCCCTGCTCGAGGCACGTGTGGGCCCCGGTGCGTTTTATGAGCTGATGCCGCACGCGATAATGGTATCCCTCTTCGGTGCGGCCTTTTCGTTTGCGATGACCGCGCTGTACATGAGTGCGCGCGAGTTTCGACGTGCGATGCAGTTGCCAGCGTCGACATCGGCGGCGTCGTGGCGCCAGGCGGTGAAGCTGGCTGCGAGCCTGCATCATCTGGAGTCGGGCGATGGAAGTTGCGTCAACACGGAAGACGGGCCTGATCGAAGGCGGCTCTTCCATCATATGACGGCCTACGGATTGTTGCTGTGTCTGGCCTCTACGGTAGTGGCGACGATCTATCACTACGTACTGGGGCGGGAAGCACCCTATCCGTTGTTCGACCTGCCGGTGGTGCTCGGCACCGTTGGCGGCATCGGCATGCTCTTCGGATCTCTTGGTCTGTTTATCGCGAGGCTCACCAGAGTGGCAATGCTCAGGAGTACGGCCAATGCCGGGATTGAGGTGGCGTTTCTGGTGATGTTGTTCCTAACCAGTTTGAGTGGGTTGATGTTGCTGGCGCTGCGCGAAGCGCCGGTAATGGGAGTGCTGCTGGCTTTGCATCTGGGCGTTGTGTTCGCGTTGTTCGCGACGCTTCCCTACAGCAAGATGGTGCACGGGCTCTACCGACTGTTAGCGCTGGTGCGACATACCGAGGAGAGCGGCACGCCCGATGGTGCGTAGAAGCTGTCCCCGTTGCAGGGGGTCGGCACGCAGATTGGTTAGGGCCTGGGATACCAGTAGCTGAGGTACTCGGCGTACATTACGGGGCCGTCCACGCCCTGTGCTTCCAACTCGTGAGCCGTCTTGATCAGCCGCTGTCCGTTGGTTTTCTCGGTGACGTTTGCCAGGGTGACATTGGATCTGATGCGCACGCCGTCCCCGATGACCACTGGCTGCAGGACGCGTACCTTGTCGAGACCGTAGTTCAGTGAGTAGGCGCCGTCCCGCGGTCTGAGGCCCGCGTTCTCGACGAAGTGAGAGAGCAATGAAACCATGTGGAAGCCGTGGATCAAGGTGCCGCCGTAGGGTCCCTTGCGGCCGTGCTCGGGATCACAGTGACCCGGTTTGTGCCAGCGGCTAACCTCTCCGAATACGTTGACCTGGATCTGGTCGATGTCGACCCAGTCGGTGACGGCGATCGTGCGTCCGACCAGTTCGTGGATATTGGTCAACAATAGCGGCTTGTCTTCGGTGGTGGTGTTCATGGCTCCATCTTCCTCATCGGGTGGATTCGCATACCGGTGCAGGGTGCTTGCGGACATTCGCCGCTGTGATGGTACATCGATTCTGGCGATCTTGCGGACACGGCCTGACCATCACCGCTGGCGGACGCGTGAGCGTCCGAGGCCGGGGAAAAACCGCCCGACCGTGGAGGTGTACCGGAAATAGCGCCACCACCAACATGGTGCTGCCGATATGCAGTGCGGGAGTCTCGAGTAGCAGTTTGCCACCCGGCCAGTCGAGGAGTGTGGCGGCCGATCCCACGGGAGTGAGTACGAGTCCTGACACGAGACATGCACCGGCCATTCAGCCGGGCGAGCCGGTGCTGCCATGAAAGCCCTTGATTCCGGTCGAACCAGTTGCTCGCCACTGTACGATCGTGCGGGTCACGAACAGCGAGTGCACATAGTGCATACAGGGTGAGAGCGAGCCAGGGCATATTGGCCTCTGCCTGATGGAAGAGTAGCCAATATACAAATATATGTACATATGTTCAGTTGTGTCTGTACTTCAGCTGAATCCAAGCCTGTATGCTGTGTCCGAGCCGAAAGGAGACATCGATGGCTATTGTGTTTCTGCTGTATGCAGCGGCGCTGGCGTTTGCGGCCTGGAACGTCTGGCGGCCCATTCACGCCTCCGCCCGGTTGACCGCGTTCAGCTTTGGGCTCGCGCTGATTTCGGGACTGTTCTCGTTGCACATCGTGGCGGAGAACATCGTCGTCGGTCTGTTGTTTCTGTGGGCCGGTGCCATCGAGGGATTGGCCGGTTTGCTCGCTGCGATGCTCTACCTTGCAGCCCTGCTCAGCCTGCTGGTGTTCCACTTTCGATCGTATACCACCGTCGAGGTCGTGGAAGCTTCCCTGAAGCGAGGCCTCGGAGACGAATACCGCCAACGTATTGATGCCGATCTCAGCATCAGCTTTCCCGAAGGGCTCGACGTGCTGCGCATCCTGAAACCTCTACCTCAGGATCTGCCGGGGGTGGAGATCATCAAGGACATCGCCTACACGCCTGATGGTGACATACGTGCGCTGGATATCTACCGCAAGCACGAGCACGGGCACAATCGTCCGGTGCTGCTGCAGATTCACGGCGGCGCCTGGACCGAGAAAATGGGCAGCAAGAACGAGCAGGCCCGGCCCCTGTTGAATCACATGGCGTTACGGGATTGGATCTGCGTGTCCGTTGGTTACCGATTGAGCCCGGGGGCGACCATGCCCGAGCATGTCATCGACGTGAAGGACGCACTCATCTGGGTGAAGGACAACATTGGCGAATATGGGGGCGATCCTGATTTCATCATCGCCACGGGTGGATCTGCAGGTGGACATCTGTGCGCACTATTGACACTCACGCCAGGCGACCCGTTGTTTCAGCCCGAAGCGCTCGGCCGCGATACCTCCGTGCAGGGGTGCGTGCCTTTCTACGGGGTTCTCGATCTGATGAATGACACCGGCACCCATGTAGATTTCGAAGCCTTCCTGGCCGATTCGGTGATTAAAGTACCGCGACAGGAGGATCCGGAACTGTGGAATGCGGTGTCGCCGCTGCGACGGGTTCACGAACACGCGCCGCCCTTCTATGTCATTTGCGGTGACACGGACAATCTGGTTCCCGTGGAGACCAATGCGCTGTTTGCCAGGAAACTGGCCGAGGTCAGTCGTGGATCGGTTTGCTACGCGGAGATTCCGGGCGCCGCTCATGCCTTCGACCTCATTCGAACACCGCATAGCGAACATGTCCTGCACGGCATCGAACGCTGGCTGGCCTATCAGTACAGTCGGCATCGTGCTGCCGGAAAAGCAGACGTGGAAACCCCGGTGGAATCAAGCCTGAAAACCAAAGCCTAAGCAGACCGGGATGCCATCACTATCCCCCGAAAACCCGTGACGGTGGCGAATGCTATGCTAACTGCAACAGGATCGACAGGGAGCGGGAATGCGCCCCAGCAGACGTGCATTCGTACAGCAATTGTTTGGCGGAGCGGCGGCCGGTGCCATGTTGTCTGCACTGGGCGAGGCCGTCGAACCGCTGAAAGCAGGTAGGCGGGCCGATGACGAGGCGTACTGGCGCTGGATCGCGTCTCAGTTTCTGACCAATCCGGGGATTGCGTACATGAATTCGGGTACGCGGGGGCCGTCTCCTCGGCAGGTCATTCAGGCGCAGTACGATGCCATCCGTTCCTACGACACGGACAGGCTCAGCTACGCGACCTATGTAGACTCGACCGAGACACGCGCACAGTTGCGCGCGAGACTCGCTGCCTTCGTCGGCTGCGGCGCTGACGAGATAGCACTGACAAACAACACGACGGAGGGGATGGCCTTCGGAACGCTGGGCCTCGACCTGAAGCCGGGTGACGAGATCATCTATACCAATCACGATCACTCAAGCGGCGCGCAGCCCGTCAATCTCGCCGCGGCGCGGTTCGGGGCACGCGCTGTGGTGGTGGATCTGTCAGATCCCAGATACCATCCCCCAAGTTCGGCTGACATCATCGTGGAAGCCTTCGAGCGCGCACTCACACCACGCACGCGACTCATCAGTTTCTGCCATATCAACTACACGGACGGTTGCTGCCTGCCGGTGCGGGAGATATGTGAAATGGCGCGCGCAAAGGGCGTTTTGACCCTGGTTGATGGCGCCCACCCGCCCGGCATGATGGTACTCGACATTGAAGATCTCGGTTGTGACATGTACGCCGGTGCCGGTCACAAGTGGCTGCTGGCCGCCATGCTGACAGGGTTCTTCTACGTGCGCAGAGATGTGCTGGATCGTGTCTGGCCTCTCGTGTACTCGGGCCCGGTCGCAGGCAAGACCATGTATGGCGAACCTGCGCAGGATAGCGCTTACAACCGGCAGGCGGGCATGGCGGCACGCTATGAAATGCGCGGTTCCAAGAACTTCGCCGCGGCCGCCTCGTGGAATGCAGCACTCGATTTTCATGAAACTATCACTCCGCAGGCCATCGAGGCGCGCGTGCGCTATCTGGCCGCCAGTGCCCGCAAGGGGCTGCGTGCCATTCCCGGTGTCACGGTTCATGTCTCGGACGACGAGACGATGAGTTGTGGGCTGGTGTCTTTCACGATCGATGGTGTCGATGTGAAGGAGGTGAACGAAACGCTGTGGACCCGCCACGGTATCTACATTCGCGATGTGTCGCATCCCGAGATCGGCTGGGTAGCGAACCGGGCTTCCACACACATCATGGCGGATGCCGCTCAGATCGACATGTTGGTCGGCGGCGTTGCCGAGATCGCCGGGGAACGCCGGATCTAGGTTCCCTGGGGCTTCAGCTCAGCCCAGCACTCGACTTCCACGCGTCCATCGAAGGCAAGTCCGGCAGCGCCGAATGCGCTTCTCGCCGGTTTGGGGCCTGGGAAGTAAGTGATGTACACCTCGTTGAAGTCGGGCCACTCGGCGATATCCGCGATCATGACAGTGCACTTCACCACATCCTCCATCGACGCACCGTAGCGTTCGAGGCTGGCCTTGATGTTCTCGAGTGCCTGGCGGGCTTCGGGTTTGATACCGCCGGACACGAGATTCGTAGTGCCGGGCAGGGTGCCGAGCTTGCCGGATAGAATGAGCATGTTGCCGACGCGTACGGCGTCGGAGAACGGCAGTTTCAGATCTTCCGCACCCGGTGGGTTGAGGTACTCGGCGGCCGTCGCAAAATGTGCGAGTGCCAGCGAAAGCGCAATCGCGATGCTTTTCGTTGAGTTGGCTCGAGTGATCATTGTGTTGTCGTCCCCCGCTGTTTGAAGGCCATTGCAACGGCTGGCAGTCAGGAATTCAAGGCCCGGGAGCGAATCGGCGTCCCGGAAGAGAAATGGATGGTCCCGTTTCTTATCTGTTCTAATCCTCGCCGAGCCAGTTAGCAGAAGGAGACAGGCATGTCAGATACTCTCGAGCTCGAAAGAAGAGGTCCGGTCGGCGTCTTGACGCTCAACCGGCCGAGGTAGGCCAATTGCCTGAACGCCGAACTGAAGACAGCGCTGCTGGCGGGTTTGACCTCCTTGTCCGACGACCCGGACGTCGGCGCGATCTTGATCATCGGCGCCGGCCAGCATTTCTGCGCCGGTCAGGACTTCAACGATATCGTCCTCGGGACCGATCATGCGTCCGTCAAAGTGTGCCGGAATACGTTTAATGACATGGTCACGCCGATTTTCGAGAAAATACAGAATATGGATATACCGGTTGTCGCGGCAAGGTACATGGACATCAAGAAGACGCTTCAATATCTCTTGACAGGCGAGCCGCTTCCCGCACGGGAGGCGCAGAGGCACGGCATGGTCCACTACGTGGTTCCTGATGACGAGCTCGAAGAACGAGCATACCAACTCGCCGCAAAGGCCGGCGCCAAGACCCTGGCCAATCCGTTGTTTGTCAAAGAGCTGGGTACAATTGTCTTGTATCAGTGCATCGACATGGAACGCAGCAAAGCTTCCCGCTACGCTCATGAAGCGCCCGCCCATGGTTTCTGCTCACCCGAGGCGATCAAGGGGGCTCAGGATTTCCTGGATAGAAAGTACAGCAAGGCGGAGGTTCAGCTGGACGGATACCTGGAAGATTAGTGTCCAATGAGCCGTCGAACAGATACACAGTCAGGATCTGGAGTGACAGTGCCCGTCGAGCCGGGCAGTCATCGCCGCCCCTTTTTTCGGGATCTTTGCGCCATCAGACGCTCGGCGAAACGTGACGTGGCGGGAGAGAGCGTGTAACCCTTGCGCCATGCGAGACCCAGACGCCTAGTAATGGCTATTCCGGTCACCTCGATCTCACGCACCAGTTCCTGGCCGTGTACGCCGAGCTGGGAAACGAACGCCAGGTTGCCGGTGGTGGCGACCATGCGCAGAATCGCGGGAATCGAGCGCAGTTCCATGACCACGTTGATCTCGATTCCGGCCTCGCGCAGATTAGAATCGACGATCTGGCGAATGGAACTGCCGCCTTCGAAACCGACGAAGTTCTGACCATCTAGGTCGGTGACCGATACGTTTGTCGCGCTTGCGAGAGGATTGTCTGCCGCGGCGATGAGCACGATGTGATCGTCTAGCAGCAATTCGATTTCGAGCCCGGCCGTGCGCACCGGTTGAGTGACCAATCCGAGTTCCAGCCGGCCTTCGGCCACGTCACTGGCGATCTCGCTGCTACCCGCTTCTTTCACCTGGAAGTGTACCTGGGGATGGTCGCGCTGAAATTCGGCGATGGCGTTGGGGAGGACGAAAGAGACGGCTGTCGCGCCGCCACCGATACGCACCGTACCTCCTTCGACGTTGTTATGGCTTGCGACCTCGGCCTTCAGGCTGTCGTACCGGTCGATGAGAACGCGTGCCTCGCGCTCGACCAGAACTCCGAGTTCAGTGAGCTGTGCGCCCTTTCTGCTACGGCTGAGCAGTTCGGCACCGAACTCTTGTTCCAGATGCTGGATGCGCCGGGTTAGTGCCGGTTGAGTGAGACCGAGTCGATTGGCGGCTTCGGTTATGGCACCGGCATCGGCCACTGCGATCAGAGAGCGGAGCAGGCTGAGATCCATGAACCCGTACGTCTGCAGTCAATGGTATAAATATAACGTATGTTAACTATGCAAAGTATCCATTTTACGCATGTAAAACGCTCTGTTAGATTACTCGCCAAACAACGAATGCTCAAGGGAGGACACCATGCTTGAAGCCTATCGCGCTCACGCCGCCGAACGTGCCGAACAAGGCATTGCGCCACTGCCGTTGTCTGCGGAGCAGGTTGGCGAACTGATCGATCTGTTGAAAGCCCCACCCGCGGGAGAGGAGGACTTTCTCATCAATCTTCTCACCGAACGGGTTCCACCGGGCGTGGACGATGCGGCATACGTGAAAGCCGCCTTTCTCGCCAATGTTGCCAAGGGCGAGGCTGAATGCGGTCTGATTGACAGGGCGACGGCCATCGAGATTCTCGGCACGATGCTCGGCGGCTACAACATCATGCCGCTGGTCGATCTGTTGGATGACGACAAGTTCGCCGCCCAGGCCGCGGAGCAACTCAAAGGCACGTTGCTGATGTTCGACGCCTTCCATGATGTGGCACAGAGAGCCGAGAACGGCAACGCGCATGCACAGGCGGTGTTGAATTCCTGGGCCGAGGCCGAGTGGTTCGAGAAGCGCGGCAAGGTACCCCAGAGCATCAGGCTCACGGTCTTCAAGGTGGCTGGGGAGACGAACACAGACGATCTGTCCCCGGCGCAGGATGCCTGGTCGCGCCCGGACATTCCGCTGCATGCACTCGCCATGCTGAAGAATCCTCGCGAGGGCATCACCAATGCCATCGATCAGATCGAGGCACTGAAGAACAAAGGCAACGGCGTTGCCTACGTCGGTGACGTGGTCGGAACTGGCTCCTCGCGCAAGAGTGCCACCAACTCGGTGTTGTGGACCATGGGTGACGACATTCCGCACGTGCCCAACAAACGCCAGGGCGGGGTGGTGCTCGGTGGCAAGATCGCCCCTATCTTTTTCAACACGGTAGAAGATTCCGGCGCCCTGCCCATCGAATGCCCTGTGGACAAGCTCGCGATGGGTGATGTGATCGTCGTGAAGCCCTACGAGGGCGTGATCGAGAACGAGAGCGGTGAGGTGATCTCCGAATTCAAGCTCAAGACCGATGTCATCCTCGACGAGGTGCAGGCTGGTGGCCGCATCCCGCTGATCATCGGGCGCAGCCTCACCGAGCGTGCTCGCGAAGTGCTGGAGCTCGGTCAGACGGATGTGTTCCGCCGCCCGAAAGACCCGCAGGCGAGTACCAGAGGTTTTACTCTGGCGCAGAAGATCGTCGGTCGTGCCTGTGGGCTGCTGGACGGCCGGGGTATCCGGCCGGGCACCTATTGCGAACCGCGTATGGGCACAGTGGGTTCTCAGGACACGACGGGCCCCATGACGCGGGATGAGCTGAAAGAACTGGCCTGCCTTGGCTTTTCAGCCGATCTGGTGATGCAGAGCTTCTGTCACACCGCGGCCTATCCCAAACCGGTGGATATCGAAACTCAGCACACCCTGCCGGATTTCATCCAGAATCGCGGAGGTGTTGCCCTGCGCCCCGGCGACGGCATCATCCATAGCTGGCTGAACCGGATGCTGTTGCCCGATCAGGTGGGCACGGGGGGTGACTCGCACACCCGATTTCCTCTCGGCATCTCCTTTCCGGCGGGATCCGGACTGGTGGCCTTTGGTGCGGCGCTCGGTGTGATTCCGCTCGATATGCCGGAATCGGTGCTGGTGCGTTTCACGGGCGAGATGCAACCCGGCATCACGCTGAGGGATCTGGTGAACGCAGTTCCTTACGCGGCCCTGCAACGAGGCCTGCTGACCGTTGAGAAGCAGGGTAAAAAGAACGTATACAACGGCCGCATTCTCGAGATCGAAGGGTTACCGGATCTGACGGTCGAGCAGGCGTTCGAGCTATCGGATGCGTCTGCGGAGCGCTCGGCTGGCGGTTGTACGATCAATCTCTCGGAAGATTCTGTGGCCGAATATCTGCGTTCGAACGTCGTGATGCTGCGCTGGATGATTGCGAATGGCTACGGTGACGTGCGTACTCTCGAACGGCGCGCCCAGGCGATGGAAGCCTGGCTTGAGAACCCGTCGCTGCTGCGTGCGGACGAGGACGCGCAGTATGCGGAGGTGATCGAGATCGACATGTCGGAGATCACCGAACCTCTGCTGGCCTGCCCCAACGACCCGGATGACGTAAAGACGCTCTCCGATGTGGCAGGCACCAGGATCGATGAAGTGTTCATCGGCTCATGTATGACCAACATCGGTCACTTCCGTGCTGCTGGCAAGCTCCTGCAGGCGGCGGATACCGTCATACCTACTCGCCTGTGGATCGCACCTCCCACCAAGATGGATCAGCAGCAGCTGATGGAAGAGGGTTACTACAACATCTACGCGCAGTCCGGTGCCCGCACCGAGATGCCCGGGTGTAGCCTGTGCATGGGCAATCAGGCCCGCATTGCTCCGGGAAGTACCTGTGTATCGACCTCGACCCGCAACTTCCCCAACCGACTCGGCCAGGGTTCCAACGTATTCCTCGCCTCTGCGGAGCTGGCGGCCGTCAGCGCGGTTCTCGGCAAGCTGCCCACACCTGAGCAGTACATGGAGTTCGCGGTTCAGATTGACTCCATGGCGCCGGAGATCTACGACTACCTGAACTTCGATCAGGTACCCGCGTTTCTCGCAGCCGCCGATGAAGGTCGCTCCATCGCGAAGGAGATCGTCGTCCAGGCCTGAGCGGCGGGCTTCCCGAATCCGACCGGCCGCTGTTGCGAACCAATGGCGGCCGTCACGCCGCAGCGGCCCGCGCACTGGTGCGTTCCACCGAATCACGGTTCCACCACCAGGCGAAACCTCCCAGGACGACATTCGTGAAGGCGGTCGCCAGGAAGATCCCGACATACCCCCAGACCGAGTCAGCCCAGATTGCCAGTGGAATGTAGAAAACGAATGTGCGCACGACTGCGAGGATGAGAGGCGGCATTGGCAGACCTCGTGCGTTGAAGCACGAGTTGGCGATCTGCATGATGCCCATGAACCCGATGCTGAGCGGTATGATGAGGAAGAAGGCCCACGCCACCTCGCCCACCACGGGATTGTCGTCGATTGCGAACACTATCATTCTGCCGAAAAGCATCATCATGGCGAAAGTGAATACTCCCCAGGCAAGACAAAAACGGTTGCATAGGCTCAACGCCCGCTTCACGCGATCGTAGTTCCCCGCGCCCCAGTTCTGTCCCGCGAACGGCTCGATGGAGGACGATGCGGACCATAGAATCATGTGAGCCAGGGTTTCGACCCGGGACGCGACGTTGTATCCGGCTACCACTTCGTGGCCATGCAGTGCCAGCAGGCGAGTGATGATCAACATCGAGACCGGCATTATCAGACCACTGGCGATGGCCGGCGCGCCCACGTGCAGGATGTCTCGCCAGGACTGCGCGAGTCCGTGGAACGACCACTGCAGCATGCGTACCCGAATGAGCAACGCTGCGTAGATCGCAACGCTGACGGTGCGTGAGGCAACGTACGCCCATGCCGCACCCGCGATGCCCAGTGCCGGGAATCCCAGCCAGCCAAAGATTAGCACCGGTCCCATCAGGATCTGGAGCAGAGATCCGATGGCCATTACCACACCTGGGCTGGCCGCGCTGCCCGTGGCGCGCAGAAGCGTAGAACCCACCATGCCCAGCATGAAGAACGGGAAGCCCAGCATGTAAACCTGTAGGTACTCGACGGTCATCGTCTGCACCGTGGCGCGGGCGCCCAGTGCGATGGCGATTTCTTCCGCCAGCATACCGCCCGTGAGTCCGAGCACGATGCCGATGAACACGGTGAGAATGTGCGCGTGTGTGACCAGTTGCGCGGCGCGTTCTCTCTTACCCGCGCCTATGACCCGGGCGATTACGGACGATGCGCCGGTGCCGATGCCGCCGGCGAAGGCAAAGAGCGTGATGGTAATTGGAAATGCGAACCCCATGGCCGCCAGCGCTTCCGTGCCGACGATTCCGAGATACACCGCCTCAGCCAGTTGGGCAACGTTGAGTGATACGGAACCGAGTGCCATGAAGGATCCCAGGCGTACCAGGTGGCCGCCAACACCGCCCTCAGTGAAACCTCCTCTCGTTGGCGGATTTTCGCCCAAGATATTTGACCTGTTCACAGGTGATCAGATTAAACGAATCGTGTAGCGCCAATCGTGATTTGGAATCAATGAGAATGAGTTGTTCTCAATGATCCTTTTGGGATGGAGAGCACGACTTTGATGTGGGCGCGATTGTTAGGTCAGCATAGCGGCTATCGATTCTTCTGTGCAATGTACAGACAGACGCTGCCGAATCCTCCTGCCTCTTCGCGCCGAAACGAAAATCCATGTGCCGAGAGCAGCGAATCGATGTCCCGGATGACATCCTCGGCTCTGGCCATGGCGGCGGTCATCTGCATGCCCAGGAAATTGCCATCTTCCGGATAGACAAAATCAACCAACAGCAACGAGCCGTTCATTGTCAGTACACGCTTGAATTCAGGAAGGGCTTTATCGCCACCCGGATAGCCTGACAGGGCCATGGTGTTGATGATGGTATCGAAGGTATCGTTCGCGTATGGCAGATGTTCCACGTTTGCCTGTTACAACTCGGCATGTTGAGCGCGCTTGGCGAGGTTGTGCTGTGTGGTGATCACCATGGTCGCGTTGTAGTCGATGCCGAAAACGTTGTATCGATCGGCATATTGCGTGAGCAGATAACCGGTTGCGAAAGATGCCTTGAGCACCAACGGGCCCTGGATGTGTGGCAGGATGGACTTGATTCACGTCTTCCAGACGGGCAACAGTCGAACCGCCAGGTCGTATGTTCTCGCGTATCTGGAATAGGCGGCCTGGTGCCGATCGGAGATATTCAATCGATCTGATGGGGTCTTAACCATCATGTCAGTGGCGACTGTGAGGCGTACACCAACACCTCATCGGAACAACGGAATGAGTGTTTCACGCCATAGTGCGTAACCCGCACCGTGCAAGTGGAGTTCGTCGTTGCTGAATTCGTCTTTGATCGACCCGTCCGTGGTATCCAGGAACAGAGGATAGAGGTCGACCCAGGTGGCCCGATCCGCTGTCTCGGCGGCCAGTGTGCGGTTGAGTGCTTCCACTGCACCGCGGTACTCAGCAGCGCGGGGCAGGACGCTTTGCACGAACAATTCGGTTTCCGGGGAGGTGCGCTTTATTCCATCGAGGATACTGATCGTATTGGCAACGATGATATCTTCGGATACGCCCAGGGCAAGATCGTTGGTGCCGATCAGTAAAAACACCCTTGCGGGGTGTCCGGCACTCACCTGATCCAGGCGCGCGAGGACACCGGCGGTCGTATCGCCGCCGATACCGCGGTTGCGTACTTTGCGTGCAGGAAACCACTCAGCCCAGCGGCCCCCATCCGTGATCGAATCGCCCAGAAACACGGTTTCACCTGGCGCCACACCGAGCGTTTCGTACTGGCTGACCAGACGTTCGTAACCCGGGCGGATGAAGTTGTCACCGAACATCTTCATCAATCCCCCGCCGGGACCGGCCCAGATCACAATTGCCAACACGATGGCATTGAGTGCGATGGATATGCCTATCAACAGCTTTTTCATGGTCTGCTCTTTAGGGTCATGAAATGAACACGCGTTCGAGAGCGTAATCGGGAAACACAACGGCGGGGGATTTCTCAGCACTCAAGCGCCTTCTCCTTCCCAGAGGCTGACCACCATCCCCGCCTCCAGGTATGGTACGCCCGCTACGACGACCCTCCCACCGTTTTCGAGCCGCGAAAGCACTTCCAGCCAGGCGGTGATACGTTGAACCTGCCGATACGCACGCTGGAAGTGTATTGCGCCGCGCAGGATCTGCCGATTTCGCTGATGCAGGTTGCAGAGTTCAAAGGCAGCGTCGGGCAGAGTGTGATCTGGCCGTCGTGATCATGGTTGGATTAGGCGTGGGTTTCGTGCTGACATTGGGCATGGCGCCGGTTCTGTATAGCTTGATGTTCTTGCGCGAAGAGTCGGAAATGACGCCTGCGCGTGCGTCAGGCACCGCCATCACACCATAGTGAGCTTCACTAGGCCGTCATTCTGACGGTTTGGGGGATTCCGGAGGCAGATTGAAAAATCGTTGCCAGGGCGCCAGTGCGCCCGTGAAGATGGCCTTCACGAATTCTTCCTGCTGGCTTTGCGAGGATTGCAACCCTTCCGCAAATCGATCGATGAACTGTTTCTGTATGCCCTGAACGTCCGGCATGCCCATGAAGCGCCGCAGTTCGTCCGGAGTGAGATCAATTTCAATATTGATTTTCATGGGTCTTTCCCGATGGGGTGTGGCGAGAATACGCTCAAGTGCTGACAAAGGCATGCCTGGAATTCGCACCACCCGACGAATACTCGAAGATGAGCCGCACTAGTCGGCGACGCGGGGTTGACCCTCTCATGCGGGACGAACGATGATGCGGACCGATGAATTAAAGGAGTGATGTGTGGATTTCGATACGCTGGTTCGTGAACGGCGCAGTATTCGAGGATATAAGACCGACCCGGTACCCCGGCAAGTGATCGATGAGATCATAGAGGTGGCGAAGGGCGCTCCTTCGTCCATGAACACACAGCCCTGGTTCTTCCACGTGATTACGGGTGAGCCGCTCGAACGTATCCGCCTGGGCAACACCGAGCGGATGCTGGCCGGAGCGCCGGTGCAGCGCGAGATTCCCGTTCACCAGAAGGGCTATAAAGGCGTTCACCGTGAACGCCAGGTGGAGATTGCCGTGCAGCTGTTCGAGGCTATGGGAATAGAGCGCCACGACCAGGAACGGCGTCGGGACTGGGTGATGCGCGGGTTTCGACAGTTCGATGCGCCGGTATCCATCGTCATGACGTACGACAAGTCACTGGAACCTGCCACGATCAGCCACTTCGATCTGGGCGCGGTGGTCTACGGACTGGTGCTGGCGGCCTGGACGCGTGGACTTGGTACGGTGATCAATGGGCAGGGCATCATGCAGTCTACCGTGGTGCGCGAGCATGCCAGCATTCCGGAGTGGCAGACTATCATGACCTGTATCGCTATGGGCTATCCGGATATGGACTTCGCCGCCAATTCTGTTAAATCGAGGCGCACGTCGAACGAGGATATCGTGACATACGTGGGTTTTGATGACTGAAAAGGGTGTTATTGATCGGATGTTGATCTGCATCAATACCTCTCATCGTGAAATCCCAATGATTTGATTTGTCGCCTTGGAGAAGGCTGTCAATCAGGGATGGGGTCATGGGTTTCGCACTATCTGGTATGCAACTCACGAGTGCCGCCTTCGAAACCGGGGGCGTCATTCCTGCCAAACACACCGGTGAAGGAGAAGACTCCTCACCGCCGCTGGCATGGGCGGACGCACCAGAGGGAACCCGGTCGTTTGCCGTCGTCTGCCACGATCCCGATGCGCCTCTGGTCACGCCGGGACACTACGGCTTCGTGCACTGGGTGCTGTACAACATACCGGGTACCGAATCCGGGCTCGCCGAGGGGGGTGGCGCACACACGCTGGGGCGCAATGATTTCGGCAAGTCCGGTTACGGTGGCCCCATGCCGCCGGAAGGGCACGGCACGCACAACTACTTTTTCTGGTTGATGGCGCTCGACAGGGAAGGGGGCCTGGCGCCCGGATTGACGATGTGGGAGCTGCTGGAGAAAATCGAGCCCAACGTCACCGCAATGAACCGCCTGGTAGGCACTTATCGGCGAGACTAGCGAGTGTCGCAGGCAGGGGGGGGCTATGTACATCGTTCACCTGTACATCTCGTACGATCACAACTACGTTGGCCACCATGGCGAGCCCGCCGGAGATCATCCCATTGTGGAAGTGGATGCGGTCGAGTGCGTCGCTGGGAGAGGACTGCGTGGCGATCGCTACTTTGATAGAGAGAAAGACTTCAAAGGGCAGATCACTTTCTTCTCGGATGAGGTGTATCGCAGTCTGCGCGAACGTTTTGACACCGATCTCGAGCCTTCCGCGTTTCGCCGCAATGTCATAACGAGAGGCGTCGATCTGAACACGCTGATCGGCCAGGAATTCGAGGTGCAGGGCACTCTTTTCTACGGCACCGAAGAATGCCGGCCATGCTACTGGATGGATCAGGCTGTTGCGCCGGGCGCTGAAGATGCCATGCGTGGAAATGGCGGTCTGCGGGCCCGGATTCTCACGGACGGTGTGCTCAAGGCCGACTGAGGTTGCCCAGGCGCCCGGGTCTTGTTGGGCGTTAATCGACAAAAACCATTTGCAGGAGGAAGTAAAGATGATTCGAGGTATACACCATACGGCGATATCGACGCCCAACATGGAGCGGGCGTTGTCTTTTTACCGCGATCTACTTGGGATGGAAGTGCTCTCCGAGGCACGCTTCAGCGGCGATACACCGGAGCAGGTCATGGCGCTGGAGGCAGTGGATGTTTATTCGGTGATGCTCAGTCTCGGCGATGTTCGGGTTGAGCTGTTCGAGTTCGATTCTCCGACGCCGGTGACAATGGACGAAAGCCGCCCGGTGTGCGATCACGGCTTCACCCATATCTGCTTCGAGGTAACAGATATAGATGATGAATATCGGCGCCTGCAGGAAGCCGGAATCAGGTTTCATTGCCCGCCGGTGGGCGTTGGAGAACTTCGTGTTACCTATGGCCGGGATCCTGATGGCAACGTGTTCGAACTGCTCAGCCCCTGAACTTCATCTGCAAGTGGAACATCGATCATGACGGAGGTCGAATCGCAGAGCACCGAGGTGGAGGTGCATGGCCATGAGTCTTGCTGATTTTTCCCTCGCCGGTAAGACAGCCATCGTGGTGGGTGCCAGACGCGGGATGGGACGTGCTTTTGCGCTGGGCTTTGCCGAGGCCGGTGCCGATGTCGTGGTCTCGGATCTGAAGATCGAAGACGGCCACCTCGCGGCGCTGGGTGACCGGATTGAGCAGATGGGTTGCAAGTCTGTGGTGGTGCAGGCGGACATGTCGAAAAAGGACGACGTGAATCGTCTCGTCGCCCAAACAATGGACGAGTTCGGCGGCATCGACATCCTGGCCAATGTGGCCGTTCTCTACCATGGTGCGTCACTGCTGGATCTCGATGAGGACGGCTGGGATCTGCTGACCGATGTCAACCTGAAGGGGTACTGGCTTACTTGTCAGGCGGTGGCACCCATCATGCAGGCGCAGAAATCCGGCAGTATCATCAACATGACCTCGCGTGGGGGACTGAGAGCCCACGGCGAAAAGGCCATGGGTAACTACTGCGTCACTAAATCCGGAATCGCCATGATGACACGCCAGCTTGCGAGATTGCTCGGGCCCGACAATGTGCGCGTGAATGCGATAGCACCCTCGCTGGTGCGGCCGGATCCTCCGCGAGTGTTCAACTTCGATACGCCGGACAATTTGTCGGATCCCGAAGTGGCCAGCGCCTGGCTGCAGGGGCCGCCCGGTATCCCGCTGCGGCGTATGGCCGAGCCGGAGGAGATGGCCAATGCCGCTGTGTTTCTAGCATCCGATGCCGCCAGTTTCGTGACCGGCACAGTGCTCAATGTCGACGGCGGTGACATGGCGTAGCTGCTGGCGTTGAGTCCGATGTAACGGAGACAGTCGATGAACGATGGTTGGGAACTGAACCACGTGGGTATGGTGGTTCGCAGCAAGAACAAGATACTCCATTATCTGCAGTCCAAAGGGGTTGGGGTCAGTGTGGGTCCTCAACCGCTGCTGCCTTACATCGAGGGATCCACGACCGTACAGCTGTACCGAACGCTGTACGGCGATTCCGTGAGTAGCACTTCGTCGTCGTCCATTCCCGGGGCCCATACGTTCTACGATGGCGAGAGCCAGATCGGCTCCTGCCAGTTGGAGTGCATTCAACCGGGACCGGGATCGTTTATATCGGACTATCTGAACACGAAGGGGGAGGGGATCAACCACCTTTGCTTCAACGTGCCTGACGTGGAGAAGGTAACGCAGATGCTGATGGAACAGGGCTGCGATCTGGTATTCAGCGCCGTAACTGGTGGACAGACTGTCGAGAACTATCTGGATACGCGTGAGCACGGCGACGTGATCCTTTCGTTCCGGCCACCGGCAGCTGAATGGGAGAATGCCTGGAAGGAAAACAACGTAAGCTACCCACTGGTCAATGACTGGGCGTTTATGGGTGTGGGTGTGGCCGTCGAAAATCTGGACGAGACGTTGGAGTACTACCGATATCTCGGCTTCACAGAGGTAGAACCGGAGCGGGTTGTGGACAATAACGCGGATTCGACCTGCACGGTGAACGATGAGGTGATTGATGCGCCCGTTCGGTTGCGAACCTGCTCTATGCGTGTCGGATCCATCTACTACGACTTTCTCGAACCGGTGACGGGAGAGAACGTATGCGCTGAAGCGTTTGCACAGCGTGGCGAAGGCATATTCAGTCTCGACTTCGCGGTGAGCGACCTCGATGCAGAAACTGCCAGACTAACCGGTAATGGACTCGACGTGGCCCTGGCCATCGAATCGACGGACGGGAACAAGTGCGCGTATTTTGATACGCGGGAGGTTGGGAACACGCTGGTCAAACTAACGCAGATGAGCTGACACTGGGTGATTGCTACCCGCGTTGTCTCAGCCGTTTGCGCGCGGCGCGTTCCAGGCGCATGTTTTTCCAGAGATATTTCGGCAGGCTCAGCGGGTTCTGCCTTATCTTGCGGAACATGAGTCTGCGTAATGCCGGTGCGCTGCTGTAGGACCCCTCGCGCTGGCCGTGGCCTTTGTGCAGTCCGAGACCCGGAACATCGATGACATCCATGGGCAGGTTCAGCGTAAAGGTCTCTTTTTGGGGTAGCAGGCACTCGCTGTCCGTACAGGCCTGATAGCGTACCTGCACTTCGATGAGGATTTCATCAGCGTCCAGTGGTCGGGTTTCGCTGGCGAGTTCACCCTTGGCGTAAAACGGCACGACGATGTCCACCGTGCCGCTCCAGACACCCAGGTCGGTATCCAGCATGTCGAGGTGAAGCCTCTCGGTAGGGGGCATTTCGGCATCTTGCGTGGCGAATCCCGGTGGGCCCTTTACGGTAACTTCGGTGGCGACCATGCCTTCGGGTACCGGTGCGCCATAGATGTGTAGCCCATCTGCGAGTTCGAAACGCACCACTAGCTTGCGGATGATGCCCTGCCGGATACTGCCTTTGCCACCGTGCACCGCGACCGTGATACGGATGTCTTCGCTACCGCCGTTCGCGGTGGGTGAGTCATCCGTGAGCACGACTTTGCCGAGTGCTGCGTCGATCAGCGTCTCAGCACTGTCGCGTTTTTTGTAGGTATCGTGGAAAAACTTGGCGACCACTGTGCCGCTCTCATCGGCGACGTATACACCGGGGAACGGAATCCCGTACAGGAAAGCATCGTCCTCGGAGACCTCTGTGTTCAGGATGCGATACTGCCGGATAACTTTCGAGTCAATATCGGAGAGCAGTGGATAGGGGATGTCCCGTGCGCGCGCGAATTCCCGCAGCGTCTGCTGATCATCGTATGAGACGGCGTATAGCTTGATGCTATGCGCCTCGAACTTGTCGTGGGCATCGCGCAGCTCGCCGAGCTGCGTCCAGCAGGGGGGTCACCAGACGGTGGAGCGGTAGAAAACGAGAACGATCTTTGCCCCTGCGCGATCGTCGTGCAGCCGGACCATGCGCCCGTTAGTGTCCGGCAGCTCGAAATCCGGTAGCTTCTCGCCTATTTCGGGCCCTGTTGGATGCCCCTGGGGAAGACCCGCACGTCCAGGATGGCCGAGGGGGGCGGGCGCATCGAATCCTTTTTCGTCGCGTTCGACGGTCATTGTCATTGCCAAACAGAATTTGCCGAAATACTGGCACAAGTCCGAAAGTAAGGGGAGCCGTATCGTGAAGGTGATATCTACACTTGGGAGCGAAATTGCCGAGGCGCGGTTGTACGCTACGGTGCTCGCTGTCGGCTAACCCGATGTTCGGTGCCGATTCTGGAAGCGCTGGTAGGCTTTGGCGAAACGTCCGGTCGACATCATGAGTGTGTGTCCTCGAGCTTGTCGAGCTAACGAGCTACCCAACGTGTCCCCGAGCTAACCACCCGAGCTAGTGATCCGTTGTGCGGTGTTGTGATAGAGCGCGGTGGCGCTGATGAGGCTGAAGCTCAGCCAGGCGAAATCGGCAGTGACCAGTATGGCGGCCGGCGTGGTGGCCTGGTCGGTGGTGATTCCTGCGAGAAGGGTCAGCAGCGCGGCAATGTGCAGGTTGAACTGCCAGCGCGAGCGGGATGCGGGGATGATCTCACCCATATGAGGCAGGGTTTTCAGCAATGCGAAATTGCTCAGGCAGCTGCGCTGTAGGTGCAGATAGCTCAGGAAGGGTACGATTTTTTGCAGCATCCCCATGATGACTGAAATGGCAAAGCCGTAGATCATGAGGGTGCCCAGGACGACCTGGAGCTGGTGTCGGATGCCGGGAGATGGGAGCGGATCATCGGTGAAGTAGAGGCCTGTCGCGAGCAGCGCCGACAGCAGCAGGCAGACCAATGACAGGCGCCAGAATCTGGCGGTAATGTCCGCAAGCTTGCGCTTGCGCTGACCCAGCAGATGAATCGAGAAGATAGCGTATGTCATGGCTGCGGCGCAGAATGCGAGCACGGCCAGCGCCTGGACCTCCGGGAGCTGAACGAGCGTCAGCGTGAGCAGGGAGACGAATACGGTTGTCGGCAGGCCGCGAGCCAGGAGTGAGGGGTAACTGGGGGTAACATGAAACATGGGTATGACCTGATAGCTCGCTCCCATCACCAGCAGCAACACCCAGCCACCGATACCCCAGGCCATATGGACAGTGGCCTTGTTAGCGAGTGCCGGCGGCGTCGTGAGTCCGGCGTAGCTGGCGGACAGCCACAGGCCCAGGCCAACAGTCGTCAGCAGCGCCAAGGCGGCAAAGCGTATGCTGAATATGGAGTCGCCGCCGATGCGATGCCGCAACAGAGTGGCCAGCGCTAGCAGGAACACCGCGAAAGCCAGCAACAACAGCAGTGCCGCCCAGCCCATCAGAGCGTATGCCTGCCAGTAGAAGCCCGCCACCAACAGTAGTACGCCGACCGACAATAACACGTGCACCAGCCCGGCGACCTTCGTCCCGCCGGGAATCAAGTGTCCGCTGATGACGGGTACCAGTTGGAACATGGCGCCGAGCATCACCATGGCCATGAAGCCAAGGGTGAGTAGATGGGTCACTGCTCTGAGTTCCGGAGTCCACTGCGAGCTGAATGCCTGGTCGGAGCCCAGCAGCAGCGCCAGACCCGCCACTATGCCCATCCAGGGTGCGGTCAGGAAAAAACGAAAGGGAATATGGATAGGCGGGATGGTCTCCAGCGAAAGCCCCTGCATCTTCACAACACGCCCTCCTGCCGGAGCGCTGGTTCGTCAGCGGGATAGTAGATGATGATCTCGTACGCGCTCGCCTCGCCCCCGATCACACAATGGGACAGCGACATCTCCCGGCAGAAATCGAACAGAGGGTGGGGCACACGGCGGTGCAGCATGCGAAGGTAGTGTCCGGGCGCCAGCTGGCGCAGGATTTCGGTTGCCCGGTCGAATGGCTCCGGGGGTTCCATCGCGCTCGCGTCCAGCGTTATCTCGACCGGCATCGTTGGTGCGAACCGGTCCTACGGTAGATGGGCCAACTGATCAGCGATGTACTGATCCATGATCGGGTAGAGGATGTTCTCCTCCTTCATGTTGTGCTGCTGTGTGAGCAGCAGCAGCGTTTCCCCCAGTCCCAGAAACTGCTGTTGTTCCCGGGCGGCCAGAGCGTCGACCATCTGTGCAACCAGTGCGCGTATCTGCTCGTGTTCCATGCGCATCATCCTGACAGGATTCCCAGGCCCACCCGCTGCTTCCAATGCCGGGAACAAACGTCCTTCCTCCCGCTCCGTAATATGAACCTCCAGCTGATCCGCGAAGGCCTGCCACAGTTTGTCGGCCCGCTCCCATTCCTGGTTGGCCACGGCCTCTTCGGCTGCTGCGTACAGCTCATCACATTGCCGGTGATTATCCTGCATGAAGGCACTGATGGTGGTCATATCACGTTCTCTAGATTGTGGACTCTGCCGTTGAGTATATCGTCCCGCCCTGATTCAAAGCGAAACTGATGAAAGCGATGCTCCAAACCCCGTGTGAGGACGGACCTGCGCTGAGCGCTCATATGTGGCTGGCGGTCAAGCCCGAAGTATCTCCAGCATCTCGGTTCGCGAGGGGCCTTCGATGCGTGGCGGCCGGTCGTGCCGCTGTTCATAGCTTGCGAGCGCCGCCTGCATGAACTCCGGGCGTTCCAGCAAGTTGCTGGGCATATCGAGCATGTGGCCGAAACGGGCGAGGGCGCGCATGAGATCGAGGTTTTCGCGTACAGCAGGAATCAGCCCGTCGCGGATGAAACTGCGTGTTTGCGCTTTTGGGTCCGTGGTGCCGTCATCCCGCTCGGCCTGGTACGGATCCTGACCATCGCGTAGTAGCCGATTAGCCTCTATCGCGTCCGCGTCCTGCTGCATCTGCGACTGGAGCCATGGTGCACAATCCCGTTCGACAACAGAATTCAGCTCGAGTGCTACGCCACGCACGTCATCGGGGAATTTGCGTATCGCATCCGACAGCGCGTAGGCACTGATCCACAGGAGCGTGCAGCCTCGCCCCGTGAGTGGATTAGCATGTACGCGCGAATCGCCGATGGCGACGAATCCAAGTGCCAGCGGTTCGCCATCCTGCACGGTGAGACGGTGCATGTTGTTGAGGTTCGCCATCCCGTGAGCCTCGCTGATTGGTTCGGAGACATGCGGATCGATCCACGTGGCCACCATGGGAATGGTGGCTGCGACGTTCTCGAAACCTGCGGTTCGTAAAATCACTCGCATTGACTCGTCATCAGGTGACGCGGCCAGTGTGATGGAAAAAGTACGGTCGTCCGCCGGAAAGATTCCGACCTTCAAATACCCCAGATCGCCACCGATGATGCCGTCCTTGTTGGGGCGCTCCTGCCCGTCCAGCAGACGATAGAAACGCGTGGCGTAGAAAATTCCGCAGGGCGAACTCACCTCCTCCAGGTCGCGTGCATCGATTGCCGACAGCCAGCTGGCAAGCTTGGTACGCCGGCCACTGGCGTCCACGACGAGATCTCCGTGCAGGGTTTCAGTATCGCCGGCCTTGTTGTTCACTTGCACGCCAGTGATTCGCGGGAGATCACTGACCGGGTCGGATTCTGCGGCGAATCCGGTCACTTCCATCCCGTCCCGGAAGTCCACCAAACCGGTCTTGAGCACATGTTGGCGCAACACCCACTCGAAAGTGATCCGCGAGCATGCCAGCAGCCTGATATCGTCGTCGGCCGGTTCGAATTCAGGGTCGTCGAAGTACTGCCGCGCGGCATCCTGAAACGTGAGTTCTTCTGCTCCGTGTTCGAGAAGCGTTTTCAGCAGCTCTGGCTCTCGGTCACGGATCATGTTGTGCATTCGGCCGAGAAAAGCATGGGAGTGCATTGCCTGGGGTGCTCCCTGGCGTTTCCAATGCTCCCCCGCTTCTGCCGGTGAGGCGGTAAGGGGCGTGGGATCTTTCTCGAGCACCGTGACCTGATGGCCGTCCCTGGCTAGTGCCAACGAGGTAATGAGCCCCGCTACCGAGCCACCGATTACGACGATCTGCATGCAATCCTCCAATGCCGGCTGTTATCAGACTGAATCCTGAGCATATGCCACTGCCAGGTTCGCACCCATGTTCCAGATCAAGAATAAGTCATCCAACTCTACTGCCCCATTGATCGCGAAATCCACTCTACCGGACCGCCAGGCCGCGGAACAAAGTAGTCGATTCCCTTCGTCGCTTCGGAAACTACCTATCGTCTTCCATGATCAAACCACGTAGAGCATTGTTCACAATGTATCGACCAGTCGTTGGACTACGTCTGAGTAGTCGCGACCGTCCGAAGTGTGTCGTCAACCAGAACTACAGGGTCGGATTATGAGTTCGATGGAAATCAAACCTCTCGACGCAACACTCGGCGCCACGGTAAGCAATGTCGATCTCTCCGATCTCGGCGAGAGCGAGTGGCGGGCAATCGAGGCGGCGTTTCTAAAACATGCGGTCCTCGTCTTTCCCGACCAGCATATCTCCAGAGAAGCGCAGGTCGCGTTTGCTTCGAGGTTTGGTGACATCGAAGAGCTCGTTGCCGGGGCGAAACTCGTGCTCTTGAGCAATCGGTTGGAGGATGGCAGCCTGGTCGATGAGGGCGAGCACCTGGAACAGATCCTGCGGGGTGTGGAAGTTTGGCATACGGACAGCTCCTACATGCCCCTGGCATCGAAAGGTGCCGTGTTGTCTGCAGAAGTCGTACCGCTGGAAGGCGGACAGACCGAGTGGGCGGACATGCGGGATGCATACGACTGTCTCGATGACGCAACCAAAGGGAAGATTGCCGACCTGTCCGCCTATCACTCTCTTTTTTATTCTCAGGCACAGATCGGCCACCAGGTCGAAGCCGGGGCGGGCTACGGATTCGATGTGCAGCACGAGCCGCTACGTCCGCTGGTCAAAATCCACCCGGACACCGGCAGACGGTCGCTGTTCATCGGCCGGCACGCGCACGATATCCCCGGCATGGCGCCGGAAGAGTCGAAAAAATTGCTAAACGACCTGTTGGCGTTTGCCTGCCAGCCCCCGCGAACCTACCAACACCAGTGGCACCCCGGGGATGTAATCGTCTGGGACAATCGTTGTCTGATGCATCGCGCTCGACCGTACGATCATCGACACACCGCGCGTGTCATGAGACATGCGCGCATTGCGGGTGACCCGGCTTCGGAACTCGCGGGCTGAGCGCACGCGTTGGCGGACGCAGTTACTTGCTGACAATCGGCACGTAGTCACGTTCGCAGCCTGTAGCCGCGCTCTCCATGAGTACTACTCGCCGGGCTGTGAAGGCTGCGTGGATATCTACGCCATCGATGTCGAGGGGCTCCCGACCGCGTATGCGTGCAAGTGTCATATGGCAGCGCCAGTCCCGGGTGTCGGCGCGCAGACCCAGTCTGGTGCATTGCTGCTCAAGATCGTCCACGAGTGCGCGCAGCGCACCGGTCGCAGCACCCGTGGCGGCAAGCACCACAGGCCGCTTGCGCTTCGGAAAAGGTTCGATACGGTCGAACTGGATCTCCACGGGCAGATGTCGGGTGGTGTGTCGAATACACCGCTGCAACGAGACGACCATCGGATCCGGCACGTCGCCAACAAATCGCAGCGTGATATGCCAGTTGGCTGGTTTCGTCCGACGCAGACATGCGTTCGACTTCTATGACAGTGTGTCACGCAGATATTGCGTTCTTCTGTTGATCGCTGCGCGCACCGTTGCATCTGGTATCGAGGCGAAAAACACGCACCTCCCGATCCTATGGCAATCCCGTGACGCCTGGTGGTGGGCTATGCCACACTCATGTCAGGCAGCCCGCGCGCAGCATCAACTCCGGGGCGGATTCAATCGGTTCAACAGGAGCAGCACACGAGCCGACCAGTTGTGCAACCTTCTTCCAGGAGAGTGCCAGTCGCGTGACATCGGAAGAGATGTGTTAGGACGCAAGCGGCCGAAGTCCCAGCCTCGCGGGTCTCGTTGTTGTTCGAGCCAGCGCTCGCGAGGCGCGCGGAGGACGGAGAGACCGGCAGTAGCGAGAGGAGCTCCAATGGCCTGCTCTGTGGTTCGGATGGGGTACTTGTCGCTCGAGTCTGCGCAGTGGAATCTCCCCCAGCTGCCGTCTGGTTGCTGCAGATCGGCGAATTGGCTCACGCGTTCACACCAGCGCAGCGCCGTCTCCTGGCTGGCGAGATCCCTTTCCGGCAGTTGGAGTACTTCGCTTTCGATACGCATCGCGACCGGGGGGCTGTCGTTAGGAAGAGTTCGTGTACAAGCGATAGATCTTGTGCGTCCGTCTGTCTGAGTGTCGATGCCTCCTTGCTCTTACCAGTTGTGCGAGGGCCGATGCCGTCGATCAGGGCATCAGGTGTTCTAGGAACCAATCGCGCGCCATGTCGGCGCTCGCCTTGTAGTTCTTTTCGTAGACATCGTAGTGGGTGCCGGGAAACACGTGGTATTTGCATATCGTGTTGTCTTTCACTGCCTCATAGGCGGCAAGTCCCGAGTTCTCGCGACCGCCGTATTCCTCGTCTTCCTGATCGATGATCAGTATCGGCACTCTGATATTGCGTGCCACGGCGCGCGGGAAGTAGCGCAGCATCGCGGGAAAGTGGCCCACTCCCGTGAGGCTTTCCGGCTGACCCTCGGGACGCGGAACACTGTCGATATCGCCCCGGCTCATGGCCGTGGCGACGGCTTGCGCAGCCGCGATCATGTCCTTGGCGCTGGCCAGATCTTCACGCTGGCCCATGCCCGGCACCTGCGAGACGATGCACCTGATACGTCGGTCGGTGCCGCCCAGGTACACGGCGTGGCCCCCTCCGAAGCTGGATCCCCAGATGCCGATGCGATCGGTGTCGATGCGGGCCCCTCCCATCATGTAGTCGAGCACGTTGTGAATGTCGCGGTTCTGATCCAGCGGGTCCACGATCTCGCGAACGGGTTTCGCGCGTACGGTCATGGTGCCGTCATCATCCACGCCGGGTTGGGCATCCATGGTGATGAGTCGCGCATCACTCTCGAACCAGCCGCGATAATCGAAGGTGACGCAGACGAATCCGGCATTGCAGAAGTGCGGGGCATAGGTGGCGTTCAGATGCGCCTTGGGGCCGCCCCAGCCGTGGCAGAGCAGGATGGCCGGGCGTCGCTCGCCTTCACTCAGATCGTCGGGGATGAACAGGTCCGCGGCGAGACGCGTACCCTCGGACCAGATCGTGATTGGATTTTGCATTGCTGTTCCCTTCGCCTGAGTTGCGCTTCCCCGTCGACTGTAACGACTTTTCCGGGTGGGTGTCATGCGTAGGCTGCTGGTGACATTTTGGGTATGGTTCGTGTCCATGAGTGTGAAGAGAAACAGTGGTCGCGTAGCGTACGTCACTGTGTCGGTGCTGGTTCTGGCGTTGTCTGCGGTGGCTTATCCAGCGGCGGATCCACGCACGGCCGATCCCGAGACGCTCGCCGCGATAGCAGTGTCGTCGATCTGGGTGGGCGGGCGGCGGGTCA
>DCWG01000035.1:47838-78243 GCA_002327525.1 Gammaproteobacteria bacterium UBA2168 | reverse complement strand
GGGTGGGCGGGCGGCGGGTCAGCCGCTGAATCCGGTCACCCGCCGCTGACAGCGTCCGCCAGCGCGGAAAACAGCGCGTTCTGCAACTCCCAGTCGGAGTCCTTGCTGGCCGAGGTGCGCGCACTGTGCAATGCAATCACCACGTTTCTGGCCGGATCGATGTAGATGCCCTGGCCGAAGATTCCCATTGCCTGGTAGGCGCCCGCTGCTGTCAGCCACCAGAAGTAGCCATAGCCGTTGTAGCCCTTTGAGGGTGCGATCGACTCCGCCATCCAGGACGCCGGTAGCACTTCGGTGCCGTCGGCCAACCGGCCATTGGCGAGTGCGAACAGACCCAGTCGACCGTAGTCCCTGAGCGTTGCGTTGATGCAACAGCCGCCGAATTCGCCGCCACCGGACTCGGTGAGCTGCCAGTAGGCGTCGGCTTCCATGCCGAATGGCTTCCAGATCTTGTCGGTGAGATAAGTAGACAGATTGTTACCGATGGCCGAACGCAGCAGCGTGCCGGCGAGGTTGGTCTCGGCGGTGTTGTAATTGAATCTCTCTCCGGGCTTTGCGTTGCGCGGCTTGTGGCGCAGATATTCATATAGGTTCAGCGTCTGATAGGTTGCCGTCGCCACGTCCGACTCGGGATCCGCATAATCCTCGTTCCAGACTACCCCGGAGGCCATCTGAAGCAGATTGCGGATGGTGGACTGGTCGTAGGACGAGCCCTTCAGCCGCGGCAGGTAGTCGGTGACACTCTCATCGACGCTTTTGATGTAGCCGTCCTTGACGGCCGCGCCAAAGAGCATCGAGACCACCGATTTAGCGACGGAAAAGGACACCCAGCGCGTGGTCTCGTCGTTGCCGAGACCATAGCGCTCGTAGACAATACGCCCGTCCTTAATCACCAGCAATCCGGCGACGCGCTGTTTGGTGAAGTATTCGCCGGTGCTCATGCGCATTCCGGCTGCCTCCACCGTGACCGCGTCAAGATCGGCGGGCGCGCGCGGCAGTTCGAGTACGTTGTCTCCGGCGCTGATCTCGCGCGCCGGGTTGATCAGCGTCATGTTCCTGAAACCCGAGATCTGCGCATCACCCTGCCAGAACAGCACCCCGGGGCCCAGCGTTCGGAGGCGTTCCAGGTCGCCGTCGGGGTCGGGTAGGTGTGCGTCTGCTCGCGTGTTACCCGCGATTGTCAACAACGCCAGCGCGAACATCGGGAGCAACTGTTTCGACAGGTACATCTTCAAGCCTCCTCCTGGTTGCCGCTCGTAATGCGGATGGCCTAGTGTGTTCATTCGAAATCGCTGGAGGAATGACGCTCGACGACGCGCGTTTCCTCCGCGCCCCAGGGTCTGTTCACCCGGCGTCCTCGCTGTACGGCCGGCCGTGCCTCGATCTCGGTAGCCCAGCGTGCGACGTGGGTGTACGAGGCGACGTCGAGGAACACGGCGGAATCGTAGATGTTGTGCAGTACCAATGCTCCGTACCAGGCGTAATTGGCCATGTCGGCGATGGTGTACTGCTCACCGCACAGAAACCGGTTACCTTCCAAACGCTGATCGAGCACATCGAGCTGGCGCTTCACCTCCATGGCGTAGCGGTCGATGCAGTATTCGATCTTCTCCGGTGCGTAGGCATAGAAGTGCCCGAACCCACCGCCGAGGTAGGGTGCGCTACCCATTTGCCAGAACAGCCACGACATGCACTCGGCACGCGCGGATGGATCTGTGGGCAGGAAGGCGCCAAACTTCTCGGCCAGATAAACCAGAATTGCGCCGGATTCGAAAACGCGCGTCGGCGGCGTGGTGCCGCGATCGAGCAGTGCCGGGATTTTCGAGTTGGGGTTGATGGTGACGAATCCGCTGCCGAATTGTTGGCCCTCGCCGATGTTGATGAGATAGGCGTCGTATTCCGCCTCACTGATGCCGAGCTCAAGCAGTTCCTCCAGCATGACGGTGACTTTCACACCGTTCGGGGTTGCGAGCGAATGCAGTTGCAGATCGTGCTCGCCGACCGGCAGATCCTTCTCATGCGTCGCGCCAGCGATGGGGCGGTTGATGTTGGCGAAACGACCGCCGCTCTCGCGATCCCATTTCCAGACTGTTGGTGGTTCGTAGGACGATGTTTCGGTCACGATTGTTCCTTGTTGATTGGAGCTGGCGAATACGGAACCCTAGCACGAAAGCCGGCGGACGCCAGAGAGTGGCGCAATACCGCGCGCCTTGCCTGCCGCGGTGACCGGGTTAGCATGCATTGGAAACAGGGGAGATACGGCATGGACGTAAGAACCTTGATGGGCCGCGCCGCGCGGCATTACAGCACACGGGAAGCCATCGTGCACAACGACCGCCGGCTGACCTTTGCCGAGGCCTGGAGTCGTGGTGTACGGCTGGCCAATGGCCTGCGCGCGTTGGGGATTCAGCCGGGCGACAGGGTGGGCGTGCTGGAAGATAACTCCGTGGAGGCGGCGGATCTGTTTCAGGGTGCGGCCATCGCCAATGCGGTGCGGGTTCCTCTCTATCCGCGTAATGGCCGACCCGCGCACCTGCACATGCTAGGTCACACGAGTTGCAAGGTGCTGCTGGTTTCTGCGCAGTATGCTCACGAGGTGGAGGGGATCGCGCACGAGTTGCCGGAACTGGAGCATGTGTTCGTTCGCGGTGGCGATTATGAGACCTGGCTGGCCGCACAGTCGGATGTCGATCCCGACGTAGCGGTGCAACCCGATGACTACTTCATCATTCGCCACACGGGAGGCACGACGGGCAAATCTAAGGGTGTCGCCTACACCCACAAAGCGTGGCTGGCAGCCGGGCGGGACTGGTTTTACACCTTTCCGCCGGTGGAACCAGGCGACAGGTGCCTGCACCTCGGCCCCATCTCGCATGGTTCGGGCTACCAGTATCTGCCCGTGTGGCTCGCCGGTGGCTGCAACGTGATGATAGAGCATTTCGAGACCACGGCGACGCTCGATCTGATCGAGGGCGAGCGCATCAATTATGCGTTCATGGTGCCCACCATGGTCAACGCGGTGGTGCACGACAACAGCGCGCGCGGAAGGGATTTCTCCGCTATGAAGTGTCTGCTCATTGCGGCAGCACCGATACAGGATGCAACTGCACTCGCTGCGCGCGAGGTATTCGGCGATTGCCTCTACCAGGGGTATGGCCAGACCGAGGTATTGCCCGTGTCGATGATGAACTCGGCGCAGTGGTTCGCCGAACTCGATGGCTCCAACCCCCTGCGCTCCTGTGGGCTCGCGCTGCCGTTCGCGGAAGTGGAGATCTGGGACGAGGAAAACCAACCCATCGAAGCGAACGAGGTCGGTGAAATCGTCGCCAGATCGGACGGCATGATGAGCGAGTTCTGGAACAACCCGCAGGCAACGGCCGAGCGCGTGGTGAATGGCTGGATCAAGACCGGTGATCTCGGCAAGCTGGATGCCAACGGCTACCTCTATATCGTCGACCGGGCCGACGACATGATCATCTCGGGTGGCTACAACATCTGGCCGGCGGAGCTCGAAAACGTAATCGCCGGGCATCCGCAGGTATTGGAGGTGGCGGTGTTCGGGGTTCCGCACGAGCGTTGGGGTGAGACGCCGCATGCGGTGTGTGTGGTCGCACCGCATGCATCCGTGTCGGAGGACGAGATCGTCGACATGGTGGCGGGCGATCTCGGCTCGTACAAGAAGCCGGGCGGGGTGACGCTGACCACGGAGCCGCTGCCGAAGAGCCCGGTGGGTAAGGTCAAACGCAAGGATCTTCGCGAGCCGTTCTGGGAAGGGGTTGACCGGCGTGTCTCGGGCAGCTGAAGCGGCTCCCCGAGTTACATCACTCGGAGCTCACTTACGCGTGTAAATCGCGGATGACGCACGCGAGCGCATCTCGATCTGCCTCGCTGATGACGGGAATGCTCACCTCGATGCGATCGATCAGGGCGCCGTAGCGATCGTGAATGACCGATGCCAACTCGTCATAGGAGGCGATCACGACCCATTCGTTCAGCACTTCGTCGTCGATGCGCCGTGCCATTTCGTCCCAACGCCGATGCCTGGAGAGTTCGCTCAGCTCTGCTGCCAGATCTCCGAGCCCGGCTAGCTCGAAGGGAGCGCGGTATGCGGGGGTACTGACGTAGAAAGCCAGCCGCTGGCGGGCAGTTTCGCGGCGCTGGGCGAGCGTCCTCTCATCCCGGGCTGTGGCGATCAGGGGTTTCAGACAGACTTCGAACGGCCGACCCGAGATTCGATGCGTTTCCACCACGCCGCTCACCGTCTCACGGATGTAGCGGGCGGAGCAGACCGGATGCAGACGCACGCCGTCACCTACTTCGGCGGCGACCCGGCACATGTATGGATTGACTGCCGCGATGAGAATGGGGATGTCGGGATAATCGATGGGCGCCGGTGTGAACAGGGGTACGGTCAGATCCAGGTCGTAGTGATCGCTCGAGAACTCGAGTGCCGTCTCATTCTGCCAGCTCGCCCAGATGGCGCGCACGGCGTTGACGTAATCCCGCATCCAGGGTCCGGGCGGATGCCACTGCAGGCCGAAACGGCGTCGGATGTGGCCTCGCACCTGGGAACCCAGGCCCAGCTCGAAGCGGCCGGCAGACAGCTTTTGCAGTGTCCAGGACGACATGGCGGTGACGAAAGGGCTGCGTGCGAAGGCGATGGCGACAGACGTGCCGATGCGCACGCGCCGGGTCGCAGCCGCGGCGACAGCCAACACCTGAAACGGGTCGTCCTTGGTTTCCTCCATCAGCAGGCTGTGGTAACCCAGCGTATCCGCGATGCGGCTTTGTGCTGGCACCGATGCGAGGTCGAGCGGCGCATCAGGGGCCGCGAGCCCTGGATCCAGCTTTCCGAGCGGCAACAGCGTCTCTGCTTTCATGACCTGTATTGTGACATCAGTATTCGAAGGCATCACTCACCGTCATGCACGATGCGCCCGAGTGGGTTTTAATAGGCAACTCACTGGGGGAGTCAGTCATGCAAGCCAAATTCGCCACCATCACCGGTTTTGTGGCGTTCGGATCGCTGATCATCGCGGTTGCTGTGTCCGCTCACGGCCCGGCCAGTCAGCCTCGGGGCAGTGCCGGAGGGCGGGCCATAGAGTTTCCGGATACCGCCTCGCACCAGACCCTGGTGGTGGATCTGCATACACACTCCGCGTTTTCCGACGGACACGTCTGGCCGGGCATTCGCGTTGGCGAGGCCATCGCGGATGGCCTCGATGCGTTCGCCATCACCGAGCATCTCGAATGGCAGCCGCACCTCGACGACATTCCGCACCCCGATCGCAACCGGGCTTATCAGGTCGCGCTCGAGGCGGTTCCCGAAACATCCGACCTGATTGTGATCGCGGGTTCGGAGATCACGCGCCAGGCGCCATTCGGGCACATGAACGCGGTGTTCATTCGCGATGCGAACGCACTGGTACGGCCCGGCGTGCCGCCAGTGCCGTTCGATGCGATAGAAAACTTCCGTACGGCCGCCGCCTGGCCCACGGAATCCGCCGTGCAGGCGGCAAGCGAGCAGAATGCGTTCGTGTTCTGGAACCACTCGTGGTCGGAATTCGCGAACAGGAAGACGGAGATCACCGAGTTTCACCGAAATGCGCTCAAGCGAGGGTGGTTGCACGGAATCGAGATCGCTAATGGCGCTACCTACTCACCGGAGTCTTTTCAGATAGCGCTGGACCACGGTCTCACTCCGGTGGGCGTGTCTGACGTACACAACCTGATCGACTGGGATTATGTGCCTCACGAGGGCGGTCACAGGCCGGTCAATCTCGTGTTCGCAAAGGAGCGCTCGTCGGCCGCCATCCGGGAGGCGCTGATGGAGGGGCGCACGGTGGTCTGGTATCGCAACGAGTTGATCGGTCGCCAGGAGCACATGGCGCCCTTGCTCAGTGCCTCTATCGAGCTGACCAGGGCCGCCTATAGGCGAGCCGATTCGCACGTGCTGGAAATCACCTTCAGCAACCGATCGGATGCTGAGTTCGAACTCGAGAACCTCACGGACCATACGTTCGTGCGAAATACGCGGGTTGCACGTATCCCCGCGCATGCAGAGCGGACGCTATTGCTGAGGACGGGTTCGCGACTGAAGAAACTGGGGCTCGAATTCCGCATACGAAATGCACTGATCGCACCGGGAACGCATCCGAGTGTTGTATTCGAAACGGGGGTCGAAGATCACAGCGGATCCTGATCTCCGTAGCGTTGACGATCTACGGGAAGGCGCGCTCGCGCACAATGCGCACCCTTTGGCCGACGACGGAACTCGGTCTCGAATTCGATCATGTCCCGTACGCGGTCGGCGATCCCGAACTGCGCTCGCCGGAGTTCCTGGCCCTCAATCCGTTCGGCATGGTCCCGACCATCGTGGACGATGGATTCACATTGTCGGAATCGCTCGCCATTAATCTCTATCTGATCAAAAAGCACGCAGATGCGGCGCACGAACTCTACATCGACGGGCTCGGGGAAGAGGCTCGAATCATTCACCGGACCCTGTGGGTACAAGGCACCATCGAGCCCTGGGTGCAGAGAGACGGCCGGATTCTGGAGTTGCCGGAACCCATCAGCGAGCCTGTACGTGCTTCCCTGGCTCGTCGGCTGGATCAGTTGCAACAGGCGCTGTCCCGCTCGCGCTGGCTGTTGGGCGACCGGTTTACGCTGGCCGACCTGAACGTCGCGAGCGTACTCTCCCCGTCGCCTGCGCGAGCGCTGGACCTGGCAAATCGTCCGGGCGTGCGCGGGTGGCTCGATGCCTGCTACGCGCGTCCAGCGGCGACTCTGGCGCGGCAGCGCCATATCGAATGAAAAACAGGAGCTGCCGATGCAGGCGAGACCCCAGATGAGATGGCAGACGCGCTACACCATGGTGGCCATGTGCGCCATGGCGACGTTCATCTGCTATATCGACCGTGTCAACATCTCCATTGCCATCATCCCTATGGCCGAGGAATTCGGTTGGGATCGTGGCACGCAGGGTCTGGTGCTGTCGTCGTTCTTCGTCGGCTATCTGCTTACTCAGATAGCGGGCGGTTGGCTGGCGGATCGTTTTGGCGGCAAAGTTGTGCTTGGTCTCGGTGTTTTGTTCTGGTCGCTGTTCACCCTGATAACGCCACCCGCGGCTTTTGGTGGCATGGCGTTGTTACTGCTCTCCCGGGTAGGCATGGGACTGGGTGAGGCTGTCACCTTTCCCTCTATCTACAGCCTGTTCGCGCGTTGGTTGCCGATTACCGAGAGAACCCGTGCGATAGGGCTCAACGCCAGCGCCATTCCGATGGGCACCGTGTTTGCGCTGGTACTCACGCCGATCATCGTGCTGAGCATGGGGTGGGAGTGGGCTTTTTACCTGTTCGGCGCGGTGGGCATCGTCTGGTATGTGTTTTGGCAACGGCTCGCCGCGACGGACCCGAAAGATCACCCTGGGGTTTCCTCGGATGAACTGGCGCTCATCCAGTCGGGGCAGACGCAAGAAGAGTCGCCTACCCCACCTCCGATTCGCGCCATGCTCTCATCGATGGCGGTGTGGGCGATCATCGTGAGCCACTTCTGCTCCAACTGGGGTGGATATGTTCTGTTGTCATGGCTGCCCACCTACATCTCGGAGGGGCTCGGCGTCGATTTCGCCGCGGTGGGTGTGTTCACCATGATCCCGTCGGTGGCGTCTTTCTTGTTTCTCAACGTCGCCGGATGGACGACGGACAAACTCATCTCGCACGGGATGGACGTGACCTTCGTGCGCAAGCTGATGCAGGCCATCGGATTCGGAGGCGGTGCGCTGGTGCTCGCCGTCGTTGGTTACGTGCAATCGCCCATGATGGCGATTGCGCTCATGTCGTTCGGCAGCATGGTGGGCGCCTTTGCCCTCGGCGGCTGGGGCAGCAACCACATGGATCTGGCGCCCAGGCACGCGGGCACGTTGATGGGCATCACCAACACTGCCGGCACCGTCCCAGGAATCATCGGCGTGTTCGTCAGCGGTCTCATACTAGAGTGGACGGGCTCCTGGATTCTGGTGTTTCAGGTTGCCGCCGCGATCAACGTGTTCGGGCTCGTGTTCTATCTGATATTCGCGAGCACGAAGAAGCAGTTTGACTGAGGTTGCTTATCTGTAGCACGTCAATCACCCGTGATGGTGAGGCGCTGATTGGTGATGTAGCGTCCGTCCTCGGAACACAGGTGTGCTGCCGTAGCAGCTATATCCTGTAGTGTGCAGACGAAGCCGAAAGGCATGCGCGCATCCACCTCGCGGATATCCGAGCCTCCGCCGGTGGCTTCCACTATGCGCCTGCCCATGTCGGTGTCCACCAGCCCGGGGGCGATCATGTTCGCACGCATGCCGTTGGCTTTTTCTTCCCGTGCGAGTGTGTGTGCCGATTGATGGCGGAGTTTCGACAGGGGCCTTGACCACGCACGTCCTGGACGAGCGCCCGGATGGGCCACGTCATAGCAACCTGGCTTATGGTTCGACGAGAATCTTCGCGTGCGCCTCCGGATCCGCCAGAGCCCGGAATGCATCCGCCACACCGTCGATGCCTACCTTGCCTGTGATGAGGGGCTCAAGATCGATGCCACCCTCGGCGATGTGGTGCAACGTCTGCGCAAATTCTTCAGGCGTGTACCCCAGCACGAATTGCAGATTGAGCTCTTTGTTGATTCCGACCAGAGGACGGATCTGGTCGTGTTCCATGCACACGCCGACGATCACGATGCGTGTACCCCGGGGTGCGGCGGTCATGATCTGATCTATCACACCGGGAACGCCGACACACTCGAAGTAGACGCCGCTACGCAATCCCGTCGCTGCGCCGAGGAAATCGGCGGGATCGGATTCCGACCGTGGACTGGCGGCTGCCTCCATCCAACTCTGGTAGGGTGAGTTCACGGTCGGGTCGACGACCGCGTCGGCTCCCATGCTGAGAGCCAGCATCCGGCGTGTTTCACTGAAGTCGGCTGCTATGACGGGTGCGATACCGCGCCTCTTGAGCGCAGCGATCACCGCCAGCCCGACGGGGCCGCAACCGATCACCAACGGTATCTCGTCTGCCGTGATACCCGACATCTGCACGGCGTGGTAGCCAACGGCCATGGGCTCGGTGAGGGCCGCGAGATCCGTGGACAGGCCGTTGGGTACCTTCAGTAGCATCGGCTCGTAAAGCAGCATGTTTTCTGCGTAGCCACCGGGTCGGTCGTTGGAGTAGCCCACTGCTGTAATCTGGCCGCCGTATACGGTCATCGGGATGGAGCACACGCGATCCCCGGGCTGAAAACGACGTTCGGTAGCGGGCCCGAAGTCCAGCACCTCGGCGCAGAATTCGTGACCCATGACGACGTCCCGGTTGAGATCCATGACGAAGCTGCCGCCGGTCTCTTCGGACGCCTCCATCAGTTGCCGACCGTATTTCAGTGTGTGCAGGTCGGACCCGCAGATCCCGCATGCGAGCGTTTTGACCAGCACCTCGCCCTCGTCGGGTTCCGGCACTGCGACTTCGTCCACCACCAGTTCAGCATCTCTCATTACCGCTGCGCGCATCGCCGATCTCCACGGATTGCGTCGTTGTCTGCGGCACATCGTAACGCGTTTCTGCGGCGTAGGGTGGCCGGGACATCAGTTGTGTTAGGGTTGGCTGTCGGGCGTTCGGGAGGGGACCTGTCATCGCCTGCGATGTGCAAGCCTACAGCTATCTGCCTCTGCTGGAGGAGATGGGCTATGTCCCCACCATGAAGTTCGCCTATGGCTTCGAGATCATGGAGTACTGCCAGAACATGGCCGAGAAGTTTGGCTTCTACGACCACTGTCTATTTCATGCCACGGTCCAGAGAACCGAATGGGACGAGCAGAGTGGTCGCTGGACGGTGTACACCGACCGGGGTGATGCCATGCGGGCCGGGTTCGCGGTGCTGGCGAACGGGATTCTCACGACCCCGAAACTGGCGCACATCGAGGGCATGGAGTCTTTCGTGGGTGATGCGTTTCGCACATTGTGCTGGAACTACGATGTGGATCTCGAAGGCAAAAAGGTCGGCATCATCGGCACCGGAGCCGCGGCCGTGCAGGTCATAGCCGAGATCGCCAAAGTGGTGAAGGAACTCTATGTGTTTCAGCGCACGCCTTCCTCGATAGACGTGCGCGATCAAGGCGAGACCACGCAGGAGGAGATCGACGCCTGGGCGCACGAACCGGGGTGGGCAAAGGCGAGACGATGATCTACAGCGACCAGACACCCGTCTCTCACCAGGATGCATTGCCAGAGGCAGTGGATGTGGTCGTGATCGGTGCCGGGGTCATCGGTATCTGCACGGCGTGGTTTCTGAACCAGGCGGGCGCCTCGGTGCTGGTGTGCGAGAAGGGCCGCGTTGCGGGTGAGCAGTCGAGCCGCAACTGGGGCTGGATACGTCAGCAGGCACGCGACCCGGCGGAGTTGCCCATCGTTATCGACAGCATTAACGCATGGGAGACGCTTTCGCGGGAACTGACAACAGACATTGGCTTCACTCGTCACGGTGTGCTGTACGCGGCCGAAAACGACGACCAGCTCGCCCAGATGGAGCAGTGGCTGGACACGGCGGTTCAGCATCAGCTGGATACGCGGATGCTGTCCGGCGCCGAGGTCGATACGCTGATCAAGGACGAACCGGGTCAGTGGAAGGGCGGTATGTTCACCGCCAGCGATGCGCGTGCGGAACCCTGGAAAGCGGTGCCGGCCATGGCGGAGAGCCTGCGCGCGCGGGGTGGTCTGATTCGTGAGGGCTGTGCCGTTCGTTCAATCGAAACACAGGCGGGACGCGTTTGCGGGGTGGTTACCGAACATGGACGCGTTGGCGCCCAGTCCGTGGTCTGCGCAGGGGGGGCGTGGTCCACTCTGTTCATGGCCAATCTCGGCGTGAGTCTGCCGCAGCTGTCTGTGCGCGCGACGGTGGCGCGCACCGCTCCCGCCCCGGACATCTATCAGGGTAACGCCACAATGGGTGAAGTGGCGATACGCCGCCGTGAAGATGGTGGCTACACCGTGGCCTCGGGAGTCAGCAACGAGCATTTCATCGGTGCAGACAGCTTTCGCTACTTCTTCAAGTACCTGCCCGCGCTGCGAGCCAGCGTACGTTTCATACGCCTGCGCTTCGGCGGCAACCTGGTCGAGCGTCTGCTGCCGGTTCGCAGTTGGGGCGATGATGAGGTGAGCCCATTCGAGCAAACTCGGGTGCTGAATCCCGATCCCTCGGCCACCGCGCTGCGGCAGATGCGAGACGGGCTGGTCAAGCGCCTGCCGAAACTCGCGGCGTTACCCTTCGAGGAAGCCTGGGCGGGCATGATCGACGTGACACCGGACGTGGTGCCGGTGATGGACGAGGTTGCCGACTATCCGGGCCTGTATCTCGCTACAGGATTCAGCGGCCATGGATTTGGTATCGGACCCGGGGCAGGGCGGGTGATGGCGGATATGGTGTTGGGCCGGCCGGCGGTGCACGATTTGACGCGCTTCCGCCTGTCGCGCTTCTCGGATGGTTCTCCGATGCAGCCAGGCCCGGGTCTGTAGGGAGCGTCTAGAGACCCAACACCCGTTTGGCCAACAGATTTCTCTGAATCTCGCTGGCACCAGAGTAGATGGTTGCCGCGCGTTCGTTCAGGTATCTGGGCATGGCGGTGAGAAACTCTGGCGGCCCGAATCCATCGATGCCTGAATAGGGGTCCAACACTTCGAGCTGTTGAGGCAGTCCGTGGTAACCGGCAACTTCGATGAAAAGCTGGGTCAACGATTGTTTGAGTTCGGAACCACGGGTCTTCAGTAACGACGAAAGAGCCCCGGGACTCTGATCACCCGGCATTTCCGACAACAGGCGCAGTTCCATCGTTTCCGAGGCTTGCAACTGGATTTCCAGATTGGCCAGTTGCGCCGCGATGTGGTGATTGGCGATCGGGGGAGGGGCGCCGGTCGCGCTGGTCCCGGCACACAGGCGTTTGAGTTGTTCGAGCTGTTCTCGTACCCAACTGGTATTGACGTTGTTGGATCGCGTATACGCCATGAGTACTTTGGCCACCCGCCAGCCGTTGTTTTCTTCACCGACCCGATTGGCGATGGGTACGCTTACGTCGCTGAAAAATACTTGGTTGACCTCGTGTTCGCCGGCCAGCGTGATGATGGGTTGAACGGTAATGCCGGGGGTATCCATGGGTACGATGACGAAACTGATGCCTTCCTGTTTCCGTCCCGTGTCGCTGGTTCTCACCAGGCAGAAGATATGTGTGGCGTACTGAGCACCCGTGATCCAGATTTTGGACCCGTTCAATACATAGCGGTCGCCGTTTCTGACCGCTCTCATTCGCAACGACGCCAGATCTGAGCCGGCTGATGGTTCCGAGTAACCCTGACACCATACGTGATCGCCGGACAGAATCGCGGGTAGATAGGTTTCCTGTTGTTCCCTGGTGCCGTGAGCCATGAGTACGGGTCCCAGGTGCCTGATTCCCATGTTGAACAGCAGAGGTGCACCTGCCTTGCAGGCCTCGATGCCGAAGATATGGCGCTGCAAAGCCGTCCAGCCCGCGCCGCCGAACTCCTCGGGCCAGGTGGTGGCCAACCAGCCCTTGCTAGCCAGAATCTTGTACCAGCGCCGCGATGCCTCGATGTGCGAGTGAACACCCGTCGTCAGGTTTGCCGCTCTCCTGAGCTCATCGGTGAGTTGCGTATCAAGAAAGTGGAGAACTTCCTTGCGAAACAGTTCGGCTTCCGGGGATAGAGTTATATTCATGCGCTGATTGTTGAGAAACCATGGTTGCGGGATTCGTGTGCAGGAATCATAAACCACACAAAGGGCGCTGTGGGTTTATCTCGATTCACTTTACATTAGTCGTAGGTCGAGCCCGTGATCGCCAGATCTGCAAACGAGAACACGACAACTGTGTAGCGGATACCGAGCCAACTTCGCTGTGCGGGGCGCAGTGGCGAAATAGTTACCCGTCTCGAACCGCGAAGTGTTTCTCGATCCAATCTATCCACCGGTCGTAGATGTCTCGGACGTGAATGGGATCCTGCGGAAAGTGGCCTGGAATTGGATAGGCCACAAATTTGACCGCTACCTCATTGTCCTTCAGAGCGTGGAAGAGTTTGTAGCATTGAGTGACTGACACTCTCGGATCCAAGGTATTGGGCAAGATGAGCATGGGCGTTCGAATGTTGTGCGCGTACTTCATCGGTGACTGGTTCCAGTAGGCCTGGGCGTTGTCATTGAGCCAGGGTGATCCGCCCAGCCCGTATCCCGACCAGACGTTCATGTCGGCGAGATTGTACCAATCGTACCAGTCGGTCACTGCTGCACCTGCGACTGCCACTGCCCATCCTTCGTGTCGTCCAACGCCGCGCGCTTCCACTTCGTGATCATGTTCGGTTGAACTTTGTAGCGGCTGGCGAGCTCCGCAATCGTGCCGTTTCCTCGGATCGTCCCCAGCGCTACTTTGACCTTCAGCTCAGGGGAATACTGTCTTCTCTTTGCCCTGTCGATTGCCTCCTCGGGCTAATCGACCACACCTTAGGTCGTTGTTCAAATTTCAGGGGCCACTTCTCTGCAACATCGCCTTCGATACCGCCGTCAATCGAGTCTTCGTGATATTCAGGGATGGGGGTGGTGTATCCCGAGGGTCCACTAGCGTCGCTGTGAGGATGTTGCCATAGTGAAACAAGTGGCTCGGCCGGTTTTAAGTGTGGCCTAGTTGCCACGGGTGAGATCAGACACGCGGCGTAGAAGGAGTGTGAAACGCAAGGCATTCCGACTCCGAAAGCTTTGACGTATGCTCGCGTTTCTTGATTCCGGGCGCTTGAGCATGTTCGACATCGGGTCTCCCGAACTGCTGGTGGTAGCGGTGACAGCGCTTCTGGTGTTGGGGCCGGAACGTCTGCCCGGGGTGATGCGGGAACTGGCGCGGTGGTGGGGACGCCTGGCACGCAGGCTCAGCAGCACGCGTAAGCAGATTGAGGAAGAGATCGGCTTCGATCAGATCCGCCGCCAGCTGGCCGAAGAGCAGGCGATCGCCGAGATCAAGGCAACCAAAATCGAATTGGATGCACTGGCCGACGATCTCGAGCTGGGCACTGTCGGCCCAGACTTGAAGGAGCTGCAAAAGCCGGAGACAGCATCGTCGGATCCGACCCACTGGCCCGGGATGCCGCCGACTGGCGCGGATTAGAAGCCCAGTGTCTCTACCATGGCGACGAGATCGGCAAAGCTGGCCCTTTCCAGTTTCTCCACCAGAGCTTTGCGATCGAGTCCCTCGATGTCCCTTGCCAGTTCCACTTCAATCGGTAACTCCAGAATCTCGTAGGGGGCCAATACACCCGCGGCGCATACCTGGATCAGACACTGACGTTCAGCATCCGTCAGATCCACCCCGTGGCGGGCGACGATCTCCAGATACCGTTCGGCGGTGCGGTTGATGCGCCCACTCACTTCCATGGTGTTGGTTTCCTGCTTGGTCAGGCGCGCCAGAGGGGGTCCGAAGTAAATTTTGCTCTTTTTGTTCATCTGGTTTTACTCGAAGGAATGCGGGTCTGTCACAAGTGACCGCCCGTGCCAACTACGGGGATGTCCTTGGTTTCCTGCTGTTTCAGGTGAGGCAAGCTTCGCATTGGACGGGGAAACAATATAGCAGGTGTATTGGTGCGCGCGGCACAATGATGCGTGGCACATAGAGGAGGGCAAAGGTGACAGAGCGAACCATACCTTTAACGAACATCACGGACGATTTGCCGTGTGATTCTGCGGTCGAGGTGTGCACGCCGGGCGAGGGCAAACCCGAATCTGGCATAACCCGCCGCAAATTCGTGAAGAACACCAGTGGGATGAGTGCTGCATCGCTGCTCGGCACCGCCGCCCTGATGACCAACTCAGACGATGCTCACGCCACCTCCGAGTGGGCCGAGTGGTTTCAGGGCAACTACCGGCTGATGAGCGATGAGGAAAAACAGGAGGCGGTCGATCGCCTCGAGCGGCGTTACTCGGCCGAATACGGCAAAGACGTCACGGTGGACACGACGCCCGCCCAGGAAGGGGTGTTGTTCGGATACGCACTCAATATCCAGAAGTGCATCGGCTGCCGGCGTTGCGTGAAGGCGTGTGTCGAGGAAAACAACCAATCCCGTGGTGAGGCCCAGGAGACCGAGTGGATCCGCGTGCTCAAGATGGAAAAGGGCGAATTCTCCGAAGCAAAGATGGGCGAAGGCTACCCCGATGACTACGGTATTCAGGTTGGCGGCAACGCCTACACCGCGGCCGGTGTGGTGATAGAGGGCGAACACTACTACGAACCGGAAAAAGTACCGGAAGAAGACTCCTTCTATATGCCCATCGCCTGCATGCAGTGCGAAAAGCCGCCCTGCGTGAAGGTCTGTCCGGTACGCACCACCTATCGCGAGCCCGACGGCATTGTCGTGATCGACTACAACTGGTGCATTGGGTGTCGCATGTGCATCGGAGCGTGTCCCTACTGGGCGCGGCGCTTTAATTGGGGCGAACCCAACCTGCCCAAGGATCAGATGAACCCGGTGACCCACTACCTCGGCAACCGCCCGCGCATGAAGGGGGTGGTGGAGAAGTGCACGTTCTGCATCCAGCGTACGCGCAAGGGCCGCTATCCTGCCTGCGTGGAGGTCTGTCCGGTGGGAGCGCGTAAATTCGGCAACCTGCTGGACCCGGAGAGCGAGGTTCGCCGGGTGCTTGCGAGTAAGCGTGTGTTCCGCATGAAAGCGGATATGAACACCTATCCGAAATTCTTCTACTACGTGGATTGAGGTAGTCACATGAAACCCATAATCAGTTTCTGTACCGACTACGTGCTGTATCTCTTCAAGGGAGGGATCAAGTACTGGGCCTGGCTGGGCTTTCTTTCGATTTTCGTCGTGCTTTGGGCCTACGGAAACTACGCACAGCTCACACAGGGCATGATCATCACCGGGCTCACCGATCAGGTGAGCTGGGGATTGTATCTGGCCAATTTCGTGTTTCTCGTCGGCGTGGCCGCCGGGGCGGTGACCGTGGTGTTTCCGGCGTATGTGTACAAGCACAAGGCGCTGCACGAGGTGACGGTGCTCGGCGAGATGCTGGCCATCGCGGCCGTCGTCATGTGTGGGTTGTTCATCCTCAACCACATGGGCCGCCCGGACCGGCTTTGGCATCTGATTCCGATCATCGGCATCTACAACTTTCCGAGTTCCATGTTGACCTGGGACATCATCGTTCTCATGGGCTACCTCCTGCTCAACGTGTTCGGCGGTTTCTACTACCTGTACAAGAAGTACACGGGTGAGCCGCTGAACAACAAGTTCTACTTGCCCATCATCTACGTCGCCATCGTCTGGGCACTCAGCATCCATACGGTGACGGCGTTTTTCATGAACACCATGCCGGCGAGACCCATGTGGCACCACGGAATGATGCCCATCCGCTTTATCTCCACCGCTTTCGCTGCAGGTCCGGCGCTGATCATCATCGTGTTCTCCATCGTGCGGAACAATACGAAACTGTGGATCAAGGACGAAGCGATCGACATGCTGTCGACGACAGTGGTCTGGTGTCTGGGCATCGCGCTGTTCCTGACCTTTTCAGAGATCGTCACCGAGTTTTACCACCCCACGGAACACTCGCTGGGGCTGCAGTACCTGATGTTCGGCCACAACGGGCTCAATAATCTCGTACCCTGGTTTTGGACGTCGCTGGTGGGCCTGGTAGCCACGTTCATCCTGCTGCTGATCCCGAGTGTGCGCAAGAATCGTGCATTGTTGCCTTGGATCTGTGCAGTGACCTTTCTGTCGGTGTGGGTCGAGAAGGGCATGGGTCTGATGCTGCCGGGTTCCATCCCGACCCCGATCGGTGAGTTCGCGCAGTATTCACCCACCATGCTCGAGATCTTCAACTGTATCGGCAACTGGGCAATTGGCTTCATCATACTCACGCTGCTGACCAAGGCCGGAGTGGGCGTATTGGTCGGCGACCTGCGCTATGAGGGGGCGGCCACGACGCAAGAAGCTGAAAACGAGGAGGAGGCTGGCTATGCGAGTGCTTGATACCGGGATTCGCCGTTCCACGTCTGCCTGTCTGCGGGTGATTCGCTGTGGTGTGCTGGTGCTGGGGCTGACCACCGCGGCAACGAGTGTCGCGCAAGACTGTTTCGAGAGTCGCCAAAATGCCTCCAAAGTTACCGTGAAGGAAAGTGCGGACGGGCAGGTCAACGTGAAATGCTCCGAGACCACCGGTGGTGTGTTGTGGTGGGGAGACCCCTACGACGCAACGGTGCCGATGGGTGAGATGCCGATCGAGGCGGACTACGACCATGGTGAAGCGGTGGTTAAGAGTCGTACCAAACAACTCGCCATGTTTCCCGTGTGTGGTACAGCGTGCCACAATGGCACCTTTCCGCCGCCCAACGACGACAAGACACCACGTACGCTGACCATGCATACGGACGTCGTTCCCGACGCGACCAATCTCCAGCACGGTCGAGGCGCGATCTGGTGTCTGGATTGCCATCATAGCGAGACGCGCAATCACTTCACCGATCACTCCGGCAACCTGATCGACATGAACGAACCGCAGAAGCTGTGCGGAAAGTGTCATGGCCCGGCCTATCGCGACTGGCGCGGCGGTTTGCATGGCAAGCGCATCGGTGAGTGGGCAAGCACCGGCAAGAAGCGCTGGTTCGTGTGCACCGAGTGTCACAACCCACATGACGTTCAGCAGGGAGAGCGTAACTCCGGGTTCGCCCAGCTCGAGTCGGAACCCGCACCCCGCCTTCCCAAGGGACTCGAGAACGCCGATCACGAGCGGCACCACGGCGGTCATTGACACGGTTTTAGTCGGCCGTCGTCACGCCGTGCCTGCATGCCGGGTATGGCTCTAACAAGTTGAAAGGCCCACCTCTGCGGGCACTACCCAGGTGCTCACGTACCACTTTGCCGATGAATCCACTTTCCTGGACGAGGAGATTCCATCATGAAAGTAACTCGCCGTGACTTCGTGCGAAGCAATGCAGCCGCCGGGAAGCCTGCAATGATTGCATGGGCTGTTACAGGGTGTGTCCGCAACCGCAGGTCATCAAACCTGTATTGAAGGGTATGGGCAAGAACACCTCACCACTCATTTCCGCGCCCGCCTGTACCGACTGCGGGCGGTGCATGGACGTTTGTCGTAAAGAAGTCTTTCAATTCACTAACAGGTTCGCGGAACAAGCCGTGCGCCTGAATCTCAAGGAGCTAGAAACATGAAACGATCAGTGCTTCTCACCGTCGCTTTCCTTGCAGGGACAGCGCTGTGTGCGTCGGCGCTTGCTGGCGATTCGGTAAGCTCCCTGCGCGGCCTGGTAGAGCTGAATGCCGTTTCCGTGGAGCCCCAGGCGAAGGCCTGGCAGGCACCGCAGAAGAAGCTGATCGAGCGGAGTTTTGCCGAGCAACCGCCGTAGATCCCGCATCCCGTCGATGGGTATACGCTCAACATGAACACCAACATGTGTCTGGCGTGTCACAGCAAGGCGACTGCTGCATCGACGGGCGCGCCGACGCCGGGAGACTCGCACTTCCAGGACCGGGACGGTAATCCCCTCGACGATGTTTCGGGTGCGCGGTATTTCTGCGCCCAGTGCCACGTGCGCCGGGTGGTTGCGGATCCGCTCGTCAGCAACACATACCAGGGCGGTAAGTAGCAATCCGCCCCCATGATGAGATGGGTCGGCCGGATGTGGACGCGGCTGACCCTGCGGATTTGGCTATGCGGGCCTCCATCCGCCGTGAAAACCGACCGGCACCTTGTGGTTCAGGTACGCCTGGGCGAGCGGTCCATCTGACAGATTCTCTGCGTCCATGATCACCAGCCGGCTTCTGTTGGCGAGCGTATCCGTCGCCACAGCCAGCAGATAACCCTCTCCCTCTCTCGCATCATCGGATTTCGGCACGAAGATCGGTTCTGACGTGGCCGCGCTGTCGGCGTCACCGAAGGCGTAGCGGACAGAGCTGCCCGTCTGGTGGTCGTACCGGCCGACCGCGTTGTACATTCCGCTCGCGCCCGCGGTGCCCGATCCCGGTGTTGCGTAGAAACCGTAACGGTACTCGGACATCGCATAGCGCGGGTCAACCTGCGGAAATTCGGATTCGTTTTCGTCTATCAACTCGTGTACGACCCTGGCGTTCGGATCATTCATGTCTATGCGCCATCGGCTCAGGTACGGCTTGGCATCGGTGGTGATGTTGCCGTCCACGTCCGGGAACAGGGGTGGGTGTTGGAACTGGCACTGATGAGAAGTGATGACCCCGTCATCGTCGTAACCGTTCATCCAGTGGAAGACGAATATGTTGTCGCACTCGATCCATCGCAAGCTGTCGGCGCCGCCGTCGCGGGGCATGACACCAATGAACGAACTCATCTGCGGTTCCCACGCGAAAGGCGGCTGGCCCTGCATGGCGCGCTCAAGACTTCCGGTGAGTGGGAAGATGGGAAACAGGATGTAGTTCCGGGTCACCACGAAGTCGTGAACCATCGCCGGATAGGGTGTTTTGATGAGATGCGAGGTGGTCAGCACGCCTTCCTTGTCGGCCTTGTAAAGGGAGATATCGGATTCGAAAGGCCCCTGCGACATGTACGCGAAGAAGATCAACTCGCCGGTGACCGGATCAACTTTTGGGTGGGCGGTCATCGCGGTGGTCAGCTTGCCATCGAAATCATATGAGCCGATGGAAGCCAGAGTGTGGGGATCCACCTGGTAGGGGAAATGCCCCTCTTCCAGTATGAGCAGCTTACCCGCATGCCATACACAAGCCGTGTTGGCGAGCCCCTCCTTGTCCGTGAGGACGAACTCGACGTACTCCTCCTCGCTATCGAATGGATTCATCGGGTTGATGGCGGAGCGTTCGAGTTCAGCCTCGAGCTTGAACTTGGCCGTGCGGATCCAGCGATTGGTGTAGCCGACCTTGCCGTGGGCGATGTGAAAAGCATGTGTCATGCCGTCACCGCCGAACAGGTGGTGTTCGCCGCGCGGTGCATAGTGCGGATTCGGGCCATTACGATAGAACGACCCGCGCAGGTCGCCCGGTACCTCACCTTCGATGATGAGGTCGGGGGCGTCGCACTCCATCTGCAGAGGCGAGAAAATACCCTGCAGGAAGGGGTTGTCTGGCATCGGTCGAGCCATGGGAAATTCTCGTTGAGATGTTTACAGGCGCAACATACAGCGCTATGGTAATGTTTACAACAGAAACATTATGGGATACAGGTGAACGGCGCACGGGCCTATCATCATGGCGATCTCAGGGCGGCGATGCTGGACGTGGCCCTCGCCACACTCGAAGAACTGGGACCTCAGGGTCTGACGATGCGCGAAGTGGCAAGACGTACGGGGGTATCTCACGCAGCGCCCTATCGCCACTTCGCGGATCGTGACCAGTTGATCGTCGCCGTGGTCGAGCAGGGATTCTCGCTGCTGGAGGCGACCATGGCGGAACACCGCGCCGCTGCTGATGATGATCCGCTGAGCCAGTTCACTGCGGGTGGCTTCGCCTATTTCAGCTTCGCGTTCCGCTATCCGGCCTACTATCGGGTCATGTTCAGCGGCGATCTGCTGAGCGCGAGTGGTGCTGAGTCACTACAGCACACGGGTACCACGGCGATTCGACAAATCGCTGCAGATATCGAAGTCTGCCAACGCTTGGGGCTTCTCAAGCCCGGGGACCCGATGCTGCAAGCGCTCGCCCTGACCTCCACGATGCACGGTTACGTAACGCTCGTGATAGACAATCGGGTGCAGTATCTGCTGGGCGAGAAGTACTCCAAGGAACAACTGATACAATTTGCGATGTCGTCGATCATCGAGGGCATCGGCGTATGAAATATCGACCCGCGAAGCAGTACGAGGAGGCAGCGTGAACGACACTCTCATCGCCAATGACCGGCACCAGGCCCGCGCCGCGTTCCGGAGCGGTTGGTGGTATCACTGGGGCCCCCAGGCGTGGATAGACATGTGGATGTCGAAGCGCATGCTGGTGGAGCGGGCCATGCCGATCGTGACGCACACGTTGTTGCCGATTCTGCGCTTGTCTGGTGACCCGGAAGAGGTCGATGAGGGCTTCCAGGCCATCAAGCATCACCGGGAAGTGGTTCGGTGGACAGATTCGCCCCGGGAGAAATGGCGCAAACGCTACGGCAACTTCGTTCGTGAGACGGAATGGGCGCTGCTCGAACTGTGCCGACACTTCCCCCGGAAACAGTACGAGGAGATCGTCATCGGCACCTGTGTGTCGACCGCGCGTGAGACGACGGCCGACTTCATCGAGATGATGAATTCGATGTCGGAGAAGAACAAAGGCAAGACGGACATTCGTGCCGAACCAGGCAGGGTGCAGAAGTTCATCTTCGACACCTTCAATCCTGCCGGTTTTTTGACAGGCCCGGCCGAGATGCGCGATATCAACATGGTCGAGGGTAGCATGACCATGTATGTCCCCGATTGCGCGTGGCACACCTGTGCCGCGCAGAACACATTGCCTCTCGACGATCAGCTACCGGCGGAAGGTTGTCAGCTGATCTGCAAGGGTGCGTTCGAGGCTTTGTTCAATGGCGAGGACGGCGACTTGCGCATGGAGTTCGAGCCGCACCTGCCGGAAACCTCATGTACCGTACGGATGCGCTGGAAGTGAATCTGTTCGCTCGGCACAAGACACTGTTCGAACAAGCTCGCGAACTGAAGCAGTTGCGTGAAGAAAACGCACGTCTTACCGAGCACGTGAAGCGCATGCAGGACGGCATGCGACGTTGTCTGACCTGCGAGTATCGGCTAGCTACCGGCGGCGGGGCCAACGCCGAGTTCGGAGTGTACTCTGGCGAGTTTGCCACGGCTGACGTCGATTCTCACGGCCATCCACCAGGGGATCAACAGCAGCAGCACCATCACCGGGCCGATGGCGATGCCGATGCCGAGTAGGGCTTTTTGCGACGCCTCCCCGGGCGCCACACCCGCCTTCAACCCAACGAAGTCGAGCAGCGGACCGCCGATCATATAGCCGAAACCCATTACGAACTTGAGCGCGAACGCGGCGGCTGCGAAGAACACGCCTTCCTGTCGACGCCCGGTGGCGAGTTCATATTCGTCGGCGATATCCGCCATGATCGAATGCAGATTGACGGTGCGCAGAATACTCAGAGCGGTGCCGATCATGGATTGCACAAACACCAGGGCAAACAGCACAGAGGTGCCATTTTCGGGCAACCAGCCAAGCAGTCGACCTGGTACGAACCACAGTGTATTGAAGACAAGGCCCGCCACTGCGAACTTGAGCAGTGTCTGTTTCTCCCAACGCATCGCCAGCCACCGCATACCGGGAAACAGCAGGGTGACGGCGGTCAGCGAGGAGATGGAGAGTATGGCGATCTGGGAGACCGTCAACTCCCAGAAGTACGTCCAGGCGATCATGTTGAGTGCACCGAGAATACCCATCGTACCGCCGACAGCGATTTCCAGCACGATGATGCGACGGAAGTTGAGGTTGTTGAGCGTATCGAGGGTGTCTCTGACCATGCCGATGAAGCCGGGCGTCGGAACCCCCCGGTTGGCCACCTCGATCAGGCGCGGTATGAAGCGGCGCGAACCCAGCACACAGATGGTCCCGGCCAGAACGATGACGAAACAGGATGCCCACCCATACTGGTGGTAGTTCTGCGCGATGAAGCGTCCATCCTCACCGTCCACCGACCCGAAAAGAACCGCCAAGGACAGGGCTGGTACCGCCGTACCGGCAATCCAACCGAGGTTGGTTCTGAAGTTGACAATGGAAGTGCGCTCTTCGTAATCGTCAGTCAATTCAGCACCCATGGCAGTGTGCGGAATGATGAATACGGTGAGGAAGGTGCGCACCAGCAGCACCGAGACCAGTAGCCAGGTGAACAGGGGCCACTGGGTACCGGCGACCGCCTCGATGGGGTGAAATAGCATGACGAACGAAAGTCCGAGTGGGATGGCGCCCGTGACCAGCATCGGATGGCGTCGCCCCCAGCGGGTATTGAGACGGTCGGACCAGGCGCCGATCATGGGATCCGACACGGCATCCCAAAGCACGGAGATGAATATCGCCATGCCTGTGAGGGATCCCGACAGTCCGAGTACCTGGGTGTAGTACAGCAGAACGAAGGTACCGAAAGCGGCATCTTTCACTGCGTAAGGTACGCTGCCAAGGCCGTATGCCAGCTTGGGCCCAATACCAATCTGACTCATGGAAAGATCCTCCGTCGCCCTGACGCAGTGTCAGGCTGGAACACTTTCCCGCCGAGTCTGGTTAGGCACGGATAGTGACGCCTTGATTTGAAGCAATTCCATATCAGGATTGGCGGGGGGCGTTCCCCGAAAATTAGTAACAGGGGTTACAATATGGCCGCCTAATTGCCCAGAAGTCTCAGTGCGGCTCATCTTCTCGACATTTCTGATCGTCATCATTTGTCTGACAGGTGAATCTGTGCGTGCGGATACGGCGTCCACCTACGATCTGGTGCTCGGCAGTTACCGCAGTCGCCTCTACGCCGAGGAACAGCTCGGCAAAGTGCGTGCGCATCTGGACAAGCGTGTTCATCTGGCAACCGCCGTGGTCGATGGTGTGACCTGGTACCGATTGATCGTCGAGGTGGGAGGCGACCGGGCCGCGACTGAAGTGGAGAAACAGCGGTTGGTGAAGCTCGGGTATTTGCAAGCCTGGCGCGTGCCATCTGTGATCGAGCACCCTGAGTCCCGACACTCGGGGCGCTCTGATGCAACTGATCGCGGCACTGAGCGTGATGAGGTGGTGACTGACATGAGGTCACCACAAACGGGGGAGCAGGAGACGTCCGCTCCCATCGTGAGCGCGCTCGGGCAGCCTCCGTCGCCGGTGCCGGATCGCAAGCCGACTGAAGGAGATGCGCAGGCACCCGTGATCGCCGATGTGCTGAACACGACCGCGGCAAGCCTCGTGGGCACTGGCGAAGGCCCCATCATCGAGGTTCCGCTATACCCCGAAGATGGTGTTCAGATTACGCTGGACGGGCGCCTCGATGAGCCCATCTGGCAACAGGTTGCCGGCTTCGATGACATGCGGGTAATGGATCCGGATACCATGCGCTTGCCGCGCTACCGAACCGATGTCAAATACCTGTCTACGTCCCGGGGTCTCTATATCGGCGCTATGATGGAGCAGCCTCCCGAAACGCTCATTGCGAGGCTGTCCAGCCGCGACTCGTTCATCAATAGAGACAGTATCGGGATCACGCTGGATACTTCGGGTGAGGGCCTGTATGGATACTGGTTCGTGGTGAACCTGGGTGGGTCGGTGCTCGACGGCACCGTGTTGGCGGAACGACAGCTTCAAAGCGAGTGGGATGGACCCTGGAGCCGCGCCACCGCAGAACTCACCGATGGCTGGAGCACGGAGATGTTCCTGCCGTGGTCGATGATGTCCATGCCGCAGGTGGACGGAAAACGCAAGATCGGCTTCTGGACCAGCCGCAAAGTGGCGCACGTGGATGAGCGGTGGAGTTCGCCGCCGTTACCCTTTACCTTGCCCCGGTTCATGTCGGCACTCGGTACGCTGCAGTTGGAGAAAGTTGATCCGGGTCAGCAGTTTGCGCTGTATCCATACGGCAGCTACACCTACGATGACATTGCCGAGGAAGACGAGTACCGGGCGGGTCTCGATGTCTTCTGGCGCCCGTCATCCAACTTTCAGGTGACGGCGACGATGAATCCCGACTTCGGCGCCGTAGAATCGGACGACGTGGTGGTGAACCTGACGGCATTCGAGACCTTCTTTCCGGAGAAACGCCTGTTCTTCACGGAAGGCAGCGAGGTGTTTCACACCACGCAGCGTTCGCGGAATAGAGGTTCCAGTTCATTAACGGGAGGGGCGCGCCAGACGACGACTTTCATGCCTACGCCGACGACACTGTTGAATACGCGGCGTATTGGCGGAGCGCCGAATCTGGTGGACGTTCCGGAGGGAGTGAGCTTCGCTGGGACCGAGCTCAGCCGGCCTACCGAGTTGCTGGGCGCAGCCAAGATCACCGGTCAGGCGGGCAGCCTGCGCTACGGTGTGCTCGCCGCTTTCGAGGATGATGTGAGCAGGGTTGGCAGCAGCGACACCGGACCGGTGCGGGTAGAGCAGGATGGACGGGACTTTGGCGTGGCGCGGTTGCTGTATGAGACCAGCGGTGAGGGCCGTATGTCTGTCGGCTATCTAGGTACGATGGCACGGCGACCCGACTACGATGCGGTGGTGCACGGCGTCGATGCGCACTTTCTGAGCGCCGGGGGTAAGCTGAGCTGGGATGCACAGCTGATCAATAGTGATATCGACGGCGAGCAGGGTTACGGTGCGTTTGCCGACTTCAGCTATGTACCCAATCGCGAAAACCGCCACATGCTGCGGGTGGACTATTTCGATGAGAAACTGGACATCTCGGATCTCGGCTTCATTCGTCGCAATGACAAGGTCGGATTGCTGTATGGATTCAACCGCAGCGTATCGCAGGGCCTGGAGGGTTTGCGCAACAAACGCGCTTCGTCGATTGCGAGCTTCGAATTCAATGGTGACGGACGCATGGTGCGCGGCGGGTTGTTCCTGCGCAACCAATGGATGTTTCTCGACAACACGGAACTTCGCACAGAACTGGACTATTTCCCGGCCGGTTGGGATGACCGTAACAGCTTCGGCAACGGCGCGTACAAGACGGAAGAACGCTGGGTGGGTGAGGTGTCGGTGGGTACGGACACCGGCCGAAAGTTGAGTTTCAGCGCGCTGGCGGGAATGCGGCAGGAAGAACTGGGAGGGTGGACCTATCGCGGCTCGGCGGGCGTGACGTACAAGCCCAACGATCGCTTCTCGCTGGATTTGGATGTGAACTACATGCGGCGCGACGGGTGGCTGGTGTACCAGAGCAGTCGCGACTTCACGACGTTCTCCGCGACCGACTGGCAACCACGCATGGCGGTGGATCTGTTTCTCTCAGCACGGCAACAGCTACGGCTGACCATGCAATGGGCGAGTATAAGGGCCGAAGAGCAGGAATTCTGGCAGGTACCCCTAAATGACGGTGATCTGATCGAGGTATTCAAACCCCCGGGTGCGGCGACGGACGATTTCACTATCTCGAGACTCACCACACAGCTGCGCTACCGCTGGGAGATCGGCCCGCTGTCGGATCTGTTCGTCGTCTACACCCGCGGCAGCAACCTGGACAATCGCGTGCGCGATGAATTCAGCGACTTGCTCCATGACGCGTTGATCACGCCGGTGATCGATGTGTTCGTGGTCAAGCTGCGCTATCGATTCGGTAGCTGATCTATAGCAGGCGAAATCAGTCAGGGCTTCGCCAGCGTCCCGCTCGCGTGTTATTGACCGAGTACCTGCTCGGAGAACCACAGCCCATCTGACTCGCAGCCGATGACCTGGGCGAAAATGGCATCGGCTTGCTTGCCTTCGGTGGAACTCGTGTATACCTCGAGACCATTGCCCCAGATGGCGAGATTGGGCGATACGCCCAGCCACATGAGATCGAACTCGGTACTTGAACGTACGGGTGTGAGGACGAACACCCGTTACTGATTCAGATCCGCATTGTGGATGGTCCTGATCTTTTTCGACCAGAGATCCAGCGTGCGGTCGAGATCGGCCCGATCATTGTCACCGACATAGTTGCAATCGAACGACTCGAAGACCGTTGGCGACGCTGCTATCGCTCCACCGGCGGTGAAACACAGCGCCGGCCCTGCAAGTCGGATCAGGTTCATTATTGGGGTTCTTCCTGTTCTCGATTGTGAAAGTGTCATGCCGAAAGAATAGTCAATGCGAATGGTTTTTTTTACGACAGCACAACTGCAGTGTCGTAGACTTTCGCAGGGAGCAGGAGTAGGCAGGTTTGGAGCAGACAACTACCAGATGAACAAACGCCTCACTCTGACAGGCATTCGGGTAGCGGATCTCGGTACCCGCCCCTCGACCGCCTGGTGTTCGCGGCTGCTGGCGGATTATGGCGCGGAAGTTATGTGCGTGGAGCCGGGCGACGGTCATCCGCTGCGCAGGGTCGGTCCCTTTGCCGGGGGCGAGAGCGTACCGGCGCGCTACTTTCTGGCAGGCAAGACGCGCGTGAGTGAGGCGAACGCCCACGAGGTGGTGTCAGCCGCACATATTGTGATCACCGACGCTCTACCGGGGGGCTCCTGGGATTGCGCGCGCATACGCGGCATCAATGACAGGGCGTTGGTGTGTGCGATCACTGCTTACGGCCAGATGGGTGAATTCGCGTACTGGCCGGGAAACGACCTGACCGCCAATGCGATGTCGGGGTGGGCGTCCGTGAACGGGCTAAACGGTCGCGAACCCCTGAAAGCAAGTGGTTACCAGGCCTCCTATCAATGCGGCACCTTGGCGTATGGCGCACTGCTGTGCGCTCTGATGGAACAGCTCGCCGGCGCAAGGGTGGGCGGTGTCATCGACATCGCCGAGCGGGATGTACTGGTCTCGACTGCTGCACCCGCGCCGCTGCGGTTTCAATACTCCGGATTCGTCTGGCCCCGTAAAGAACTATTGGATGTCAACGAAGGGCCCGTACCGGTGGCGGACGGCTACTTCGCACTGACCATCTCACGCCCGATTTTCTGGAAGAAGGCGATGCGGATCCTGGGGCTTCCGGATCTCGCTGAAGACGAGGAACTGCAGCAGGCGGGATTGCGGCCGAAGCTGAAGGAACGCTTCGCGCATCGAGTGAGTCAGGCATTGTCGACTTGGACCCGGATGGATCTGTTCGCAGCATTGGGCGAGCAGCGAGTCATTGCCGGTCCTGTGCTGACGATGGCGGAACTCGGGGACAATGCCCAGTTCGAGTCGCGGGGATTTCTCCGCACAATGTCGGATGGCACGCGCGTTCCCGGCCCCTTCGCGCGGATGGACAAGAGCGGCTGGCGCGGCGATGGCGACGATCCTCTGCCGGCGCAGATCGACCCCCAGCCGGTTCGCGCCGGCGCGGACGGGGAGGGTCCGCTCGCCGGATTCCGGGGCGTCGTGCTGACGCAGGCCTGGGCTGGCACTTATGCTACACAATTGCTTGCGCTGCTCGGCGCGGAGGTGATCCAGGTAGAGACGCGCAGGCGGCTGGACAGCTGGCGTGGCACGTACCAGAACCCGATTCCCAAGGGTTTGCGGGACATACCATCCGCTCAGCATGCATGGAACTGCAGCCCGCTGTACAACTGCGTAAACCTCAGCAAGCAATGTGTGACGCTCGATCTGTCGGTGGAGGAAGGCGTTTCCGTGTTCAGGGATCTCATTGCCCATGCCGATTTCGTAGCCGAGAACTTCTCTCCGCGCGTCATGGGTAATCTCGGCATCGACTATGAGACATTGCGCACCCTCAAGCCGGATCTGGTGATGGCCAGCCTGTCGGCATATGGCGCTACTGGTCCCTGGGCCGGTGTACCTGGAATCGGTGGGACCATCGAGCCGTCTTCGGGAATGTCGGCGTTGCTCGGCTACGCCGGTGAACATCCGCTCAACTCAGGACAGATGTACCCGGATCCGGTGGCGGGGCTCTGCGGATTTGCCGCCATTGCACTTGCGCTGCTGCATCGCGACCGGACGGGCGAGGGGCAGTACATCGACCTGTCGATGCAGGAAGCCAACTTCACTTTCATCGGCGATGCCTGGCTCGAATACGAACTCACGGGAGAGGTGCCGGGTCCGCGCGGCAATGGTCACCCGTTGCACGCGCCTCATGGCATATACCCGAGCGCGGGTGAGGATCAGTGGATCGCCATCAGCGCGGAGGATGATCAGCAGTGGGCGGCACTATGTGACGTGCTCGATTGCGGTGATCCCTCGCTCGGTCGGGCAGCGCGCAAGGAGCGCGAAAACGAGATTGACGAGATCGTTGCCACGGCCACGCGGCGGCAACCCAGAAGCGCCCTGTCGCGGAGACTGGTCGAGCGCGGCGTGGTGGCCGCGCCGGTATTGAACGCACAGGAGGTGGCCGAAGACGCCGCACTTCGCCAGCGCGGCCACATGGTGAAGGTGGCGCATCCCGAAGCAGGCGAAGCCTGGCAGTCCGGGTTTCCGGCGCTGTTCGACACACCATTGGGGCCTGTACGACCAGCGCCGCTGCAGGGTGAACACTCGTATCTCGTGTTCCACACGTTGCTTGGAATGGGATCGCAACGCTACCAGCAGCTTGTCGATCTCGAAATGACGGGGACGGGAAAGGTGAGTAAGAGCACGGTGGCGAACCAGGCCTGAGGCTTGGATTCTGTTAGGCTGGTATCGATGATCCTGGACCGGGAGGCGGAGATGGATATGCATAACGACCAGGCCGCGCCGGAAGATTCGAGGGTGTCATTGGCCTCCAGGCGCGACCTCATCAAGGGCGGCCTGGCGGGGGTAGCCGCGGGCCTGGCGGCGGTCGGCTCACAAGCCAACGCATTGGCGCCCTCGGCACTCGGCGCGACCATGAAGGCATTCGCGGATGGGCACGAACTGAAACCGCTGCCGTTCGACACCTCGAAGCTGCGTGGTCTGTCCCGACGCCTCATCGAGTCGCACTGGTCGAACAACTACGGCGGTTCGGTGAGGGCGCTGAATATCGTCAACAAGCGGTTGAACGCTGCTCTGGGTGATCCGGATATGCAGCCGTACATCTACAACGATCTGAAGCGGGAGCACCTCATGCGCACGGGTTCGGTGGTGCTCCATGAGCTGTATTTCGACAATCTAGGAGGAGACGGTGTCGCGCCAGCCGATGTTCGATCATTGATTGCGCGTGCATTCGGTAGCTACGACCGGTGGGAATCGGAATACCGGCGCATCGCATCCGGCCTTGGCGGGGGATCCGGCTGGGTGGTGTTTGGCTACAACACCCAATTGCGGGCTTTGGAGAATTACTGGATGGCGGACCATCTGCACTCACCGGTGAGTACCGCGCCGCTTCTCGTGTTGGATATGTACGAACATTCCTATCACATGGACTACGGCGCGGCAGCCGGGCGATACGTCGATGCGTTTTTCCGGAACATCAACTGGGACAGTGTGGGCGCACGGGTGGCGCATGTCCTCGGCGATGGTAACGGGTGAGTGAACCTCGTGGCGCCTGGTGAGTAAGCCCTCGACTAGTCGTCAGGTCTATTCAGAGCGCTGTAGCTCCCCCTGGACATCCTGTAGATACGTAGCTGCTTGTTGTACTCCTCGGCAATGTACTGAATCTGATCGACACCGTTATTGTAGATGGTGGTTAGGCCATCGCGTTGACTCTTTGTCAGTTGGTCGGCGAGCTGCTCTTCCTTTGTCGTAAGGCATTCGAGTGAAGCCTGCATCCTGGCCATGTACGTTCTTATGTCGTCTCCGAGCTGCTCGATCTCCGCTCGGCTTT
>DCWG01000035.1:0-47521 GCA_002327525.1 Gammaproteobacteria bacterium UBA2168 | reverse complement strand
GCTTGCCGTGCTGCCATCAGCGAGCACGGGTGGATCGACAAAGGCGCACTGCCGGAACTCGGCAGTGACATCGCCGTCGCTCTGGTGTGTCGGGTCCTGGATTTGCGCCGGGAGTTCATCGCTCAGAAGGCGCCCGAGTTGGTACTGTGCCTCGGAGTTACCCTGCGAGGCGGCTTTTTCCAGCCATTCCTGCGCGAGCTCGAGATCGTGCTCTACTCCCACCCCGTTCAGGTACATCATGCCCAGGCTGAATTGCGCGTCGGCGTGACCCTGCTCGGCCGCCAGTCTGGTCCAGCGAGCGGCTTCCTCGTCGCGCTTGCTTTCCTCGTTACCAGCCGCTTCCGTCCAGAAGACCAGTGTCAACAGTGCCAGGCAGAAAAGTAAATGGCGTTTCATTCAACTCTCCACTTTGCTTGGTTTATCAAGCATATACGTTCGGATCACCAAGTGAAGTAGGTGGTTTCCGGGGGTGGTGGGGAACACCGGATTAATGCCGGATGTGCCGGTCAGGGTGTTATGCGTGTTGAGATCTGCGTGGACGAAACACAGCAACCGCTCCAATTCGCTGGCCGCAATCATCGATGAGCAGGTCGTGTCCCAAACCAGGCGCCCGCCAGCTTTGCGCAAGCCAATGGCGGCACTATAGTTCTCGTACCACGCGCACGCCGCGATCGTCGTTGGCACGGTCGGACGACTGACGGTATGACAGTCGCGCCGTATCGGCCCGGGAGTCCCATGACCCGCCGCGGAATATTTGGTGACAGACATCCGTCGGGCGATAGGATACTTCGTCGCCGCGAGCGAAGTGGTAGTCGTACGACCAACAGTCGGCCACCCACTCGGAGACGTTGCCGAGCATGTCGTAGAGTTTGAAACCATTGGGCCGGAGGCTGCCAACCGGCGACGTGAAAGGATGCCCATCCGTGCACTCGGCCACCTCCCAGGTGCTGTAATGCTTCTTGATGGCCTGATCTGCAATGTTGGCGTACTCGCACAGGTGCCGCGGGTCGTTACCGTGCAGGTAAGCGGTGTCGACACCGGCGCGCGCCGCGTACTCCCACTCCGCTTCACTAGGCAGCCTGTACTGGTAGGTGGTCTCCTTCGAGAGCCAGCGTAGATACTCCTGCACCGCCTCGATGGAGATGTGGGTGGCTGGATGATCCACTGCCGGATTGCGTGGCAGGCGGTAATCCCGCCCGCGGGCCTGTGCGTAGCGTGCGTATTCGCCGACGGTGGTCTCATAGACGCCGATCGCGAACGGCTGGGTGAGTTCCACCTCGTGCGCCGGCCGCTCGTTGGAAGCCCCTATTCCCTGGCTGTCGCCCATCTGAAACCGGCCAGGTGGCAAGACGACGAGCAATGGGCCCTCGCCGCCGCTGGTCAACGGGTCGCGGAAGGTGTGGCCCGCCTGGAAGCCGAAGCGCTCGAGGGAGGCACGCACGGTTGCTCCGCGTGTGCCGAGCGTGATGGTCCTGCGTTGGGTACGGAAACCATGGGCACGCGCGACGACGGTGACCTGACCCATGGGTGCCATCATCCTGTCACCGTAGGGGCGTACGCGGGGAATGCCGCCGAGTTCGTATTCGACACTCACTTGTGCGTGTTCAGGACTGGTGATCACGCGCAGGGGTACTTCCCTTCGCTGCAGAACGATGTGGCGGCTATTGGCGCCCATGCGCACGCGCACGCGTTCGACGACGGTGGGGTGGTGGCGTTTGGATACCTCCACGGCATACTCGCCTACTGGGAGGCTGATGCCGGGCGAGTACGCCTCCTTCACTTCGAGCAGTGTGATGTTCGCATTTCCGGGCTCGGTGGTGACAGTGAGGGTGCCCCACGGCACCAGCACCAGATCCAGCATCACCAGCGTCTCCCGGCCGGGGAGAACCTCGAAACTCCTGGTGACATCGCGATGGTTGACGTAGCTCGCCGTGGCGCTGTGCTGCCCAGCCTGGATGTGCTTGAGTTGTACCGGGGTCAGATCGTCGAGAAGCGCACCGTTGAGCGTCACCCTGCTCCCGCGCGGGTTGCTGATCAGCCGAACCGACCCATGGGCAGGATCCAGGGTGAAGTCGATCGCAACGGTTTCACCCTGCGTCACTTCGACTTTCCTGACCAGCGTTTCGTGAAACCTGTGCTCGATGCGCATCGTCTTGTGCCCCGCAGCGATGCCCTCGGCCAACAGCGGTGTTTCACCGAGCAGAGTACCGTCTAGATAAACGAGCGCTCCTGCCGGATCATTCCTGATCTGAACGGCACCAGAGAAGAAATTCAACGACTGCGGATCGCGTGCCACCGAAAAGACAATGAGCATCACAACGACCGCCATGGCGAGCCATCACAGACGTAAACATGTGCGCTTCAGATCTTCTTCGAATTGTGACACGCCCTCTCCCGGTGTGGCGTGGGCGATTACCTTGTCCGCTCCCCGAGTGTCTGTCGGATTCTAATCGAATCTGCCCTGTCGTTTTCGACCCTGTGAGACGAATCGCGTATAAAAAGAGAATGTTTAGCGAGGAGTTGTGATGAGAATACTCGTTACGGGGATGAGCGGTCTGATCGGGGGTGCTGCGGGTGAGGTTTTGCGCAAGGAACACGAATTGACGGCGCTCAATCGCGGTAATGTGGAAGGCGTGGCCACGCACCAGGCCGATATCGGCGATTTCGAGCTCATCCGTGGGGCATTCGACACGCAGGACATGGTAGTGCACCTCGCAGCGAAGGCGGGCGAGAACTACACATGGGCCGAGTTGCGCGATACCAATGTTGAGGGCACCCGCAACGTATTCAAGGCGGCCACCGACGCAGGTGTGCGTCGCGTCGTTTATGCCTCCAGCGGAGCGACGGCTGCGGGTTGGGAGCAGGATGAACCTTACAGGGCTCTGGTGGAGGGACGTTACGGCGATCTGCCGGAGAACTGGCCACTGATCACTGAGGAGATGCCGCCACGGCCTAGAGGGATTTATGGAGCGACCAAAGTGTGGGGCGAGGCCCTGGCGCAGCACTTCGCGGACACTACTGAAACTGGCTTCATCAGCATCCGTATCGGGTACGTCAACGCCCAGGACCGGCCGACCAACGCCCGTCAACGCAGTGTGTGGTGCAGCCAGCGTGATGTGGTGAGCGCCATCCTCGCTTCGGTGCAGGCACCGTTGGAGCTGCGTAATGACGTATTCTTCGCAAACTCCAGCAATCGCTACGGCTACCGGGATCTGGGGCACGCGGACGCGGCGGTGGGATTCAGACCCCAGGACGCAGCCGAAGAACGAGTCTGATGCAGATCAAGAACTCGTGCACAGGCAGATGCGAACGCAACTGTGATTCGATAGGCTGGTTCAGTTCTGGAGCGATGATCACAGCTACGTAGGAGGATGCTATGACGGATCGAAAATACTGGGGCGTCGTGAGTCCTATGCCGGCGCCGATGCTGACGGGGATGGCGCAGATGAGCGAAGCCCGGGGAATGCAAGGCGTGTTTGCACCGCAGGTGTACGGTCCGCCGTTCATCCCGCTGGCTGCTGCTGCTGCTGTGACCGAGAAACTGGAGCTTGCCAGTGGTATCGCCATCGCCGCGGCGCGCAGTCCGTTCGAGACCGCCATGGCGGCGATAGACATGGACCGAATCTCCAATGGTCGTTTCATCCTGGGCCTGGGCACCAGTGTGTCGGCCTGGTCGCAGGGTATCTTCGGTGCGCCGGAGCACAAACCGGTAACCTTCCTCCGGGAAACGGTCAATGCGGTACGCCACATCATCAAGGGTGCACATACGGGCCTCGCACCGTTCGAAGGTCAGTACTTCCGTGCCGACTTCAAGGAACTGCAGCCAACTCAGGCGCCGCTGCGCGAAGAGATCCCGGTGTGGATTGCCGCACTTCGCGGTGCTCTCGTGAGGCTTGCGGCCGAGATCGCCGACGGTGTTGTCGGACACCCGATGTGGTCCATCGAGTGGACGGTCGATGAGATGTATCCGACGTTTCTCGAAGCGTTGTCGGAGGCGGGAAGAGAGCGGGAAAACGTGGAGGTCAACATATGGCCCTGGGTCGCCATCAACACCGACGAGGCGCAGGCTATCGAGGATGCGCGTCCCACCATGGCGTTCTACGGGGGTGTGAAGCAGTATGAACCGTTTTTTGAAGCGCACGGTTTTCTGGATGTCGCGCACAAGCTCCAGGAAGGCGTGAGCCGCGGTGACTATCTCGGCGTTGCGCACCTGGTGCCCGACGAAATGGTACGCACCTTCGTGGCGGTCGGAGAGCCGGACAAGGTTCGCGAACGCATCGCACGATTGGACGGTGTGGCGGATTCGCTTTGTCTGGTGACGCCGATGTACGGTCTCACACCAGACAAGATGATGGCGTACGACGCGGCGGTTGCACAGACGTTCTACAACGCTGGTTGAGAGCTTCCATGAGCGGCCGCGGGGGTGCGGCCGCTCAGTCGGACACGGCAGGGCACGCTACAACACGCCCGGTTCGGCAATATCCAGGGCGTCGCGAAGAAACAGCAGCTCATCTTCCCGTTCCGGTAACGGCGCGGGAGCTGTAAAGAGCCCGGCATCGGTCAATTCGTCCACCACGGCCTCACTGCGTGGATAAGGCTGGTCGTAGCTGTGGATCTTGAAGAGATCCTCGAACGGCAGACGGGGGCGCTGGCCACCGGCTTCCCAATGTTCCAAGGGGTAGCCAACGGTCTGCACCAGCAACAGGCGGCAGTGATTCGGTACACCGAGCGCCTTCATCAGTTCCTGCCCGCGTGGACCGGCGCCGAGGCAGCAGGTGCCGAGGTTCATATCGTAGGCCGCGAGTGTTGCCTGGGCGATACCCTGACCGCAGTCGACCTCGCTGATGCCCGGGCTTTTCAGTATCTCACCCATACCCTGGAAGATAGGCAGCAGCGTCTCTCGCACGCCGGTTTCTCTGGTTTGCCTGTCACCCACGCCCAGAGCGCCGACCTCTGCCAGCGTCATCAGGCGATCCGATTGGCCATCCACCGCCTCGGGATCCAGATACCAGACAATCACGACCGGCGCGATCTTGAACTGCCAGCCGATGATCGCGCCCTGCATGATGTCGATCTTGTCGGCATCCTCATCCTTGAACAATGCGATTCCGCGCAAGCTTTGCACGTTGCCCCAGTGGGAGGCGATGCGCGCAGCCTCGAACATGATCTGTATCTTCTCTTTCTCCACTGGCTTGTAGGGTTTGAGAAATCTGATAGATCGACGTCGACCAATGGCTTCCAAGAGTTCCATGTGTGTCTCCTTTTGTTGAACGTCTTGTTGAGCTGTGCAGACAGGCTACGCAACTATTTCCTGTTGTGCCAGATAGGGAGCGTTTTCGATCACCTGCGAGCACGGCTGATGTGCGCCCGAAGCCAAGCAACCCCCTCCCGTCGAGCGCGCATGGGTCTGGCATTAGGCACAGATCGGGATTGCGTTGAAACACGGGAATCCGCGTAGACACCGCCTTCTGTACGTAGGAGAAGAAAAAAGAGTACGATCATGAGTTGACCAAAACAAGACACCAGGAGGGGCATCATGGGTAACGCCATCATTGCAGGAGTGGGAATGACCCGCTTCGGAAAACATCTGGACACCGGGCTGAAGGCACTTGGCCGGGAGGCGCTGCTGGCCGCCATCGAGGATGCCGGTATCGACAAGTCTCAGCTGGAAGCCGCTTACGTTGGTAATGCCATGGCCGGTCTCATCACCGGTCAGGAGTGTATCCGCGGCCAGGTCGTGCTGCGCTCCGCGGGGATCGGGGCCATTCCCGTGATCAACGTGGAAAACGCCTGTGCCAGTGCGTCTACTGCTTTTCACCAGGCATCGACCATGGTGGCGGCGGGGGTTTATGACGTGGTTCTTGCGCTCGGCGTTGAAAAACTCTACCACCAGGACAAGACGCGCAGTTTCAAGGCCATCGGCAGCGCGGTCGATACCGAGGAAATGGCGGCTATCGTGGAAGGCCTCAAGAAGTCGGCCGCAGCGCAGGGTGCGGATGCGGCAGCAAGCGGCCAGGGTGAGAAGCGCAGTATGTTCATGGACTTCTATGCGGCCAGCGCTCGCCGGCATATGCAGAAGTATGGTACGACGGCTCGGCAGTTTGCGGCTATTGCGGCCAAGAACGCTCTGCACGGCAGCCTCAATCCCAAGGCCCAGTTCCAGCAGGCGCTCAGCGTCGACGATGTTCTTGCTGAACCCATGATTGCGGAACCGCTGACGCGACCGATGTGCTCGCCGATCGGTGATGGCGCGGCGGCGGCTATCATCGTGAGTGAGAAGAAAGCGCGCGAGCTGGGAATTTCTCAACCGATCCAGGTGCGTTCCTGTGTGCTGCGTTCAGGCTGGGACCACGGATCAGACGAGCCCGGTACGGTTGAAGTCTGTGTGCAGGAAGCGTTCGAGAAGGCTGGTGTGGGTCCTGAAGATTTGAGTGTCATCGAGTGTCACGATGCGTCCGCACCCGCGGAACTCATCTACTACGAGGAGTTTGGACTCTGCGAACCCGGCGGTGGTGGTGAGTTGATCGAATCCGGTGCGACGAAGCTGGGCGGACGCCTTCCGGTCAATCCGAGCGGCGGCTTGCTGCGTAAAGGGCACCCAGTGGGGGCGACGGGGCTTGCCCAGGTAACCGAGCTGGTAGAGCAACTGCGAGGTCAAAGCGGCGCTCGACAGGTGCCGGGTGCAAGGGTCGGGATGTCGCAAAACGGCGGTGGTACGGTCGGTGGAGAGGCTGCCGCAATGTGCGTCTCGATACTAAGCACCTGATCAAAACCGCTAAAGCGCGAAATTCCAGCACGCACCAACAGGAGACCGGACCATGGCCCGTGAGCGCTCAGAGATGATCCTCGCCGATATTGTCGCGACACGCGCGGAGCGCAACCCCGAATTCGAGGTATTGACCTTCGAGTGCGCGGAGCGGGAGGACGAGACTCGCACTTATGCGCAGCTCTACCAGCGGGGTAATGCACTGGCGGCCGATCTGATCGGCCGCGGGCTCGAGCGCGGAGACAAGTTCGGCTTGTTCATGCGCAATCATCCCGAGTTTGTCGAGGCCATGATCGCAGCTTCGATAACGGGAACAGTGTTCGTACCGATCGATGCGCGTACGCGTGGTGCGAAACTTGCGTATACGTTGCGCAATTCGGGCTCGAAAGCCGTGGTGTGCGCAGATTACGCACTTGCGCAGTTCGAAGAGGTGCGCGGTGAGTTACCCGACATCGGTTCGGTACTGGTGCTCGAGACCGGAGAGAGCGGTGCGCCGGAACTCGACGCGTTCCGGGACGTGGAGGCACTCGGACCGATACTGTCGAGTTCTGCGGCCGCGGTCGATGTTCGTATCGAATCACCCCAGGATCCATTACAGATCATCTACACCTCGGGCACTACCGGCGACCCCAAGGGCGTGGTGATGGAAAACGGCCGCTACGGCGGCATGGCCGGGCTCGGAGCGGGAGTGTTCAGGTTTCAAGACGACGAGCGTCTCTACACGGGACTCTCTCTGACGCATGGGAATGCCCAGGCCGTGACGCTGGCTTCGGCGTTGTGTCTCGAACTGCCGGCGGTGATCAGCCGCAAGTTCACCAAATCTCGGCTGTGGGATATTTGCCGAAAACACGGCTGCACCACGTTTTCTCTGCTCGGCGGCATGGCAACCGCCATCTACAGCGAACCGGAGCGGCCCGGTGACGGCGACAACCCGGTTCGCATGGTCACCAGCGCCGGTATGCCTTATGCGATCTGGGAATCTTTCGAGAAGCGCTTCAACCTGAAGGTACTGGAGTGGTACGGTGCGGTAGAGGGAGGGCTTGCATTCAAGCCCATCGGCGAGGGTCCGATTGGTTCTTTCGGTAAGCCGGGTCCCGGGCTTGACATGCGCCTTCTCGACGACAACGACGAGGTTTGCGCGCCGGGTGTGCAGGGGGAAATCTGTTCGCGCCCGCTGAGCGGGGATGCTCCGAGCGTCGAGTATCACGCTAACCCCGAGGCATCGGAGAAGAAGACCCGGGGAGGGTGGTTGCGTAGCGGTGACATCGGGCACACGGACGAGGACGGCTGGCTTTATTTCGACTATCGCAAAGGCGGCGGCATCCGTCGCTCGGGCGATTTCATCAACCCGGGCTTCGTCGAGAAAGTCGTGGCGGAACACCCGGCCATTTCAGACGTGTTCGTCTACGGTGTCGAGGCGCGTTCGGGTGCACCGGGCGAAAAGGATGTGGTGGCTGCCGTGGTTGCGGTACCAGGCGCTACCGTCGATGCGCTTGCGGTGCGCGATCACTGCCGCAACGGACTGGAAGCAAATTTCGTACCGACCTATTTGCAGGTGGTCGACGAGATCCCCAAAACCGCGTCGGAAAAACCCCAGGAGCGGTTCCTGCGCGAGCGCTTTGATGAGGTGCCCGCTGAGGTAAACGACCTCGATTCGCTCTGAGGATCACACACCGTAGCCGCCGTCTACGCTGATCACCTGTCCGGTGATACCGGCGGCTTCATCGCTTGCCAGCAACACCGCCATGGGCGCCAGTTCTTCAGGTTCTAGCACACGGTTCTGCAGGTTTTCCGCGCTCGCCCTGGCGCGCGCGCCTTCCGCATCCGTGCCCCACTGCATGCCGAGGACGTTCCAGTCGACGAGTTGCGTATTGGTCCATCCCGGACACAGACAGTTGACCGTCACCCCGCGTGTGGCAACCTCGGCTGCCGTGGCACGGGTCAGACCGATGAGGCCGTGCTTCGCCGCGCTGTAGGCCGCTGCACCGCCGGAGCGTTTTGCGTATCCCGAGCCGATGTTGATGATGCGCCCATGCCCGCGTTCGAGCATGTGCCCTAGCACTTCACGAGAAGCACGTTGAGCCGAGACGAGGTTCAGCAGCAGGTTGTCGATGAAGGCCTGATCATCGTGGGAGGCACTCAGCAGGCTGAAAGGTGTTGGTCCGGGTATCACGCCGCCGGCATTGTTGATCAGAATGTCGATCTGTCCGAAATGCCCGAGGACGGTCTCAACGGATGCCTTCACGGCATCGTAGCTCATGGCGTCCGCGGTGACCGGGAAGCCCTTACCACCGAGGGATGTGACCTCTTGCGCGACCCGCTCGAGTTCTTCGGCCGTTCGCGAGCTGACAGCTACACCGCAACCCTCTTTCGCGAGCCCCAGAGCGATGGCCCTGCCGATGCCGCGGCCGCCGCCGGTGACCAGAGCGATTCTGCCGTCGAGCTTACCCATAGTTGCATGTCCTTCAGACGGTGGTTCAGAGATCGGCGGCGCCAACGATGCTCAGTACCTCGTTGCAGCCGTCCTCGATCATCGATGCACGCGCATCACGCATGATCTTCTCTACAGGATACTCGCGGCTGAGTCCGTTTCCTCCAAACATTTGAATCGCGTCGCTGGCGACGTCGAACGCGACCCGCGTGCAGTAGGTCTTGGCTGCAATGGCATAGTGCAGTTTCGCATCTTCGCTGGTGTTATTGAATATCGACACCTTGCGCGCATAGGTACTGGCCGTCTCCACCTTGCGGTACATATCGAACAGCCGTAGTTTCACGCTCTGGTGTTCGATGATGGGTTTACCACCCTGGATGCGTTCGTGGGCATATGCCCGCGCCAGGTCGAACGCGGACCGGGCCACTCCGGTGAAGGTAACGCCCATGAACGAATTCATGAAGGTCAGTGTGCTGTGCAACTGATCGGAATAACCTTCCTTGTCGACTACCATGAACTCTCTGGGGATGCGTACCTCGTCGAAGAAGATCTCACCCTGACAAAGTGCTCGCTGGCCGATCTTGTCGAGCGGTTTTCCCTTCGAGATTCCAGGCAGGTCCAGAGGCACCACGGCCACTCCGCCACCCTTGAAGCCCTGATCGCCGTCGATGGTGCAGTAGAGAGCGGCAACTGTCGCGATGGGTCCGTTCGATACCCAACTCGACTTCTGTCCCCGGATAACGTAGTCGTCGCCATCGCGCTTCGCGATGCAGTTCGCCTTCACACTCGGGTCGTCGAAGTGTGGCTCTGACAGGGCCAGCGTGTCGCTGCCGTGATCTGGTTCGGTGATAGCCCAGCAACCGATTTCCCGATTGCCCGGGGTGGCGTATCGTTCGATGAGTTCCGGGCTTTCGGACGCGGCTGCGAATCCCGCCACGAAGCCGCCACCTCGCGAACCGAGGGTAAGTGCGAGACCCGCATCCCCCCAGCCTTTTTCCTCGCTGATGATGGCCTGTATGCGTGCCATCTGAACCGGCGTTAGATCGGACTCCTCTCTTTGAAATGCATCGATCCCCAGCGCTTCGTACTGGTCAAACGCATCCCACAGGGGCGAACTTTCCGCGACCGCGTCAGCCGGATCATGCAGTTTGTCGATTTGTTGACCCACGGGGCGCATGACGTCACCGGCGAAGCGATGGACGGTTTGTTGTATCTCCCTCTCCACGTCAGTGAGATCGAGCTCCAGGTCGACCGATGACATCGCTACCTCCCACTATGTGGTTGTTTTCATGGCGCATCAGAATCGACCATGGATGCTGGGGGGTCACTACGGGATTGCACCTAGGAAACCGACAGACTGTGGCGTACCCATCTACGCCGCACGCTCCCGGTCTGTTGAAACACCAACGCGCGATGCGGGTGTAGAATCGAAGTGGAGGGAGGAGGTGATATGAAATTCGGATTGCGTTACTGCAACACCGGGCGCTACGTGCAGCCGGAGAAGGCGGTGGAATTGCTGCAGGCAGCGGAGGATGCCGGTTTCGAGTCGGCGTGGACGGTGGAGCACACCATAGTCCCTGCCGGTTACGTCTCGCGCTACCCCTATTCCGAAGACGGCAAGATGGCTGACGGACGAGTCGATTTTCCAATACCCGATCCATTAATCTGGCTTGCCTACGTGGCTGCGCAAACCAGTACCATCAAACTGGGTACAGCGATTCTGATTCTGCCGCAACACAATCCCGTCACTGTCGCCAAACAGATAGCTAGCCTCGATGTGATGAGCAACGCACGCGTGCTACTGGGCGTGGGGGTTGGTTGGCTGCGTGAAGAATTCGAAGTGCTCAACTCGGATTTCGAATCGAGAGGCGCGCGCACCGACGAGTACATCCGGGCCATGCGTCATCTGTGGAGGGATGACGCGCCCACCTTCGATGGTGAGTATGTGAGATTCAGCGAAGCCTATTGCCGTCCTCAACCGGTCAACGGCACGGTGCCGGTGATCATCGGTGGCCACGCGCCGGCCGCGGCGAGGCGTGCCGGTCGTCTGGGAGATGGCTTCTTCCCGGCACGGGATCTGTCCGAAGAACTGGTTGCTCTGATGCGGCAGACCGCAGTTGATGCCGGCCGTGATCCGGAAGCCATCGAAATCACGACCGGTTCGCCAGTCGATATGGACGATCTGGCGGGGATGGCGTCGCGTGGTATCTCGCGAGTCGTTGTTCCAGTCACACCGATGGCAGGACTGGCCAGCTCGATTCGCGGACCTGAAGATCTGGCTGGCTGGAAAGACGTGATTGATCGGTTTCGGGATGCCTGATCGAGGGCGATGACGAATAAGACGTGTCCCAAGTAGCGAAATCGACAGGAAGCAGCCGAAGTAGCGGCCAAAGTGTACCCGTCCCCTTTTTGGGGTGCTTCGAGATGCCGATAAGCCCACATCGGGTCGGTTATGCTGATCTGCTGCCTACGGGCGTCATCTTCAACCGGCCGGGTCTCGACCTGACTGATATCGATCTGCTATGCCAGCCACCGGGACAGATTCCGCTTGGAACAGCCCGTCGCGTTGGCGATGCTCGCGATCGAGGGGTTCCTCCCTTCCCTGAGTCCCTTTAGTGCATAGCTTGCTGCGTAGGCCTCGGCGAGGCTGCGGTGCGGGCCGAATCGCTGCACCAGCAAGCGGAGTGTCGCTACTAGTTGCTCATCCGGACTTATTGAAAACACCTGCGCATGAGGACTCATGCTCTGCTATATTCATTCAAACATAGTATTGAATGTTTGATTGTAAAACTGGACATGCCCATCAGCGACCCGAAACAAGCGCTGTTGGCGCAGTTCGTGGCCGTTGCCAGGGCACTTGGTAACCCCCATCGCCTGAAACTATTGGAATTTGTAGCTCAAGGCGAACTCAGCGTCAATGCACTCGCCAGCCGGATCGGGCTGAGCATCGCAACACCTCATTTAGCTGCGCCGGGCCGGACTGTTGGCCGTGCGCCAGGAAGGCACTCGCGTGCTCTACCGCCTGGCGGATGAATCGGTGCTTGCACTGATGGCCGGATTGCGGTGCGTAGCGAAGCACAACGTTGCCGAGATCCAGCAGATCGTCACAGGCTATTTCAATGAGCGGCATGCATTGGAACCGGTATCCCGGGGTAATCTGCTGCGGAAGTTGGAAGAGCGGCTCGTCACCGTGCTCGATGTTCGCCCGGGGGACGAGTACCGCGCGGGCCACGTGCCGGGTACGCTCAATATAACACTCGCAGATCTGGAAGATTGGCTCAGCGAATTGCCCAGTGATCAGGAAATCGTGGCTTACTTTCGTGGCACCTATTGTGTCCTGTCGTTCGAAGCCCTGGCCAGTCTCAGGGCACGTGGCTTCAGGGTACGCCGCATGGAAGAGGGTTTCCCGGAATGGCGGGTCGCCGGACTTCCGGTCGAAACCAACCCGGCGTCGAGCGGGTGATGGGCATGACCAATCGCAAAGACCATTGGGAAAGGGTGTACCACGAGGCATCCCCGACCCGAGTCAGCTGGTATCAACGCGATCCCGAGCCCTCACTTCGTTTGATTCGCGAAACCGGTATCGCCAGGACGGATGCATTGATCGATGTTGGCGCCGGTACGTCGATGCTCATCGACCACCTCGTCACCGAGGATTACGAGGCGCTGAGCGTACTCGACGTTTCTCGCTTCGCTCTTGATCTTGCGCGAGAGCGGTTGGGCGAACGAGCAGCCAAAGTAGAATGGTTCGAAGCGGATGTGATCGAATTCGTGGCGCCACACAAGTTCATGTTGTGGCACGATCGTGCGGCGTTTCATTTCCTGACCGATCGGCGAGATCGTCGGAAATACGTCAACGTGATGAGGCATGCGCTTCATCAGGGTGGACACGCCGTTGTCGCTACCTTTGCCAGGAACGGGCCGAAACGTTGCAGTGGACTTGACGTAGTTCAGTACGATTCGGCAAAGCTCGGCGCAGAGTTTGGCGATGAGTTCCAGCTCGTATCCGAAACGCGTGACCGTCACGTGACACCCGCTAACAAGACGCAGGAATTCGGATATTTTCACTTTGTCGTGAAGTGAATCCAGCAGAAACACGCACGACACACCGATTAATCGATAGTCAATCAGAGTTTCCCAGGAGAATATGGATGACAGACACACTTCCGGTCGATTCAGCCTCTCTACGAGAGGAGGTCAAGATCAAATATCGTGAGGTCGCTTCAGAGCCGAACCGACAATATCACTTTCACACGGGACGCCCTCTGACGCGCCGCCTGGAATACGATCCGGTGTTTGTCGAGGCTCTGCCGGACGCGGCGGTCGAATCGTTTGCGGGCGTTGCCAATCCGTTCGTGCTCAGGCATCTCAATGAAGATGACAAGGTGGTGGATGCGGGTTCAGGAGCAGGCTTCGACTGCTTCGTCGCGGCCGATCAGGTGGGTGACGTGGGCCGTGTCGTGGGAGTCGACATGCTGCCGGAGATGCTGGAAAAATCCGGCCGCACTGCGGCGGACCTGGGACTTGCGAATGTCGAGTTTCGCGAGGGGTTGCTTGAGGAGCTGCCGGTGGAGGACGGTTGGGCAGACGTGGTGATCAGCAACGGTGTATTCAATCTGTGTGCGGACAAGCGGCGCGTATTCGCCGAGGTATGGCGCGTATTGCGGCCCGGTGGCCGAATTCAGTTCGGTGATATCGCTAACGGCAATCCCGTCCCGGAGGCCGCGATACGGGATATCGATTTGTGGACGGCCTGAATCGCCGGAGGCCTTCCGTGTGAAGGCTGGGTTGCGATGCTCGAAGAGATCGGATTTACGGAAATCGAGGTGAGCGCACCATTTGACACCTTTGGCGGAGCAGGCGGAGAGAAAAACGCCCGGGCGTTCGATGTGTCCGGCTACACCTTCATGGCCGTCAAGCCGATGTGAGCCGGGCTGATGCCCGGCTGCTGCTCTCGTCGGGCTCGACGGCGTCCGTTCAGCCCGGCTGGTACCAGATCGGCGAACTCCAGGCCCGGTCCTGAATCGTGGCGTGCATGCCGGGTCGTGGAGTGACACCGGCGCGGATGGCGTCCCATGTCGACCAACGGCACTTGGGGTTTTCGAGAACACGTACGTAATAAAACGCATGCTGCGCGGGATCGAACTTCGGATCGCGCCAAACGGCACTCAACTCGGCTGCCCCCTTCTCAGGGGTTACGGCGCATGTCTCGAGGTCTACCATGGCACCATTGTCCGGGCAGCGCTGCGTGTCGGCGTCCACCGTGCCCCCATCGGAACAGGCGACATCGATCACCGCCTCCTGCGGCTCGCCGTCCTCCACCCAGCCCTTGATGATCTGCAGGCGTTGAAGTGCCACGGTATCCGCGTCGCGCGCGGCCCAGACGAAGAATGCGGGCACCCGATCACCGTCGGCCGTAAGGTCGGCGCCCATCGGCACACCCTTCGCATAGGCCTGCGCGATGCTGTCGCTGGCCGAGGCCACGGATTCGTCGATGTCGTAACCGGCGAAAAAGCGTACCTGGATACGCGGCCCGCTGGTACTGAAGGTCTCCTTGCGGCGGAATGCGTCGAATATGGCGTCGCGCGTATTGGATTCCGCCCAGACCCCGGCCAGACCCGATGCACCCCAGTATTTCGAGGCGCCGTTGGCATACTGGGGATCCTCCGGGGATGAATCGGGCAGGGGCACCGAACCACGCATGTAGGGTTCGATATCGGTCATACCGGTTTTGCTCCAGTAGTTGTCCTCCTGGAAAGAACCGGCGGCGTTGTGTGTATCGGATGCTGCGATCACGCCGAACTTGTAGGGGTTGAAGCCGCCCGTGGCCTGCATGACCAGCCCGTTGAGATAAGCCTCCCGCACATAGCTGCCCGGTGGCTTGGATTCGAGATTGGAAGCGATTCTCAGCGGCATGATTTCGAAATCCGCCCATTCGTCGTTAGGTGAGAGCAGCGGATGGGTGTCTGAAGTGCCCTTCACCTGAGAATTCTCCACGATGGGTTCGTTGCGCATGCGCAGATCCGCGTATCCGGCGTCGATGGGCTCACCGGCCCAGTTGGTCTTGGCGAACATCCAGCCATCCGAGCCGTTGGAGTTGTGCGGGATGGCGATGGATTCGATGCCCTTCTCGCGATTGGCGTCCATCCACGCCCACAGATCTTCCGGATTGAGTGAATCCAGGCGAGCGAACGGTTGGGACGGCGCTTCACTGCCGCGGAAGATCACGTTGCGGTGCAGGTTCTGGAATTCGGGACCGGAGCTGGTGTACTCGTAACCGATGAACGTAGTGAAGTTCCCGGGATCGTTGTGGCGCTCGGCCGCTTCGATGATCTCCTGCCAGGCCGAGCGCGCCACGTTACGGTCGTCCAGATCGTCACCCAGGTCAGGATCGGCCATGCGCTCGCGAAGATGACCAATTATCGTCTGGAAGGCCACATTGGAACCTGCGGCATCCGTTGCACCACGCACCGTTGGTGCGATCGCGTGATCCTCGTACTGCGAGTTCTCGTCCGCGATCTCGCGCATCATGCCGAGGTAGAAGGCGTGGTCCGAGACGGCAAGAAAATCCAGCGGCTTGTTGAGCTGCATCATGAAGCCCGAGGCATGCTCAATAGTGCTGCCCTTGGCGAACGCATAGGCGTCATCCGGAGTACGTCGCGTGCCCATCAGAAAGGCATCGAACGACAGTATCGTATGAATATGCGTGTCGCCGTAGTAGGCGTTTCTCAGGGGATTGACGTTTATTGCGGACGGCGCAGCAGTGGCCGGTGTGACGGCTTGTTCAACCGGTTCGGGTGCCGAGGTCTGTTGGCCGCATCCCCACAACACGGGTACCAGCATGGCCCAGAGAATAAGGTGTCTCATCGTTTGTCCCTCTACCGTTCCCCCAGTTAGAGCCTGCTCACGCTATCACACTCGGTGCACGGTTCAGAACTCCAAATCGACTCGCAGGAAGAAATTGCACCCATGCCCCGGCAGGCGTTCACCTACCGGGATGTCAGGATTGCCGCGCACCCGGTTGATCCCGCCCAGGTGGTCGGCATAGATGCGATCGGTGACGTTGTCCACGCCCGCTGAGAGGCGCATACCCCCGGCGAGACGCACGCACCCCTTCAGATTGAACAGCGCATACCCGCTGCTGTGCGGTTCGCCGCCCGAGAGCGGTCCGGCCATGTAGCCTGGCGGCGCAAGGCTCTGCAGGAGCAGGGCGAGCACCGCCGCAATCACCAGTGCGTTGCTGCACGGTTGCGAGCGCATGCTCAACAGTGTGAGCCCCCGTAACGAAACCGCATCATATCGTTTGCAGGTCCGTCACCCGAACAAGCAAATCTACGTAGCTTCCAAGGAGGATCAGCCGCGTACGAAATCGCGAATCACGATACCAGGTCGGTTGCCGGTATGGCTGCCATCTTCCACGATCACCTATCCGCCGACGATGGTCGCGGCATATCCCGTGCTCTGCACGATGTAACGTCCGCCGTTGTGTGGAAAATCATTCACGTAGTATAGATAGCCGGTTTCCAGGTTCTCGTAGTCGATGACGTTGAGATCGGCGATCCAGCCTTCCTTTACCGAACCGCGATGCTTCAGGCCGAGCACGTCGGCGGAGGCTTGTGTCAGGCGGTGAATGGCCTCAGGCAGGGAATACACGCCCTGGCGGCGCGTCAGCTCGCTCAGCAGGAAGGTAGGGGAGTCGGTAACGGTGAAGATGCCGACCGGTGCCGTCGATGATCGAAGCGTCCTTGATGATCAGATCGTGACACATACAGAAACTCCCCATCGGTTGCTGAGTTGAAACTCGATATTCAGATGATGTCAGTCAGGCCCTAATCCACCAATGTCTGATAGACGGCCGCCCGCAGTTCCCGTCGAATGGGGTAGGTGGACGAGGGCATCAGTTGCGTCAGAAACACGGTGAACAGATCCTCCTCCGGATCCAGCCAGAAGAAGGTGCTGGCCGCCCCGCCCCAGTGGTGTTCGCCGACTGATGTGATGATGTGCGCCTTCACCGGGTCGATCACGACAGCGAAACCCAGCCCGAAACCGATGCCGTCGTATGAGGTTTCGCTCCACACCGGTTGTCCCATAGCGGCCATATCGCGGTTTTCCGGCAGGTGATTCTGACGCATGTACTGAACGGTCTTGCGGCTGAGGAGTCGGCTGCCGTCGAGTTCGCCACCGTTCATCAACATCTGACAAAAACGGGCGTAGTCACGCATCGATGCGGTCAGACCGCCGCCGCCGGACAGCGGTCCTGCTTGCTTGAGGTAACGACTGCCGGTGACCGGCTCCTGCAGTTTCAGACCACCGCGCTGCTCGGCATCGTCACTGGCAGGTCGGCTCACGCTGGCAAGATCGCCACCCGTTAGCGGTGTGTAGAGCGCTGTGAAGCGTTCCTCATTGTCACGTGCCACACAGAATCCGGCATCTGTCATATCCAGCGGTGCGAAGATGCGTTGCCCGAAAAACTCATCGAGGGTTTGCCCCGACCAGATCTCGACAAGACGCCCCAACACGTCTGTGGAGATGCTGTAGTTCCACTCGGAACCGGGCTGGCAGATCAGCGGGATGCGGGTGAGGCGATCGACCAGTTCCTCCAGATCTGCTGCGTCGCCGGGAAACTCTATATTCTCCTGGTGGTAGCGGCGGTCGACGTCATTTGCACGCATGAAGCCGTAGGTGAGTCCGGAAGTATGCGTCATCACATGGCGTACGGTCATCGGGCCGGTGAGCGGCATCACCTCATCAGCGCTTGCCTCGCCGCCGACCCATACCTTCGTTTCTGCGAATCCCGGAATGTACTTCGACACCGGGTCGTCCAGCTGAAATGCGCCTTCCTCGTAGAGCATCATGGCGGCCACTGACGTGATCGGTTTGGTCATGGAGAAGATGCGCACAATGGAATCACGCTTGAAAGGCTTGCCGGTTTCAAGTTCCGCGACGCCGGTGGTCTCGAAATAGGCGATGCTGCCGCGCCGGCCGATGAGTACACTGGCTCCAGCCAGGCGTTCACTTGAGATCTGTTGTTCCAGCCATCGGGTCACGCGCTCGAGGCGATGCGACGACATGCCCACCGATTCCGGATTGACGATTTCCAAGGCTTGAGTCCTCAATGAAACACAAGGCCGAGTCTAACTGCATTCACAGAGCGCACGAACCTCGCACAGCCGTTTCTTCAGATGAGCAAGGCGGTCCAAGTAATCAGTCCACGGCCTCGATACGTACCGGAACCGTCTTGTGCCAGGGAGTGCCAACGTATTCGTCCCGCAGATGCAGTGACGTGAGTTCGTTGGGCGCAGCACCATTTTGGATCACAGTTCCGTCGTCGTCTGGGTAGTCGAGCCCGAGTCCGTTCGGTAGAGACACGTGCCCCCGGTACATGCGGTCGGTAAGCTCGACCACGACGTCGAGGCTGCCGCGCTCCGAGGATATCCGCGCGGTGGAACCTTCGCCGAGATTGAGGCGCGCGGCGTCTTCGGGATTGATGTGCAGCGCGCCGTGGGGATCCTTTCGGCGCCACTCGGGGTTGCGCATGATGGTATTCGCCGTGAAGGCGCGGCGCTCACCCGCGGCCAGCAGAAAGGGGAAGGCCTCGCTGGTCTCCTCGGGTTCCTCGTCGTTGAGAGTGGTCGCATCGGCGAGGAATTCCCGTTGCTCCAGATCCACTCTGCCGCCGGGAACACGTTTCCAGACTTCGTCCCAGCCCTCCACGCTGGTGACCATACCGCTCGGGGAGGCGAGCAGTGCATCGAACAGGGCGTCGCCGAGATCCATGCCTTCGCCTTCGACACCGGCTGCGTGTACGGAATGCGGGCTTCCAGTGGCGTGCTGGTGGCATATGGCCCAAAGGGCTGCTGCATTGCGCATGCCATCGGGCAGACTATCACCGAGCGTGCGGTACAGAAGACCGGGTGCCACGTTCATGAGAGCGGGATCCGCTGCCAGGGTGGCGAACACCGCCTCTCGAAACGCCTTTCGGCCGCCGCTTTGCAGTGCATCGCGCAGGTTTGCCTCGACCTCGTCTGGCCAGCCGCCCATGGCGGTGACCAGCCGGATGTGGATTTCAGCTTCATCCAGCGTCCCTTCGGCGGGTGGGAACAGGGGGGCACGCAGATGGAAGTGATTGTTTGGAAACTCGAAATTGAAGAACGTCGCTTCCGCCTTTTCGTATTGGCTGGTCGTTGGCAAGACATAGTCTGCCTGGCGCGCCGTCTCGGTCATCGCCACGTCGAGCACGACGCTCACCTCGAGCGCGCGCATCGCCTCGCGCCACTTGGGACTGTCGGCGAGCGAGTGCACCGGGTTGGCCGACTCGATGATCATCGCGCGGTAGCGGTTCGGGTGATCGGTCAGGATTTCTTCCGGGATCACGTTGCAGGGGACGAGACCGGAAACGATGCGCGCACCTGCCACCGGGCTGACGCCCACCTCGTAGCCGGCGCCGAAGGAAGTAAGGCCATTGGCGGTGGCGTGAGTCCCCGGCCGACCGAAGTGACCCGCCAGCACCCACACCATGCGCTGCAGATAGCTGACGAGTGTCGAATGCCGGTTCATCTGGACACCCAGATCTTCCAGCATAGAGACGCTGTCGGCATTCGCGATGAGATGCGCCGTGGAGCCGATCACCGCTGCGTCGATTCCGCATTTGGTCGCACAGTCGTCGATATCCGTGTGAGCGAACACATCGGCCACGGCCTTGAAGCCGTTCGCGTGCTCATCCAGCCAGGCGTGATTGACGATGTCTTCCTGAATCAGGGTGGCGATCAATCCGGCCAGCAGCCAGGCGTCGCGACCGGGCTTCACCTGCAGGTGAATGTCCGCGAGATCGGCGGTCTCGGTTCGCTTCGGATCGATGACGACCAGCGTGCGGTCGGGGTCTTTCGCGATTTCTCTCACCAGCGCACGGGCCCGGTGCACGCCGTGCGACTGCCACGGATTCTTGCCGAGAAACACCACCACCTGCGCGTTGTCGAAGTCGCCGTGGGGCCATCCGCCGAACATGCGGTTGGCGACCCAGAACTCCCCGGTCTTCTCCTGAGCGATGGCATTGGAGCGGAACTTCACACCGAGCGCGGCACTGGTCATGCGTCCGTAAGCGCCGGGTAGATGATTGCCCTGACCGCCGCCGCCGTAATAGAAGATCGTATCTGCGCCGTGCTGATCGCGCACGGCGGTGAACTTCTCCGCGATCTCGCCAATGGCAGTTTCCCAGTCGATGGCCTCGTAGTTACCGGCCGGAGTGCGGCGCATGGGTGAGCGCAGGCGGTCGCTGCGGTTCTGGTAGTAGTTCAGACGCGAGGCCTTGTTGCAGAGATAACCCTCGGAAGCCGGGTGCGCCTCATCCCCGCGGATGCGGGCGATCTGGGTGCCGTTGTTTGAGAGCTGCACCTTCACTCCGCAGTTCAGCGTGCAGAGTATGCAGGCGGTGGACTTCCATTCGCCGTTGTCGGCTCGTGTCATGTACGGTTTCCCTGTTGTGTGTTGATCCGTCACTCTCGGATATAGCACGAGAGTGGTGGCGTTGCCATTGCAGCGCGCCGAGGAGTTGAAGCGCGCGCACCGGTGTAACTAGCGTTCCAGAGAGCGAACGTACGTGACGAGTGCGGCAATTTCCACATCACTCAAGTGGCTCGAGCCGGGCATGATCGCCGATCCGGCGTATGCGCGGGGGCTATTCCTGATGACGTTGCCGAGGTCGGTGTCCGTGCCGCGCCGCCAATCCGCGTCGGTATCGAACTTGTAAGTGTCTGCGTTGAATGGTCGCGGGCGCAGTAGTACCTCGTGTTCGATCTCACCGTCGCCGCGCCCTTCGGGGCCATGGCAGGACGCGCACAGCTGATCGTACAAAACTTTTCCCTGATTCTCTGCTGATGCTGCGGCGGGTAGCCACAGCACCACTAGAAAGGCGAGCAGTGAGCTAAGTCGCTTCATTCGGTTCTCCTTTGACTTCGAATTCGAGCACGATGACCTCGAAGCGTTGCAGGTTGACCGACCCGCGTTTCTCGTGCACCTCGCCGTCTGCGAACACGGTGAGCGCATAAGCGGACGGAGCCGGTGCGCGCGCATCGTCGCAGCGCTTCGGATGATCCACACCCACACGGTAACGGCCGGGCCAGGGTGCATCGAAACGGATCTCCTCGATACGCAAGCCTTCTGTTGGCGTCTCACAGCGTATATCGGAGACGATACGCCCTCCGGTACGCGATTCGTGGCGCGCGAAGTAAACCGTGTCCATGAGCGGATCGGTAACATACAGATCCAGGTCGGCCTCCTCGCCGAAGGCAAGCCGTACGACGACACCGCCGGGTTGCGGCGCGCTGTGTTGGGCGAGTGCGGCAGACAGACCGCTGGCTTCCTGTTCGAGCCGTGCCGCGAGTGCGGCTGCCTCCTGGGCTTCATCCGTACACCCATGCAGCAGCAACAGCGCGGCCAGTGTGGTCACGATCCTCATAGTGTACTCACCTCGTCGAAGAGGTCGTTCCCGGATCCTGGTGCCGGCCCGGGATCAAGCGCAGAACACGCGGGACACCCGTTTCGATCTGCCACGCTGGTGCGTTGGAATTCGAGGTCCATACAGCGCCATCACGGTCGAAATCGATGTCGCGCGTGTAGGTGCTGCGGGTCGGCAACGGATATACGGTGAATTCCTCTGCTGCGCTGTCGAAGCTGATCAGCGTGTCGCTGTTGGTACCGCAAATCCAGACTGTGTCGGTGCTCAGATCGACGTTCAGCGAGTAGGGCGTCTCGCTACCGAGCGGCTCGATGGGCAGCTCGAAATTCTTGAACTCGAGTGTTTGTGGATCGAAACGGGACAGCAGATTCGAGCTGAAACCCGGAATCCACAGATTACCTTTGGAGTCGAAGCGCATGCGTCGCGGCGCGGTGAACGGGGTGTCGATCATGGTCACTTCGAGCGTTTCGGGATCGATGCGTCCGATACGGTGGGCGTTCAGCTGGGAGAACCACACATCACCATTGGGTGCGATGTCGACGCCGTAAGGGACTGGTAGCCCGCCACCCTCGCCGCCGCCCAGATCCAGATCCACGTGCTGGCTCAGCCAGAAGACGAACGGCAGCAAGCGCAGGGCCACCTCCTCGCCAAAGCTGCGCGCCGGCAGGCGCACCACTTCATGTCGGCCGTTCTCCGGGTTGTACATCCCGAAGTGGTTGGACACCGCGATGGTGTACCAGATGCGGCCACGGTCATCGATGCGCAGGGTGTGTGGGTAGATGCCGGCCGGTAGCGGTTCGATCTGGAACGAAGCATCCGAGGGATCGAACATCGCGAGGCGATTGCCGGTTGCGAGTGTGATCCAGACGCGGCCCTTCGGATCCACCTGCAATGAATGAGGGCCGACGTGCATCTCCGTGTTGGACGGCAGTGCTCCGGACCCCATCACGCCGCCGAGGGGCACTTCCTCGCGGGGAATACTGAACCACTCGCGCTTACCCCCAGGTATCGAGGGATCCATGCGGAACAAGGTGTCGGAGGACATGTCGACGGAATAAATGTGACCGCTCGGGTGGACGATCATGTCGTGCTGCATGGAGGAGCGCGCGCCGAGTTGATACTCGTCGATAACCGAACGGCGCACTTCCGGCGATGGCGGCGGAGCGAATCCCGGTTCCTGCCAGCCCTGGGTCAGTGCCGGTACCGCAACCTCAGGATCGTACGCGGCATTGATCAGTTCAGGTACGCGGGCCGCCAGGTCGGCATCGAGGCCTCCGCCCATGCGTGCCATGAGCGCGAGCACTTTTTCCCACTCCTGTGTGTCACGAACGATGCGGGTGGCGGCGTTGCCCTGTTGGTGGCAATACGTGCACTGGCGTACGAACTGTTCGCGGTGGTATTCGTTGTCGAACTTCTCCAGCAGCAGCGCATACCAGTGATTGGCGGGAAGTTGTGCCGCGACCTCGGCGGGATCCGTGTGCCGGACCATGGTGAGGTCGAGTGCTGTCGCACCGTCTTCGGAGGCAAGATGGCCTCCCGAGATGAGATCTTTCCAGCCGATGCGCCGCACTCTCAACAGATGGTTGGTTCCCGCTGGCAGGCCGGTCGCCGCGTAGGCACCGGCGTCGTCGGTAAAGACGGTGCGTTCCTGAAACGGTTCGCCGAAGCGAAATGTGACCATTGCACCTGCAATACCAGTTCCCTGCTCATCCGCGACGACACCCTGAAACACGGCCGCGTGGGCGGCACTCGTCAGTAGTATGCAACTCAGGCAGGTGGCTGTTCGGATTGAGATCTTCATGGAAACCCCCGTTGACTGTATGAACCGAACCGTGTGAAGAAACTCGGCAGATTACCGAAATCTAACGCTCGCAAGCGATATTTGCAAAACTGGCGGCCTCAGTAGCCGTCCACGCGTACGACGGAGTCGCCAATGTCGTCTTTCGTGACGCGCCACCGCGAGACAGAGAGCCGGTCGAGAAAGCGATCATCGTGGCTGACGAGCAGCCCCACGCCACGCAAGCGCTTCAGGCTGTCCAGGAGAAACTCCCGGGCGTGGCGGTCGATGTGATTGGTCGGCTCGTCGATGGCGAGCAGCACTGGCCGTTGCCAGAGCGCGTGAGCGAATTGTGCGCGTTTGCGTTCACCGTGGCTGAGCGTATCCCAGCGATCGCCGAAATCGAGATCCACGTCCAGCCGCCCGCGTAAAGTGAAGGCTTTGTTGGCCTAGTCCTCCAGGAACGCGCGGAAGGTGGGCGGAGGTGCGTCGGTCCGTTGTTCGCAATACACCGCCCGGTCTGCACCCTGGATGGTACCCGACGTGGGGTGGAGTTTTCCGGCGATGAGTCTGAGCAGGGTAGTCTTGCCAGCGCCGCTGGCCTCAACCACGCCGGTGAAACCCCCAGGCAGGTGCATCGACAGGGCTGAGATCAGGGGCTTTGTGGCGGTGTCGTGAGAAAATGTGAGATTACGAAGCGTTACGATGGGGCCATTCGACATGACGTCCCTCCAAGACTGGTTGACTCAAAGCGGAATTCGTCTCAGATGAGGGCGGTGCCCATGAGTTACCAGCTCGATGGGCGGCAGTACACCGTGGTGGTGGCAGGCGGGCACGGCATGCTTGGACTCGACCGGGGCGACGACGTCCTGGCATTTGCGCTGACACCCTGACCCAGCGTCATTTGCCTCGTGTTATCTTTCCCGGTTTCTCAAGGGAGAAACACCATGGGTAGTCTGGAACCGGGATCCGAGTCCTGGCTCGCCTCGGTGACCGAGGATATTGTCGAGCCCGGCCGGCCGATCATCGACACACACCATCACCTCTGGGAGCAGCCGACGCCCCTGTGGGGGCGCTACGTGTTGCAGGACCTCTGGCGCGATACGGGCTGCGGGCACAACGTCGAGAAGACGGTATTCATCGACTGCCACTCGGGTTACCGCAGTGATGGACCGGATCATCTGAAACCGGTTGGTGAGACGCAATACGTTGCGGGTGTGGCGGCGGAGTCAGCCGCCGGGGAAGGCAAGGCAACCATTGCCGGTATCGTGAGCCATGCCGACATGACACTGGACGAGGGTCGGTTGAAAGAAGTGCTGGCGGCTCATGAGGAGGCCGGGCAGGGACTCTTTCGGGGTATCCGGCATGCCGGACCCTCTGATGACACCGGAACGCTCAGCAATCCCGGGCGTCGTGCCTGCCCTTACGGACGCGATGATTTTCGCGCGGGCGTGCGCACCCTGGGGGAGCTCGGGTACACCTACGACACATGGCATTTCTTCATGCAAAATCGCGAGTATCTCGATCTGGCGCGTTCCGCGACAGGAACGACCATGATTCTGGATCACTTCGGCACTCCGCTCGGCGTGGGTGCGTATGCCGGCCGTCAGGACGAGATATTCGCGCAATGGCGGGAGGACATCGCGGCGATCGCACAGTGTCCCAATGTGGTGGCGAAGCTCGGTGGTATGGCAATGCCGGACAATGGTTTCGGGTGGGATCAGCGGGAGAGGCCGCCGAGCTCTGACGAATTCGTCTCCGCGCAGTGGCCGTACTATATGCACACGATCGAGTGCTTCGGACCGCAGCGTTGCATGTTCGAGAGCAACTTTCCGGTAGACCGCCTGTCAGTGTCCTATCAGGTGTTGTGGAACGCTTTCAAGAAACTGGTGGCGGATTTTTCCGAAGAAGAGAAGCATGCCATGTTCTACGGTACGGCGGAGCGTGTCTATCGGCTCTAGTCAGCGCCTTATCCCGGATGGCTCCATCGCGGCTAAAAGCCACGATTCCGTGATCATGGAGCATTCTGGCCAGGCTCCCTCGATCAGACGTTGGGAACTATTTTTCGCATTGCGTCGGCCGATCGACGAATCAGCCTCCTGAGCGTCGGGATGTACACGTCTTCCAGCTTGTTGACGTACAGGTACGGCCTGCCCGTCTTGTGCTTTCCGAGTTTCGCGCGGTGGGCGATCAGAGACAGCAACAGTTGACGCGCCTGGCGCACTCGACCACGCCACGCCGGAGCAACTCGCCTGCTTTGGCGTGCATCCTCCGGGAGACCCTTTCTGGATGCAGATGATGCTCGCACGCGCGGCGGCACGCTACCCGAACTGGGATCTGGCTGCGTACCGCAATGCTTTGTGATTGCGATGCGGTGTGCGGGTCGATTGACCAGAGGTGCGCACGTCTGCCACAGACACTGGCTGGGGTAAGATGTGTGTGTGTGCTCGACGGTAAGACGTAACATGCTCAATACAAACGCTGTGCTGCTCGGGAGTGTGATCATTGCGCTGGGTGTGGCGGCATCCGGCTATTTCATTGGACAGGGATTTCTCGAGAGCCGCGTGCTCGAGCGGAGCGTCACGGTAAAAGGGCTCGCCGAACGCGAGGTGCGGGCCGATACGGCCATCTGGCCGTTGCGCATCGTAACGGCGGGTGACGACTTGCAGGAGCTGCTGATGCGTATCGACGCTCAGCGCTCCGGCGTACTGACCTTTCTCGCCGAACTGGGATTCGAGACGCAGGAACTCAGCCTGAGCGCCCCCAACGTGACCGATCGTCACGCGCGCGATTTCGGGAATAGGAACGTGCGCTACCGCTATTCCGTTGAGCAGACCATCACCGTGTTCACCGATAAGGTGAACGCCGTTCGGGACGCGGGTAGCGGCCTGCTGGAGCTGGGCAAGGCCGGCATCGTGATCGCGCAGAACGACTACGACGTGCGCACGCAATATCTTTTTAACGGTCTAAACGACATCAGACCCGCCATGATTGAACAGGCCACGCGAAGCGCACGTCGGGTGGCCGAGAAGTTCGCAGCGGATTCCGACAGTGTGCTCGGCAAGATACGCTCCGCCCGGCAGGGCCAGTTTTCGATACAGGAACGCGACAGCAATAATCCACACATCAAGCGCGTACGGGTGGTATCCACACTGGAGTATTACCTGGTCGACTGATGGGCCTTCGGAGCTCGCCCGAGCCGGGTTACGACAACGGGATCAAATCCTGCGCAACCGCCTCCTGTTAGAATGTGCAATCTGCCTGGTAAACCCGTGATCGGCTCCTCTCGAAAGGTGGCTGGGATCATCACGACGACGCACTGCCACAGCAACAGGCCATGCCGCCCATGCTGAGCCAGGGATTGAGCGAATTCAGCGCAGCGCTCGATGAACTCGGCGTCAGCGACCGGGTTGCGACGTTCACCATCTTGGATTTCGGCAGGACACTGGCGCCGGATTTCGGCAGGACACTGGCGCCGGATTTCGGCGGGACACTGCCGTCCAATGGTAAGGGTTCGAACCACGGCTGGGGAGGGCACAACCTGGTGATGGGGAGGGGTGTCGCAGGTAATCGAGTCTATGGCGACTATCCCGACACGACGCCGGACAACCCGCTGGACGTGGGTCGAGGCCGTTACATCCCGACGACCAGCATCGATGAATTCTACGCCGAGCTGGCTCTGTGGTTTGGTGTTGGCGCGGCCGACCTCGACAGAGTGCTGCCCAACATCCGCCGCTTCTACGCACCGGAATCTGCCACGGCTCCCATCGGCTTCATGATCTGAGCCCAACCCCCCTCGGGGTTCAGGCATAGCCGCCGAGTGCCTGTTTCAGGCCGAGCATCAGCCTCGAAAGGGTGCCCGCGAAGAGGACCAGCCTTGCGTCGAGACGTGCCAGGGGCTCTTCCTCTTCCGTATCGTCGCTTAATTCGTCGCCGGATATTCGTATCTTGCGCAGCACCATCTGCTGATCCAGGACAAAACTCATCACCTCACCATAAGACAGCGCCAGGCGGTCTATTTTCAGACCGTCGCGGACGTGTCGTCGCACGCTGCCGTCGAGGATGTCGATGTCGTTCCAATTGACGCTGGCACCTGTACCGGCGGCATCCACCATCTTGCACTCACGGCCGACGACGAGATTGCGTGGACCACTGCCAAGGTAGGTGTTGACCAACAACGCCGATACGGGACTGGCGAAGTCGAGAGGGGTGACGTTGAGACTGCCAAGTGCCGCGCGCAACGCATCCAGAAAACGGTCGACCTGCGCTTGGGAGGCACTGCCTACTCCGATCAGTGTCTCTGATGTGATCTCGGATCGGATACAAAAACCCTGCACACGGTCCGATTTCAATAGGGAGCGAGGCAGCAACTGCGCGTAGATCTCGTCTTTCAGCTCACGCTTTTCCTTGCGCCCGGGTTTGCGCTGCGTTCGCTGCTCGAACTCGGCCATGCGTTCATCTAGTGCCTCGTTGATGGCGGCGACCGGTAGCACACGCGACTGTTCGCGTAGCTGAATCAGGTCCACGCCTCCCACGCGACGTGCAAGCAAGGGATTACCCTCGGCGGGCGACTCCCAGCCGGCACTCCTTTCCGTGAGGGATCCGCACGGCTTGAATGCGAGGTTTTCGAGCTGTTGGGATAGCGCTTGTTCAGACTGCGGCCACTCGGAATGCAGCCGATAGAGGCGCAGGTTTCTAAACATTGGGTTGTTCTCGTTGGATTTGTGCGCCGGCTTGCGCGGCGATCTCGTATGAACGCAGACGAGCAACGTGATCCGTGGCGGCGCTCGCGATACCCTTCATGTTGTGATGCTCGGCCACCCAGTAGCGGGTGTAGTTCCAGCGCTCGGCGTGCTGGGCCAGATCCAGGGAGTGGGTCAGCGATGCGCGGGTATTGCTCCCTTCTGTGATGGGGGAGAGATCGAGTATGGACAGCTGGGTCATCGATGTCGTGTGAGAACGGAACGTGAAAGGCCGGGTAGCATACTCGAAGCCCACGTCGAGGTCAGTGATCTGCGGGGAATGCTTTCGTCACGTCCATCCTGGAGCACAGCACAGTGCATTCGTACCCCACCGGTAAGTGAATTCATCGTCGACGCTAGATTCGACGCGCTTTTAGCGAGCATCAGTCGGGGTGTAAGTCGAATGTGCGCAGTAACTTGAGAAAGGTGTCGCCATACTTCGCCAGTTTGGCCTGCCCGACGCCTGAGACCTCGAGCATGTCGGCGGTTTTTTTTGGCCGCAGCAGGATCATTTCCTTCAGGGTAGCATCGTGGAAGACGACGTACGGTGGCACACCCTGGGCCTGGGCCAATTCGCGCCTGAGCCTTTTCAGGGCATCGAGCAGTTCTTCGTCTTCTATGTCGATGTCGATGTGCCGTTTTCTGACACTGGCTTTTTTTGCACGCTCGACGTCCTCTCGCAGAAACAGTTCTTCCTCACCGCGCAGGAGGCTGCGAGCCGCCGGTGTCAGACGCAGGGCACCGAAACGCGCGGGATCCGAGATCAGGAACCCGCGTACCACTAGCTGGCGAAAGATGGAGCGCCACTGAGCGTCGGAAAACTCTGCCCCGATACCAAAAGTACTCAGGGCATCGTGTCGTAAACGGGTTACCTTGTCGCGCAGTTGCCCGCGCAGAACGTCGATGAGATGCCCGGCGCCGAAGCGCTGGCCGGTGCGGTAGACACACGACAGCGCCTTCTGTGCGGCTTGCGTGCCATCCCAGGTAACGGGGGGTTGCAGGCATACGTCGCAATTGCCGCAATCCCGGGGCAATTCCTCACCGAAGTAGCGCAGCAGTTGTCTGCGTCTGCACCTGGTAACCTCGCACCAGCCCAGCAGGGTGTCGAGTTTCATCCGTTCGTAGCGTTTGTGCTGCTCGCTGGCTTCCGATTCTTCCACCATGCGCGACAGGCGTACCACATCCTGCAGGCCGTACACCATCCAGGCGTCGGCGGGTTCGCCATCGCGGCCCGCACGCCCGGTTTCCTGGTAGTAGGCTTCCACGCTCTTCGGCAGATCCATATGGGCGACGAAACGCACGTCTGGTTTGTCGATACCCATTCCGAACGCGATGGTGGCCACGATTACCACTGCGTCGTCGGTGAGAAATCGCTCCTGATTACCGGTGCGGGTCTCGACATCGAGCCCGGCGTGGTAGGGCAGCGCGTCGAAACCCTGCTGATGGAGCCACTCGGCGGTGCGTTCGACGCTCTTGCGCGACAGACAGTAGACGATGCCAGCCTGATCCCGGCGATCGCTGAGAAAACCGAGCAACTGTCGCCGGGCATCGGTTTTTGGATGTACGCTATAGCGAATATTGGGTCGATCGAAACCCGTGATGAATCTTTCTGGATCATCGAGGGCAAGGCGTTTGATGATGTCCTCCCGCGTGCGCTCATCGGCCGTCGCTGTCAGGGCGAGGCGCGGCACCGAAGGAAACTGCTCCCGCAGACGGTTGAGTTCGAGATAGTCCTGGCGAAAGTCGTGACCCCAGCTGGATACGCAATGCGCCTCATCGATGGCGATCAGGCTCACGTCCATCGATACCAGTTGCGTGAGAGTTTCTTCCTGCAGCAACCGTTCGGGTGCGACATAGAGCAGGTCCAGTTCGCCCCGCCGTGCACGGTCGAGTACGTCGGCCTGCTCCTGAGGAGTGAGGGTGGAATTGAGGAAGGCTGCGCGCACGCCGAGTTCGAGGAGTGCGCGCACCTGGTCGCGCATGAGAGCGATCAGCGGAGAGACGACGATGCCCATCCCCGGCATGGCCATGGCGGGAATCTGGTAGCAAAGTGACTTGCCACCTCCCGTGGGCATCAGGATCAGCGCATCAGCGCCGCTGCACACGTGTTGGATGATGTCGGCCTGCTGGCCGCGAAAACCGGCATAACCGAATATATTGCGCAGAATGTCGTCAGGCGAGTCGGTCTGGGGAGTAGTTTCAGGCATGTGTGCATGCTGTTACATCTGCCACGGCGATTTCAACCGGACGTCGACCCGCGCGAACTGCGGATCCGGTCGTGCCGGCCGGGCCGAACGCGTATAGATTGCCAGGGCCGGGGAGAACTGATATCGGTGGGAAGCTATGGGGATTCACAACGCGATCTGGGGGAAAGTGACGGCTGAGGTTTTCGAGCCCGGTGCATGAGGGGGTGATGAGACGCATGATGAGTCGATGTCGTCGGACAGAGGGTGGGGCTGCTTCTCGGAGGGTATGATGAGTCTCTACGAGGCGCTCCGTGGTGTTGGGCGAGCACCCGAACCGTTCTCGCGTCATAGCGCACGGCTGTTGTGAAACGATCCCACATCTCCCGGCAGATACTGGCCGCGCACCTCGATCCGCAGGCAGAGAGAGCCTCGCGGCGCCCGGCGAGCATAACCGCTACCGTAGCGTGGTTGAACGCGTGCGTGGGATTTGAAGGGCGGGCGCTTTGCGATCTTGGTTGCGGCCCCGGACTCTATGCCGCTCACTTTCATGATTTCGGCGCACGGGTGTGAATCGGTCCGATAGGTCTCTCGCCCATGCAAGAGTCGCGGCACGGGAGTCAGGGCGCGACTCACCCGGGGCGGCGGGATTCGGGGTTCTGGAGATGGCGGGATCCCTCACCAGAACCACTCTGAACGAGGACAGCGACGTGATTGGCGTGGTCGCTGGCGTGCTGTGATATCTTCTTGGCGCTGCAGGGAATTCAACACGGAGGCAAAATGGCTGATCGGGACCAGATTCGGGACACGGTGCAGATTTACTTCGACAGCATGTTTGAGTCGAGTGCGGAGAAAGTGCGCCGGGCATTTCATCCCAGTGCCCGGATCACCGGCTATATGCAGGGTGCACTGGCGGAAATGACGGTGTCAGATTTCGCCGATTTCGTAGCTTCGCAGCCCTCGGCGAAAGCAAATGCAGAACTGCCACGCCTTGATGTGCTATCGATCGAAATCGCTGGCGATACTGCGGTGACCCGCGTGCGCGACGACTACCTCGGACTCACGTTTCTGGACACATTGTCACTACTGAAGACGGATGGTGAGTGGCGCATCTACAACAAGTTATTCCACGTCGAAGGCGAAGCCGGGTAGTGAGGGAGTCGAAAGCACGGCCACCGTTTGATCATCGGCGCGATACATCCAGATGGGGACTGTCAGGCTATTGCGATTCGGTTGTTTTTCATTGAGGTTTTGGAGCGTTGATGAGCGAGGCGGATAAGGAATCGGCCAGGGGAAGCCCCGGCAAAGGCCGGCACCGCAATGATATATACGGCCGCCTCGACCGCCGCAGCGAGGACGAGGAAGGCGTCGTCCCACCCATTGCGGCAGCGACCGTGGTTTTGCTGCGGGACGCGGAGGCAGGGCCGGAAGTGCTCATGTTGCGGAAGAACTCGAAGATCACGTTCGGGGGGATGTGGGTTTTCCCCGGTGGCAAGATCGACGCGGAAGATTTTGGTACGAGTGAGGATCCGGAGGTTGCGGCGCGTAACGCCGCCGCCCGGGAAGCGGATGAAGAGGCCAGTATCCTGCTGCGTCCGGACGAGTTCGTGTGGTTCGCCCACTGGACCCCGCCGCCAGGGCTGCAGAAACGCTTCGCGACCTGGTTTTTCGCGGCGATCGTCGACGATGAACACGATGTGGACATAGACCAGGGGGAAATCGACGACCATGCGTGGATCCGCCCTGGTGATGCGCTTGCGCGGCATTCCGCCGGTGAGATCGACATGGTGCCGCCGACCTGGGTGACGCTGTACCACCTTTCTCTGTACACGCCATGTGCCAGGATTCTGGATCACTTCCGGGAGAACGAGGCCAAGACCTACTCCACTCGTGTCGGCAAGACCGGAGCCGGCGACCGTGTGGCGATGTGGCATGGCGATGCCGGTTACGAGAGCTGGGATGCCAACGCCCAGGGTCACCGCCATCGCCTGGTAATGGCCAGGGGTGGATTCACTTTTGAGAACTCCATAGAAAGCTACTGATGGTGTCCTGAATATGATCGAACTAACACGCGAGGACGACTGTTACATCCTCACCATGGATGATGGAGAGAACCGGTGGAACACTACGTTCGTGCGAGAATTCGCCCGGGCGCTGGACGAGGTGGAAGCTTCCACCGGCCCGGTTGCGCTGGTGACGCGTTCGGCCAGTGAGAAGTTCTTCTCCAACGGGCTGGACCTTGAGTGGGTTCGGTCACAGGGCGATCATCGCGGAGGCGATCGCAGCGCTTTTGGCGCTGAATTCATGACGCTCATGGGCAGAATCATCACCTTGCCCGTACCGACGGTGGCAGCGATAAACGGCCACGCATTTGGCGCGGGTTTCATGTCCGCTCTGTGCCACGACGTGCGGGTCATGCGTGAGGATAGGGGGTATCTGTGTGCGAATGAAATGCAGCTCGGCATGACCATCCCGAAACCGGAACTCGCATTGTTTCGGCACAAACTTCCCGCAGACGCGTTTTTCGAGACCGTGCAACTGGCTCGGCGCTGGACGGGTCCGGAGGCGAAGACGGCTGGTGTCGTGCAGTTGACGGCTGGCATCGACACGCTCGAGGCAGTGGCTGTTGCTCGGGCACGGGAATTGAGTCCGCTCGGCGCCAATCGGGAGGTGTTTGGCGGCCAGAAGGAGGCGTTGTTCGGAGAGAACGCGGTGCTCAATCAGCCGCATGGTGCGGCATATCTGCTGCGCAATTCACAGCGATATCGATAAGCGGGGAGAATGGGATGGTCAGCCGGGGGCCGCTGGAAGACCGAATGGCCATCAGGGAGTGGGTGGAGTCGTACAACGACGCGGTAATGCGCTTCGATGGTGACGCATGGGCAGAGAACTGGCGGGATGATGCGGTGTGGTCGTTGCCTGCAGTGGGTGAGATTGCCGGCAAGGACAACTTCGTTGCCGTGTGGCGCCAGGTGATGTCGGCTTTTTCTTTCGTGGGCTTTTAGGCATCCGCGGGTTCCATTATCCTGGATGGCGATACGGCGCACGGCACCTGATATCAGCAGGCGTTTCTGCATGCCCCGGATGGCGATAAACGAGCCGTTATTGGCCGGTACGAGGACGACTATATGAAGGTCGACGACCGCTGGTATTTCCAGAAACGCATCTATGCAGTGTTCAATGCCGAGGAGAGCTAGCGTCCTCTTCGGGGTAGTCCTCGCGTGGGCGGTGGCTGCCGTTGTTGCGCCCCGCGCATTCGCGGCAGAAACGGCGTGGCAGCCGCTATTCGACGGTAAGACACTCGACGGTTGGACGCCGAAGATCCGGGGGCATGCCGCAGGTATCGATCCGTATGGAACCTTCAGGGTAGAGGATGGCCTGATATCTGTCGGTTATGAGGGGTATGAGCGTTTCGAGAATCACTTTGGTCATCTCTTCTATCACCGGCCCTACGAGCGCTACGAACTGCTCGTGGAATACCGCTTCGTTGGTGAGCAGGCGCGCGGTGGTCCGCGGTGGGCGCGCAAGAACAGCGGCGTGATGTTTCACTCGCAGAGTCCGCAGTCCATGGGTATAGACCAGGACTTCCCCATATCTCTGGAAGCGCAGTTTTTGGGTGGGTTCGGTACCCGTATGCGTCCCACTCTGAACCTCTGCACGCCAGGCACCCATGTCGAGCTAGTGACTGGTGAACTCGAGACGAAACACTGCATAGCGGCCGAGGCGCCGACCGTGGCGGACGAGAGTTGGGTGATCGTTATCCTGCGCGTGGATGGCCACGGGCGTATCGAACATCGAGTCAACGATGCGACGGTGCTTGCCTACCAACATCCGGTAGTGGGCGGTGGGGTAGTCAGCGGATTCGACAAAACGGTCAAGGTGGACGGGACACCGCTTTCGGGGGGCTACATCGCGCTGCAGAGTGAGAGCCATCCCGTACACTTCAGGCGGGTGATGATTCGTCTGCTCGACTGACACTTCAAGAGACGCTCGCACTAGGATCAGGCCGGGTACAGTGCGCGGCGGTCCGGTGTGTGTCAGCGTGATGACACCTACGGGCCATGTCGTTCACAATCGGTCGTTTGCCGGATCACGAGGCTCAGAGGACGAGTATGGATCGAGTTGCAGCACTTACCGCGCTGACCGCGCCAGGCGAGCCCTATGAATTGCATGAGGTGGAAATGTACGGCCACGTTTGCCGCGCGTTTCGCCATGCGCCGCCAACGTTACGCCACCTTTATGACGAAGCGCGCGGCGATCTGCCCTTCATCCAGTACGAGGATGAAGTGCTCACGTTCGAGGACGCCTGGAGGCAGGCCGCGCGGCTTGCCAACCTGCTGGGCGGTGAATACGGCGTGGTGGTGGGCGAGCGGGTGGCCATTTCCATGCGTAACTATCCCGAATGGATCATCGGCTTCATGGCGTCTACATCCATCGGCGCCGTTGCTGTTGCGATGAATGCATTGTGGACACCGGATGAGATGGCCTATGGGCTCAGCGACAGCGGCGCAAAGGTACTACTTTGCGATGAGGAGCGCCTCGAGCGCCTGGCGCGTTGCACGGATGAATTCGCCGACCTTGCCGTGCTGTCGGTGCGCGCAAGCGAAGATCACGGCACCGGTGCGCGCGATCTTGGGATGGCGATCGCGAGTTGCAGCGAAGATATGCCCATGGCGGACATCCATCCCAACGATGACGCTACGATCTTCTACACATCCGGGTCCACCGGCCATCCCAAGGGTGCGGTGTCTTGTCATCGCAATATCATTTCCGCGCTTCTCTCGTGGGAGCTCGATGCGCGCAGCATGGCGCTGATGAGTGGTGTGGAGTTTCCGGTGCCGGATCAGCAACCCGCCACCCTGCTGGCGGTACCGTTGTTTCATGCCACGGGTTCGCACGCGGTGTATCTGTCCTCGTATCGTGCCCAACGCCGCATCGTCTCAATGTACAAGTGGGACGTGGCCCTGGCCACCGAGCTTATCGAGCGGGAAGGTATATCCTCGGTGACCGCACCGGCGGCGATGACGGGAGACCTGGTGGCTCACGCGCGCCTCTCCAACCACGACCTCAGCTCGCTGCTGATGGTCGGTGGCGGCGGCGCACCCCGCGCACCCGAGCAGGTTCGCAACATCGACCAGCAATTCGACAACGCCCGCCCCAACACTGGATGGGGAATGACGGAGACCAATGCCATCGGCACCGGCATCGCCGGAGATGATTATGCCGCCAGACCGGAAAGTTCGGGGCGCTGCTCGGCGGTGTTGGACATCCGTATTGTAGACGAGGGCGGCGGAGAGCTACCGACGGGAAGTCGGGGGGAGTTACAGATTCGCGGTGCCAGCGTCATACGAGGTTACTGGAACCGGCCGGATGCAAACGCTGAGACTTTCGTCGACGGATGGCTGCGCACCGGAGACGTGGCCTATCTCGATGAGGAGGGGTTTGTCTTCATCGTCGACAGGATCAAGGACCTGGTGATCCGCGGCGGCGAGAACATCGGTTGTGGCGCGGTGGAAGCCGCACTGCTGGAACACCCGGCGGTGAGCGAAGCTAGCGTATACGGTGTGCCCGACGAACGCCTCGGCGAGGAAGTTGGGGCGACGGTGTATTCCGCCGAGTCCGTCAGTGAGGACGAGCTGCGTGTCTTCCTGCAGACTCGCCTGGCGCGATTCGAGATACCGCGCTATCTGCGCTTTGCCGACTCGCCGTTGCCCAGGACTGCGTCGGGGAAGATACTGAAGCGACAGTTACGTGGCGAGGCCATCGACGCCCTGGCTGAATCCTGATGCGATTGCTGCCGCTTGCCGAACTCGCATCCGAAACCGGCGACGTTGCCGCAGGCTGAACTCACCCGCCGAGAATGTTTCTCGCAACAGTCCGGTCTGCGTGTCCAGTCGTTCGCGGAAACGGCTCGATGTCCACGAGTCTGTGAACGCCTTCGGCAATCCCTTATCCTCACACGAAGTTCGAGCCTGGAACGAAATCGGCTTATTGGGAGTCGAAATGTGGGGCGTTTTTCGTTTCGCACCTGGCGATCTGTAGCGTATGATACGCCGCTGTCCCAGGGTGAGCGCCGTGAAAAGTAGCGGCGCCGCGTCATCTGACATAGGCAATCGAACTGCGTGGCGTACCGCGCCCGTTATCCTGCGGGTGTGCCTGCCGTCGCGCTATGGATTGGTTTTGTATTTGTAGAAGAAATGGAGATTGGAATGCGTAAATTGTTTTCGGCGCTGATTGTTCTGGTTGCCTTCGGAGCCACGGGGGCGTGGGCGGCTGGAGATGCAGCTGCCGGTGCCGCCAAGGCTGCGGTCTGTGCTGCGTGCCACGGTCTTCAGGGTGTGAGTCTGAATCCCATGTGGCCGAATCTCGCCGGCCAGCAGCACATTTACCTTGCTAAGCAGATCAAGGCATTCCGTGACGGCGCTCGTACCGAGGTCACCATGCAGCCTTTCGTCGCTAGCCTGAGCGATCAGGATGCAGAAGATCTGGCCGCGCACTACGCAGCGTTGACGGCCTGCCCGTAGGTCCCCACTACCGGGACGGCATCTCACGGCCGTCCCGCCGTTTTCTCAGTCGCTCATCGGCGTGATGCCAGCCAGGCCATCGCGTGCCCCCGCAGAGGTGTTTCCCCCGTGCTGAGATACTCTATGGTGTATGCGCTGGTGAGACTGCTTCGTACCTGATGCTCGGCCGAGCGGGTGCTGCCGATCGGTGATCGCAGTGTGGGATAAAGCGTGTCGTGCAGAAAATCGGGGTGACGTTCCAGATGCTCCAGAAATTCCTGGATCATCGGTGAGATGATCTGGAACAGCAACCGACGTGCTGTCACGTTGAGCGCATTGCGAAGGCGCTCGTCTTCTCTGCTGAGCAATGTCGTGTTGCGATAGCGGCGACGGTGCCCGAGAGAACTCGTGAGCTGGCTGTCCACGTCCTCCTGCATCCATTCGGCCTTGACCGTCAGCTGCCCGGGGTCGAGATCGACCGTGCCCTTGGCCAATCCGGATTGTCTGCGTCGGTCGAGTGCATCGTCCCGGTTGGTCGCGGAGTGTTTCGAGACGCAATATGGTGCAGCCCCAGGGCCAAGTAGCCTAGTACTTACACGTATTCTTAGTAGTTTCTCGTATACCGCAAAAAAGGGGTGACATCACAAAATACCCACCGCCTAGAAAGGCAATGCTATAACGCGACAAAAGGTCTCGCGAAGCGAAATAGTGGTTAGAAATCAGCAAAAAGTATGGATGGCTGGCGTGCTGGCCGCGGTCGTGTCAAGCACGAATGCGGTGGCAGCGGAGAGCGCCGGTAGTTCAGATTGGGATTCGTTTATCAAGGACGGCAAGGCCAGCTTGTCGTTTAGGTATCGATTCGAACACGTAGACGACAACCGGTTTTCGGATGATGCAGATGCATCGACCGTTCGCACTCGCTTGTCTATAGCTAGCGGCCGGGTCAAAGGCTTCCAGCTGTTTACGGAGTTCGATAACGTGTCGCAGATCGGAGCCGACGATTACAACGCGGGGGGCGGCAACACCCCCTCGATGGGCGGTTATCCGGTGATTGCGGATCCCGAGGGTTCGGAGCTCAATCAGCTCTACCTGGACTACAAGGCTGGAAATTTCGGCGCACGCGTTGGGCGGCAGCGCATCAATCTGGACAACCAGCGCTTCGTAGGCGGTGTCGGATGGCGCCAGAACGAACAGACCTACGACGCCGTGAAGTTCGAATACACGGGCGACGGCTTCGATGCACGTTACGCTTACATCAACAAAGTGAGACGCATCCTCGGCGACCAGGTATCTGCGGGTATCCACGATCAGGATGGCACGCATCTTCTGAATGCCGGTGTCGATCTCGGTAGTGTCGGCCGGCTCGCCGCGTACTACTACCGCCTCGACAACGAAGATGCCTTTGCCTTCTCTACGTCCACGTTCGGTGCCAGGTTCAAAGGCAGCGTGGCGCTCGGCGATGACGTAAAAATTCGTTACGAGGGCGAGTTTGCACGCCAGACGGACGCAGGTGACAACCCGGCCGACTACGATGCCAACTACACGCACCTGAACGGCGGTGTCATCGTGGGGAAGGTCGACGTCGGTGTAGGTTGGGAAGCACTCGGCGGCGACGAGGACGATCCCGGTGAGGCATTTCGCACACCGTTCGCTACGCTGCACGCGTTTAATGGCTTTGCGGATCAGTTTCTCGCCACACCCGATGCAGGCCTGGAAGATCGCTACGTGAAAGTGAAGTTCACACCCGATGCCTGGATTGCCGAGGCCCGCTACCACAGTTTTGAAGCGGATGATGGCAGCGAGGAGTTTGGTGAAGAACTCAACCTGCGGCTTGGCTACAAGTTTAACAAGTGGGTGAGGGCCGATGCCTTTTATGCGGACTTCGACGGAGACGGCAGCCGTCCCGATGTCGACAAGTTCTGGCTGATGGTGAGCGTTGCATTCTAGTTCGCGCAAGACCGAGAGCGGATAGCGCTCCCGGTCTCCTGCATTAGGGGTGCGGTTGGTAGATCGTCCGCGGCACGACCTCAAGAGGCCTCAAGCGAAACGAAGTGGTTTCGTTTGGGGTGTTTTTGTCTTAGTGCCTTGTTTCGGAAATACGGCGACGTCTGAGCCTTGCTGCGGTTCCAGGACAAGGCGCGCCGGAGCCGTAACTGGCCGGTGTTGGGGCCACCTGCTGTGGGGAGTGCCACACCGGCGTGACGCTGCCTTGTCCAGGCGCCGCTCCGGCACGCAGAGGTCATCGTATTTATGGATCAGGACACCTAGTCAGAGGCTTCTTGTCACCCCGTCTCTCCGGTACCCGGCAGGCCCTGCCGGGATTTGCTGGAACAGCCAGCCCGGAAGACGCGGTCCTGAAAGCCCCAGGGGAAACCCAAACAAAGAAGCAACGAAATCACGTAAGTGTCGAATCGAACCGTAGAGATGAGCCGGTCTATGCTCCCTGCGGGGTGTATATATCCATAACCTCGCGGACCCAGGTATGAGTGCCATCGAGATCCTCGGGCGGATTGATGCGCACTCCGCGGTGACGCAGATCGCTCTGGAAGATCTCGACGATGCGCCGTGGTGTGAGGTTGTCCGTTCCCTTCAGGTAGGCTTCCTGCTCGGCTGCGTGTGCGAAGCAGAAGGCTTTCCATAGAATGGAGACGCGCACGTCTTCCTGGGAGTGGTCAGTGCTCGAGGTCACGACGACCGCTCTCCGCGGGCGAACGCCTCGAATGCTTCTCTGAACTCCGGGTGCCAGCGTGACAGCGCCGGACGGTTGCGGATGATGTCGTCGGTGTTCCACTGGATCCTGCGATTGTCCATCTCTCTGGTGACGTCGTTGTCTGGACAGATGATGTAGAACTCGCCACGCGCCATGGCGTTCAGCAACTCCTCAGCTACCTGCTCCGGCAACCATGCGGCGAGAGGCTTATCCTTGATGTGGCGGCGGATGAGGCCGGTATAGGTGAAACCCGGTACCAGCAGGTGCGCACTTACCTGGCAGCCTTCCAGCTCACGCAACTGGTGGGCAAGACTCTCGGTCAGCGTGCGAATACCCGCCTTGCTGACGTTATAGGCGGTATCGCCGGGTGGATTGGTGATGCCCTGCTTGGAACCCGTATTAACGATGGCGCAGGGGCGATTCTGCGCGATCATGGTTTCGGCGAACGTGTGCACGCCGTTGATCACGCCCCACAGATTTGCATCGAGCACCTGCCGCCACCCTTCGTAGTTGCTCCAGGGGCCACCGCCGGAACCCGTACCGGCGTTATTCATGAGAACCGCGATGTCGCCGAAAGCCTCCAGCACTGCCTGTCTGAGACGCTGCACCTGATCCAGCTGACTGACGTCCGTGCTGACGGCGAGTACGCCCTGGTCATCGTCGGCTTCGGCGCACACCTCGGTCTCCGCGGCAGCGAGCCGGGTTTCATCTACGTCTGCTATGCAGACGTTGAGACCGAGCGCCGCGAATCGTTTGGCCGCTGCCAATCCGATTCCGTCTGCTGCACCGGTGATGACGGCCGTGCGGCCCACGGTCAGTGCTGGGTGAGGGGTCATGGGCATTCTCTTCGCCGAGGGAATCGGTCAGGCTAACGGAACCATTCGCGATGTGCGACTTTGACGCTCATGTAGGGTGCTGGTGTACATTGGCGGGAAAGCGAGGGTCATGAACATGCATACATTGCCAGACGAAGAGGCCTGGGCGAGTGCCTGCGCCGGTGACGGGGAATTCCAGTTGGCGGCCCGTCACTGGAACGGGGGGCTGCAACTCACCGTTGGAGAACGCTCGATTGCGCTGCAACTCGAAGACGGTCGGGTGAAGGCCGGAAAAACGGCGGATGACGCGCAGCTCATCGGCTTTTCCGCGGAGGAATCCGTGTGGGAGAAGATCCTTCGTGAGATACCGCCGCCATACTTCAACGATACGATGGCCAATATCTCACTCGCACAGGGACTGGAGCGCAGCGGCGATGCGCTGACCCATGCGCAGTACTACGCCGCGGCGATGCGCGCCATCGAACTGCTGCGCAGCGGTGATGGAGAGGGTGCGCCGTTGGCGGGGGTCACGACAAAGCAGTTTGATGCTCCAATCGGTCGGTACGTGCACTTAGATCTCGATGGTCACGATCACCGCATCTACTTTGAAGAAGCGGGTGAGGGTATTCCCTTGCTGATGCAGCACACAGCAGGGTGTCACGGGAGTCAGTGGCGGCACCTGTTCGAAGTACCCGAAATCACCAGCCGCTTTCGCCTCATCGCGTACGATCTGCCTTTTCACGGAAAGTCCATCCCACCGGTCGGCAAGGACTGGTGGGCGCAGCGTTACGATCTGAAAGGCGAGTTTCTGCGCTCGATCCCGCTGAGACTGACCCAGGCGCTCGCTCTGGAGGATCCGGTGTTCATGGGGTGTTCCGTCGGCGGGCTGCTTGCGCTCGATCTGGCATTTCGTCACCCGGACGTGTTTCGGGCGGTAATCTCGGTGGAGGGAGCGCTCAAGGTGGAAGGCAGCCTCGAGGCGATGCAGGAGTTGTGGCACCCACAGGTGAGTAATGAATACAAGGCGCGCGCCATGGAGGGACTCATGAGTCCTAACTCACCCAAGGCGCTGCGTAAGGAGACGGGCTTCGTCTATGCGAGCGGCTGGCCACCGGCCTTCATTGGCGATTTGTACTACTACGTGCAGGATTTCGACCTGCGCAATGCCGCCGCGAGCATCGACACCGGTCGGTGCGCGGTACATATACTTTCGGGTGAATACGACTGGAGCGCGACGACAGCCATGGGCCGGGAGGCGCACGAGGCCATTCCAGGTTCCACATGGGCAGAAATGAAAGGAGTGGGCCATTTTCCCATGTCAGAGAATCCCAAGGAGTTCATTAAATACCTTTTGCCGGTACTGGATCGGGTTTAGTGCCTGACGTCAGCGCCTATGGGACAGATATAGTTCTAGTTTAAGTGAGCGTTTTTGTTCATCCTAACCAGAGGAGTTGAGATGAAACAGAAACCAGCAGGACGGCGATCACGCTGAAAAGCAATACCTGAGCCATGAAGCTCTACTCCAGGTTGTCGAGTGCCCAGCCGACCCGCTCATTGGAGCCGGGAACCCGGTGTTCTCATCTACACAAGCAGTCTGAACGGCGCTTCGAGCAGATCCCGCACCGCGCCGAGAAACTCGGCTGCCGGTGCGCCGTCGAGCACCCGATGATCCCATGTCAACGACAGACGCATCACCTGGGTTTTCACTGGGGTGTCACTCGCCCATCGTAGGTCATCGCGAATGCGATTGACGCCAAGGATCCCGGCCTGAGGTGGGTTGATGATGGGCGTGAACGAATCGACACCAAACATACCCAGCGCTGTAACGGTGAACGTAGCGTCCATCAGCTCGTCGGGTGATAGGCTGTTGTCGCGTACCGCGGTGGCCAACCGGCTAGACTCTGTCGCCAGTTCGCGAAGCCCCATTTGATCGGCATTGCGGATCACGGGCACGATAAGACCTTCGGGCAAGGCAACCGCCATGCCCACGTTGATTTCTCCCAGCCGGATAATTTCGCTCTCGCCGAATACGGCATTCATGGCCGGGTGTTGTGCAAGCGCCTTGGCTGCCGCGTGGATGACCAGGTCGGTGTAAGTAGGGCGTACTCCGATATCGGCCCATTTCGCCACCAGCTGACCACGCAGTTTGACAGCGTCGTCCATGTTCACGTCCATGTCCATGGTCAACTGGGCCATTGTCATGAGCGAGTCGTGCATCCGCGCGGCGATGGTGCGGCGCATGCCCTTGATTGGCACGATGGTGTCTTCTCGTGGCGGGTCCGGAGACGTCACCGGCGCGGCAGGCGAGGCAGGTGCGCGTGCGTGTTCTTTTACGTCGTCCAGCGTGATACGTCCGCCGGGGCCTGTACCCTGCACGCCAGCCAGATCGATACCGCTTTCACGCGCGAGTTTCTTTGCTGCGGGAGAGGCTGCGCGAGAAGGGGAAGAGGGGGTGGCGGGTGCGGCTGCTGCAGCCGCGGCAGCGACGTCGGTTTCGATGATACGCCCACCAGGACCGGAACCGAGCAGAGTGGTCATGTCTATGCCAAGCTCGCCGGCCATTTTGCGTGCGGCAGGCGAGGATGGTATGCGTTGTCCGTCGCCGCTCGCTGGCGCAACGGACGTGGCCGTAGGCTGAGCTGCCGCCTGAGGAGACGCGGAAGGCGGTGGACGGGTGTGTGCGGCCACGTCCGCCGGAATGGTCTCGCCGTCGGCGAATATGTACCCGACGATGTCCCCGGGTTTCATGGCGACACCCTCGGCGACGATGTGCTTGACGGTGCCGGTGGCTTCCGCGTCCACATCGAGATTGACTTTTTCGGTTTCGAGCCGGTACAAGAGTTCCCCGAGTTCCACATGACCGCCATCGGCCACGCACCATTCCTCGACGATGCCCTCGGTCATATTCATGCCGACCTTGACCAGATATACCTCAGTTGGCATGGCTCGTTAGCCCTCGATACGAAGCTGACTTCTCACCTCCGCCACGATGGTTTCAGCGTTCGGTACGTAGGCACTTTCCAGTACCGGGGAGAAGGGTACCGGAGCGAAAGGGGCACCGACGCGTGCGACCGGTGCGTCGAGATCGTCGAATGCCAGTTCCTGTATCTGTGCTGCTACTTCTCCACCTAGACCGCCATAGCGTACGGCCTCATGAGCGACCATCGCGCGATGTGTCTTTCGTACCGATGCGATCACCGTTTCGGTATCAAACGGCTGTAAGGAGCGGGCGTCGATTACCTCGGCATCGAGGCCGGATCGCGCTAACTGCTCCGCGGCGGTTATCGCTTCGTGCACCATCCGGCCCCAGGTGACGATGGTGTAGTTCTCACCCGGTCTGACGATGTTGGCCTTGCCGATGGGAGTGGCGTAGCTGTCCTCTGGAACCTCGCCGTTCAGCGCCAGCAGGGTCTTCATCATTATCACGATCACTGGATTGTCGTCTCGGGCGGCTGCGATGATGAGTCCCTTGGCATCTGCTGGTGTGGCCGCCATCACCACCTTCAGTCCCGGAAGGTGGCACAGCCACGCTTCCAAGCTCTGGCTGTGTTGGGCGGCGAGACTGGCGCCAGCGCCAGCCATGGTCAACAATGTCACCGGTAGGGTGGCGCTGCCGCCGAACATGTAGCGCATCTTGGCAAGTTGATTAGCCACCTCGTCCATGCACTCGCCCATGAAGTCTATGAACATCAGGTCGAGTATGGGTCGGCAGCCAGTGGCGGCGGCGCCGACACCGAGGCCGACGATGCCCTTTTCGGATATGGGCGTGTCGTACACGCGGTCAGTGCCGAACTGTTCCTGAATGCCATTGTAGTATCCGTACACACCTCCGGCACCACCGATGTCCTCTCCCGCAGCGAAGGCGTTTGGTTGCTCCTGCATCACGGTGCGGATGGCCTCGTTGATGGCCATCACGTACGTCAGCTGACGTGGTTTGTTGTTCTGATCTGCCATTGTCATTCTCCCGCTCAGGCGTAGACGTCTTCGGTGATAGTGCTTGGATCCGGCATCGGACTCTCTTCCGCGAACTGCACGGCAGCCTCGATCTCGGCGGCCACCTGTTCGTACACGGCTTGTATCTCGGCCTCGGCCATGATGTTTTGTTCGCGCAGCTTGGCCTCGAACTGGTCGATTGGATCGCGCTTTTTCCAGAACTCCACCTCTTCATCCGATCGGTAGCTCAGCCCCATGCCCCTCACGCCGACGTGATCGTAGAAGCGATAGGTCTTACATTCGAGCAGCGTGGGTCCGTCACCAGCACGCGCCCGGGCAATGGCTTCCCTCGCACCCTCGAAAACCGCCACGGCATCCATGCCGTCGACGATTACGCCCGGCATGCCATAACCCTGTGCCCGATCGGCGACATCGACTATGGCCTGGTGGTTGGCTTGTGAGGTGTATTCCCCAAAGCCATTGTTCTCACATACGAATACGACCGGCAGCTTGAAGAGAGCGGCCATGTTGGCTGCTTCGTGAAGAGAACCTTCGTTGCTGGCGCCATCGCCGAAGAAACAACAGGCGACATTGTCGGTTTTGCGGAATTTGTTGGAAAAGGCCGCACCCGTGGCGATGGGTGGGCCACCACCGACGATACCGTTGGCCCCGAGCATGCCGAGATCCATGTTGGAGATATGCATGCTTCCGCCTTTGCCCTTGCAGTAGCCGGTGGCCTTGCCGAACAGTTCGGCAAACATGCGGTCGAATTCACCGCCCTTTGCGATGAGGTGCCCGTGTCCGCGGTGGGTGCTGGTAATCTGGTCCTCTTTCGAAAGGTGCGCCATAACGCCGCTGGCGATGGCTTCCTCACCCACGTACAGGTGCAGGGCTCCGGGGATCTTGCCATCCTCCATTAGCTTTCCGGCGGTCTCCTCGAATCGGCGGATTTGTACCATGCAACGGTGCATGTCCTTTAATACGTCGTTTGTCAGTTCGACAGTCACGAACATTCTCCCTTCTCTTTGTTGCGGCGTAGCAGACCTTTATACCGAATTGTCGGTGCGTGATCCAAAAGTATCTGCTGGCTCGGACTATGAGATCGATGCATTCTCGAAGCGGAGCTTGGATATGGACGAGTTGAAAAACACAGGCCATCAAATTCACTGGGCGGCGAGCTACGACCTGCTGTTGAATCTGCTGACGTTCGGTGGAGAAGGCCGCTTTCGACAGCGTATTGTCGACGCGGCACAGTTTTGTGCCGGAAACCGTGTTCTGGATGTCGGCTGCGGTATGGGAACCCTCGCCATCGAGACGGCCGCGGCGGTGGGCCGGGAGGGTAGCGTAACCGGCATCGATCCCTCACCAGAAATGGTTGCCCGTGCCCGATCCAAGGCGGACGCGAGAGGAGTCGACGTTCGCTTCTGCGAAGTGGGAATCGAGGCGCTGCCTTTTGCCGGCGGCAGCTTCGATTCAGTGGTGAGCAGCCTTATGTTCCACCATCTCGATGCGGATCTGAAGATCCGGGGCTTAGGAGAGATACTCAGGGTGCTGGTACCAGGAGGAAGGCTGACGATCATCGACTTCGCCGATGTGAAGCTCGACGGCGATTTAGGTTTCATCAATGCGAGCGAAGATGAGTACCGGCCAGCGCGTCGAGGTGCTCGGGATCCAACTGTTCTGCCCGGCCGATGGCAACCATCTCGCAGGATCCACGGCGATTGCCATCGCGTTCGATGAGTTCCTTGCGGCGTCCGACCAGTTGAAGCTCGAGAACGCCTCCGCCCGTCCGCGCGAACAGCCCCTTGGCCCGGATTATCTCGGGACCGAGGGAGCGCAGGAATGCCTCGAGATCTTCTTTCGTCACGCTTCTCTCTGCGGTGAAACTCCAGCTACGGAAAGCTTCGTGGTGCTGGTGCTCCGGCAGCCGGGTTCTCACTGAAGGCTCCGTGGCCAGCAGCATGGACAGCGGTACCTCGCATCGCACGGCGGAAATTACCGGCGTGCCACCGGTCTCCTGAGTAAGCCAGGCCTCGAGAACAGGTCGCCGCTCATCGCTGCAAAGATCCACCTTGTTGAGGATGATGAGGTCGGCGGCCGCCAGCTGGCGCCGTACCGTCTGTGCCACGTACTTGTCGTGGGCCTTCTCCCGGACGGTCTCGGCATCCGCGACCACAATCACGGCAGCAAGGCGCATTTCCCTTCCGTAGCCGTACTGGGAGAGGTTACCGACGTTGGCCACGCCACTGGCCTCTACGATGATGTGAGTGGGAGGCGGGTCGAGGTTCTGCAGCGTATCGAGAGCCTCGAAGAAACCGTCGCTCAAACTGCAGCACACGCAGCCGTTGGCCAGATTGATCTGGTTCTCGCCCCGCGATTGGATTAATTGAGTGTCGATGTTGATGTCGCCGAAATCGTTGACCAGCAGAGCGATGCGGTGCCCGTCGTTGTTGCGCAGGATATGATTGAGCAGTGTGGTTTTGCCCGCCCCGAGATAGCCTCCGAGTACCGTGTAGTCGATCATGTGTCAGCCGCTCGCCTGGTGTTTCATGTCCGCCAGCACGGTGCCCCACACCTGGATGTCGCGAATACGCACGGGGTTCACGGTCAGTGGATCTTCTTCGAGGATTGCGAAATCGGCCTTCTTGCCTGCTTCGAGTGAACCGATCTCATCGTCCATGTGCATCTGGTATGCCGCCGATATCGTGACCGCGCGGAGGGCCTCATAGGCACTGATCTTCTCTGTCTCGCCCAGCACACGGCCGTTTGGCGTCAGTCGATTCATGGCGCACCACATGGTGTGCGGCGAACCGAGGGGAGTGACGCCAGCGTCGCAGTGAATGGAGAACGGCACGCCTTCGCGGAGCGCGGAAGCGCAGGGCTCCAGGGTGTTGACACCTTCCAGACCCACGGTGATGTCGTAGTGCTGATCGCCCCATACCAGATGTGGTTGGTGAAGAAATTGGCGCGCAGGCCCAGTTTCGCCATTTTGCGCAGCTGTGCCTGCGTCGTGAGCTGGGTGTGGGTGATGGTGTGGCGGTGGTCCGGCCATGGGTCTTGGCGCAGGACTTTCTCGACGGTTTCGATGGCGAGATCCTGCGTCAAATTGCGGTTGCAGTGCATGTGTACGTTGAGGCCGGCGCGGTGGAAAGGTGTGAGCCAGTCGGCGAACTGGTACGGTAGCTGACCTTTCCCCTGCATCTTGTC
>DCWG01000086.1 GCA_002327525.1 Gammaproteobacteria bacterium UBA2168 | reverse complement strand
ACCCGATTGCCCGACCAGTTGTGGAAGTACTCGTGGCCGATAATGGCCTCCACACGCTGGTAGGCGGCATCGACCGCGGTGTCCGGCGACGCCAACACGGCAGAAGTGTTAAAGATGTTGAGGCCCTTGTTCTCCATGGCCCCCATGTTGAAATCCTCCACCGCCACGATCATGAAGACATCCAAGTCGTATTCGCGACCGAACCGTTGTTCATCCCACCGCATGGCCCGCCTGAGCGCACCCATGGCGAAGTCGCATTGTTCGATGTTGTGCGGCTCCGAGTATATTTCCAGCCGTACTTCACGCCCGCCCGCAGTCACGAAGGTGTCCCGCTTGACCGCGAGATCGCCGGCCACCAGAGCGAACAGATAACTCGGTTTGGGAAACGGATCCTCCCAGGTGACACGCCTGCGGCCCTGGTGCGTTTCATCCTCGATCAGATTGCCGTTGGACAGGAGTACCGGGTAGGCCTGGGCGTCCGCCTCGATGGTGGTCGTGAACCTCGAAAGCACGTCCGGCCGATCGGGATAGTAGGTGATCTTCCTAAACCCCTCCGCCTCGCATTGCGTGCAATACATCGAACCCGACCTATACAGGCCCTCCAGCGCGGTGTTCTGTTCCGGCTCGATGCGCGTCACGATGCGGACTTCGGCCCGATCGGGAATCGCGAACAGCGTGAGCCGATCATCCTCCACACGGTATTCGTTACCACCAAGCGCCCTGCCATCGACCTCGATGGACAAGAGCTGGAGATCCTGTCCGTCGAGTACCAGATCACCGTCACCGCTTCGCTCCACGTCCATGGCGCTGGTCACTGTCGTCGCACCTTCCTGAAGATCGAAACTGAGCCTCGTCGCTTCTACTCGAAACGGCGGTGCACGGTAGTCCGTGCGCCGGATGGCGATGTGTGAGGTTTCGTCCAAGCGTATCCCCTTCTCGATTACCAAAGGATCAGAATAGTTCGAGCTGTCTGCCGGCAGCGGGTCGGCGCGGTTCATCCACCTGCGACAGCTCGATTTCATGGCCGCGATGCTGACCGACGTTGAACACACCCGAATCGAATAGCAGATACTGTCCCTTGATGCCGAGCAGTACCCCGCCAATCACGGATTGTCCGTTCTCCAGCTTCTGCTGGAGTGGTTTCCCATAGCCCAGCACAGGGTAGCGCAGGCGGGTTTCCGGCGCTTCGTCGAGCCAGAGCGTGTCCGGCGTCTGCCGCTCGAAGGCAGCGCGCAGTTGGTCTCTGACTCTAGTCAGATCCACCGGCGCCACGTCGCCTGAAGTGAGTCTCCGCCAGTCGGTACGGTCCGGCACACGGGTCGCGAGAGTCACTTCCAGTTCACCGGCACTGCGACGTGTGGAAGCGTACGCGATCGGCAGACCCTGTATTGCACCCTGGTCCATCCAGCGGTGCAGTTCACGATCACGGCGCGTGATCCCCACCTTCGGTCCTGATGAGTTGGCCAGATATACCGTGTGCGGTTGCATGCAATACGCGCGCCCCCAGTCGGGCTCACGGCAGGTTCCCTGATCGTAGTGGCACCGGTCCGGACTGACAACGCACAAGTCGCAACGCGCCAGCGTGCGGAAACAGTCGTAACAGTAGCCACCACCGTAGCTACGGGGCGTGCGCGCAGCGCAATGTGTGCATTCGATGCGACCGCTGAAAGTGACTTCCACACCAAGACCGAGCAGTGGGTTTAGAGCCAGATTGTTCTCTACCCGCTCGCCTTCGAGCATCGTAACCGCGAGTGAACAGGACAGCGTATCTGCCCTCTCGTAGCGCAAGCCCACGATCACGCCACCAATGCTGCTCATCTTTTCAGCCTGTGGGGCGAGGTGCACCAACCCAGGCGATTGCCGCCCCGGCGCCCAAACCCGTCCAGTGTGCCGTGTTGGCGATATTGAGTCCGAAGGGTTCCGTGATGCCTGTCGTGAACAGGAGAGATGCGCCTATCAGACCCACCGCGATTCCGGGAGGCAATTGCCAGGCAGCCTCTGCACGCTGCAGCCGCGCTCGGACCATCACGTAGCCGAGCAACGCATAGGCTACTCCTGACAGCCCGCCGAAGGGTAAGTCGCCGATGGCGATGAACTGACAAATATTGCTGACGGTACCCGTTGCCAGCACCACTAGCCACAGCCTGACCGCCCCTTCGCGCAACTCGATCCGCCTGCCGAGCTCATAAACGACCACCGAATTGAAGATGATGTGCAGGGCAGTAAAGTGCAGGAAGATTGGCGCGATCCACCGCCAGACCCTCAGTTTGCCGAGCTCGGCCCAGATCGACAGCGTCTCGTCCAGCGGACTTGCCACGGGCACGAACGTGAACCAGGCGAACAGTTCCGGGAAAAACGCCATGCCTGCGAATACAAGCCATGCCAGCAGGAGTACCGACAAGACTCCTGGCAAGGCAAGGAAGCGCGTCATCGCCGGTGGGGCCACTGGTATGCGTACCGAGCTCCGCTCAAGAACCAACTTTCCAGAGCACCAGGCTTCATAGGCCACTCTGACATCCTCAGCGGCGGATGCTTCCTGGACTTCCAACACCTGGGCGTGGCTCTCTCGATAGATACGGTGGACTATACCTTTACTCCATAAGTAACTGGAAAATAAAGATAAATCCTTATCGATATCTGCACGTATGACGCGCGGATCTGATCCCATTCGATTTCGTGTCAGGATAAGACTGCTGGTAGTAAACTGTCCTCACGTTAACGGCCCCCCAGTGATATGCAAGCAGTAGACAATGAGGTTCTGAACCAGGTCGCCCACTGGCTGCGAGAAGAGCGCCGTTGCTGGCTCGCAACCGTGGTACAGACCTGGGGTTCTTCGCCGCGGCCGGTGGGCTCTCTGCTCGCCTGCGATGCGGACGGGCATATCGTGGGCTCGCTTTCCGGCGGATGCGTGGAGGATGACCTGCTGGAGAAACTCACTGCAGGTGAACTCGCGCGTGATCATGCCCAGTTCTTCCAGTACGGTATCACCGCCGAGGAGACCGAAAAGCTGGGCCTTCCCTGCGGAGGGCACTTGTACATCGTCGTCGAGCCGCTGCACAGCACACCGGACTATCGTGCGCACTTCGATCACCTGGCGCAGCGGCTGGCACGACGACGGACGGTGGAACGCTCGGTGGATCTCGCGCGCGGTACATTCTCATACACCGATGTGGAACAGCACGCTCCTCTCAGCTGGGACGAAGGCGCGCAGGTGCTGAAGCACACCTACGGTCCCCGCCATCAGCTGTTCATCATCGGCGCCGGCATGGTGTCGAAGTATCTGGCGGAGCTAGCTCAAATGCTGGACTACGAGGTGAGCGTGTGCGACCCGCGCGAGCAACTGCTGGAAGACTTCGCCGTTCCCGGCACACGCCTTGTGAACGACATGCCGGACGACGCGGTGCGCGCGCACGCCAACGACCCATCCTCGGCTATCGTCGCACTCACTCACGATCCCAGGATAGACGACATGGGGCTCATGGAAGCGCTCAAGTCGGATGCCTTCTACATCGGCGCCATGGGTTCGACGCGCACGTCAGCAAGCCGCCGCGAGCGGTTGGCGGCACTGGACCTGTCCGATGCGGAAATAGCCCGCCTGCACGCACCCATCGGCTTGCCTATCGGCAGCAAGACTCCCCCCGAAATTGCCATTGCCGTGATTGGCGAGATCACTGCCGTGCGCAAACGACGCGTGGCTGCGGCGCGTGAAGCGCTCCGCGCTGCAGAGACCAGCGCTGGCTGACGATCGCAAAGGTGGCGCGGTACTGCTGGCTGCCGGATTTGGCCGCCGCTTTGGCAGCGACAAGCGCCTGCATCCCTTTCCCGATGGCCGTCCCATGGTGCTGGCGACGGCCAAACTGTACCGCGCCGCTTTCGATCGTCTGATCGTCGTCATACGCGAAGACGACCCGATCGCGGGTCTTCTGGGCGACTACGAGACCCTCACTTGCGCTGATGCAACACAAGGCATGGGACACACACTCGCAGCCGGTGCTCTCGCAGCTCGGGGTTGGGACTATGTGTTCGTGGCGCTGGCCGACATGCCATGGATCCGTCCCGAGACCCTGGGGTTGCTTCGCGATGACATCACACACCGGAGCAGTACCGCTATCGTGCGTCCCGTGTACCGCGGTACGCCTGGGCATCCGGTGGGGTTCGCGGCCCGGCACATCGCCACACTCACCCGCTGCCAGGGTGACGAGGGCGCCCGCAGCGTCGTGAGAAGACACCTCCCCGACGTGGTGGAACTGGATGTGGATGACGCAGGCGTGCTGCGCGACCTGGACCTGCCGCCGCCACCCTGAGGCCGCTTGCATTCTCAAACTCTGGCGTTAGTCTGATCGGCCCCCGTACCCGGCCCAAGTGGAGGCTTGAGAGTGAACGAACGCTACGGCGAGGTGTTGTCGGACGCGGCATCTCTACAGGTGGACATACGTCAGCCAGGAGACCTATGGCCCGTCATGCGCGAAGAGGCACGAGCCAAGTCGGTGGAGGAACCGATTCTCGGCAGCTACTTCCATGCAACCATTCTCAATCACGACAGCTTCGGCGCCGCCCTGAGCTTTCGGCTGGCGAGCAAGCTGGACAACCCCATGCTGCCGACCATGCTCATTCGCGACGTGATCAAGGAAGCGATGGCCGCCGATCCATCCATCCTCCAGGCCGCAGAGATAGACGTGCTCGCCATCTACGCACGCGATCCCGCATGCGAGGATCTGTCCTCTCCCTTTCTGTTCTTCAAGGGATTTCACGCCCTGCAGGCACATCGCGTGGCCCATTGGCTGTGGACCCGCGGTCGGCGTACGCTCGCGAGTTTCTTCCAGAATCAGATCAGCGTCACGCTAGGCGTCGACATCCACCCCGCCGCCAGGATCGGGTCCGGCCTCATGCTAGACCATGCAACCGGCATTGTGGTCGGCGAGACCGCCGTGATCGAGAACGACGTGTCGATTCTGCATTCGGTGACGCTGGGCGGTACCGGCAAAGTATCCGGCGATCGGCATCCCAAGATCCGGCGCGGCGTGCTGCTGGCGGCAGGCGCCAAGATCATCGGCAACATCGAGGTCGGTGAGGGTGCCAAGGTGGGTGCAGGGTCCGTGGTACTGGAAGACGTGCCCCCGCACGTGACGGTTGCCGGGGTACCGGCCCGCATCGTCGGCAGCGCCCACGGTATTCCCGCGCTCAGTATGGATCAGGAACTCGACTGATGGCGGAGCCGATGTGCCCCAACTGCAAGGCAGAAGGCGTAGAACACATCGTCTCCAAGGAAAGTCGGGAACGCTCGCGTACCCGTCAGCCCTGGTTTTTGGTCGTACACTGTGATGTCTGCGGCCATATATACGACATCCTCGCCAAGCACACCTTCGCACAACCCATCGCTCCGAAGTTCACGCTGCCCAAACCCTAACCCCTCATTTTTTGCGTGCCACGATGCGCGCCTGCAGCACTTTGCCGAGATTTCCCCATTCCGCGATGAGTTTGAGCCCATCCACTATGAGATCCACCTGTGCAGCGTCGAAAGAAACCTTTCGCAGAGCGTCCCATCGCAACTGAGTATCCAGCATGTCGGCAATCACCTTCAGATGGAGGTTGAACGTGCCCGTGTCTTGTGCATGGACGACGTCACAACCAGCGCTCTGCAGGAGACCCACATAACCGTCCATGGTTTCGAGGCCCGGAAACCTCATACCCGCCATCAGAAACTCGCGTTCACCTGCTGCCAGGTCACTGCCCTCGACCCAGTCCGTGAAAGCGATCGCTCCACCGGGCTTTACGATTCGCACCGCCTCGCCGATGAGCAGATCCTTATCGGGTACGTAACACCAGGCATCTTCGCTCCACACGAAGTCCACCGATGAAGAAGCGATACTGGTCGCGCAGGCATCCTCACATCTGAACTCGATATTGGTGATGCCGTCTTCGACGCACCGCTGCCGGCCCACGTTCTGAACTTCAGGTGAAATGTCGATACCGATCATCGACTCGACGTCGCGATATCTGGACAACAAGCGCATGCCGGCGCCGTAACCGCAGCAGAGATCGACCCCGGATCCGCCGCGTATCCCCGCATCGTCTGCGAGTGTCGTGGATGCATTGAAACCGCCGAGATGAATCTGTTCACCGAAAATCAGGCCAAACAGGGCACCTTCCGCACCATCGTACAACTCACGTACCGCATCGATCGCGTTCCTGTGATCTTCACTAAATGCAACTTCTGACACCAAATTACCATCTCCGCAGTTCTCCCACGAGGGAGCAGTCTACCCGCTCTCAGGTCGTCGGTGATGCTCCGGACATACACACGCCCGATAATTCGCAGCGACGCCGGCCGGGTGCCGTGCTGGCCAGGGCGCTGCGGTATCGCATGGGCCCATGAAAACCAGTCAGTAGCTATCGTGACCTTTCCCCCAAAAACATGG
>DCWG01000084.1 GCA_002327525.1 Gammaproteobacteria bacterium UBA2168 | reverse complement strand
GAACATCCCTGTTATATTTCCTATTCGTCGTTTGCCGAAGTCTGGTATCGACGGGAATGTGGGTGAACCCGGCTTGGGCAGGAATAAATAACAGGAGAGTCGAAAATGAGCAGACGCGAATTCAATAAAAGCACCTTGGCAGCGGGAGCCACCGTGGGACTTGCCCTGCCCGCATCAACGGCGTCAACCGCGGAAATTCCTAAGAAAGGAAAGAAATATCGAGCCGGGATCGTCGGTCTCGGCTGGATGGGATTGCTGTACGATCTTGGCAAACCACACCACGATACCGAACATCCCTGTTATATTTCCTATTCGTGTGTAGGCACGAGTATCAGTCTGAAGTAACGGACATTTCCACAATCTTGCTTCCAAGAGAGACCGATCCATGGACTTCCAATACAGTGAAAAAGTAGAGCTACTGCGCGATCAGGTTCAGCACTTCATGGACCAGCACATCATTCCGCGCAATCGGCAGTATCAGGCGGTGTCGAGCGGTCCGCTGCGCAACGACCCGGAGGCCCTGGCTTTCGTTCAGGATTTAAGAATGCTGGCCAAGGAGCAGGGGCTGTGGAATCTGTTCATGCCTGGCTTACGCGACGATGAACCCGGTATGGGATTGAGCAATTCGGAGTTTGCGCCGCTGATGGAAATCATGGGCCGGATTCCCTGGTCGCTACAAATATTCAACTGCAATGCGCCCAATACCGGCAACATGGAGCTTTTACATGCGGCGGCCAACGAAGAGCAGCGTCAGAAATTTCTGTTGCCCCTGTTGGAGGGCGAAGCCACCTCTTGTTTCTCCATGACCGAACCGGACGTGGCTTCTTCGGATGCCACCAATATACAAACCAGCATCAAACGCGATGGCGATGAGTACGTCATCAATGGCCGCAAGTGGTTCTCGTCGAATATCCTGCATCCGGATTGCGCATTTTGTATCGTCCTGGGAAAAACCGACCCGCAAGCCTCCCGGCATCGTCAGCAGTCGATGATCGTGGTCCCGATAGATACACCGGGGGTGGAAATCGTGCGAGATATTCCCGTCTTTCATGGTATGCACACCGGCGGGCATGGTGAGGTGGTGTACAACAACGTGCGGGTGCCTGCCTCGAACTTGTTGGGTGAAGAAGGGGATGGCTTTGCCATCGCCCAGGCGCGCCTAGGGCCCGGTAGAATCCACTATGGCATGCGCTGCATCGGCATGGCCGAACTCGCGTTGGAGCTGATGGTTGCGCGTTGTCAGGAGCGCAAGGCATTTGGCAAATACCTGCATGAACACGGTATGACGGCTGAACAGATCGCCCGCTCGCGGATGGAAATAGACCAGGCCAGATTCCTGGTGCTGCATACGGCCAAGGTGATGGATGACGTTGGTACCAAAGCAGCCCGCAAGGAAATCGCGATGATCAAGATCGTCGCCTCAGAACTGGTCTGTAACGTTGCAGACCGGGCTATTCAGATTCATGGCGCCATGGGCATGTCGCCGGACACGCCGCTGGCCGAGCTTTACACGCTGGCGCGGGTAATGCGCATTGGGGACGGACCCAACGAGGTGCATCTGAACGCCATTGCCAAGATGGAGGTCCGGGAGAGCAATCCGCTTGACGCACTTCGCTACTACACGGGGCCTGAGTGATAAGAAGAGGTCGGGCCTCACTCAATGACACGAGTGCGGGGGGAATCGCGAGCTAGCTGCGAAACGCGTAGATGGGGCTGCTCCACACCTGCGCGCCGTTTCGCTACATGTGGCCGGCGGAACTGGACCTGATGGCGCGCATCGCGGGGCCGAGGCTTATCGAGCGGTGGCCGGCTGGCGGTGCGAACCGTCCACCGCAACCAGTACCAGCCACGTGTCGATGTGGGAGAAACCCGCTTGACCGATTAAACAGCAGGAACGCTGTCGCGCAGCAGGTGCAGCCGCTCGAGATGCGCACTCACCTCTTCGCGGTTCACGAACGCGTCGACGCGCGCCCCGCGCGACTGCACGATGGCGGTAGGCTCGGCGACGATCCCGGCATCGGCGTCGCACCCGAGGAATTCGACCACGGCGCTCGCGTGCGCCTCGTTGTCGGCCCTGAACGCCTCGTAGTCCACCAACATGGTAGGGGTTGGTGGCGCGCAGCGTATCCAGGTGCCCGGTGATGAAGTGCTTGGCCACCACCCGTTTCTCCGCCTCGTGCAGGTCGAAGCGGAACTCAAGATCCTCCGGGTAGGCCTGCCCGAAGAAACTGCCGCTCGTCTTGGCGGAGGCGAGCGAGCGCAGCCAGGCGAGGTTGTCGCCGCGTACGATGTGCACGATGGCGATGGCCGGGTTGGCCCGCCACCAGGCGAGGTGCGCCTCCAGCCGGTCGACCCAGAGCGCCGGCGAGAAGCGTAGCGAGCCCAGCCACTTGTCCGAGGCGCGGAACAGGCGGCGATAGCCGATCATGCGCGTATCCGGGGTCAGCGATTGCTCGATTTGGGCCCGCTCGTCGGCCTCGAGGCTGGCGAGATCCCCGGCGAGCAGTTCTTTGCCGATAGCGAGCTTGCGGTGCACCGGCACGCTCATCGTGGATTCCCACCCGCAGGCGATCTGCGGGTGCAGCCCTATACGCTCGGCCAGCGCGCTGCTGCCCGAGCGGTAGGTAGCGACGATCAGAAATCCCTTCAAGTCCATACGATCCTCCAAGTCATCGCCGACATAACCGATCC
>DCWG01000135.1 GCA_002327525.1 Gammaproteobacteria bacterium UBA2168 | reverse complement strand
GCGCCAACTTCACGCCGTCGGTTTCCGGATCCAGCGAGAACGTCTGCACAGACTCCTCGAGCATGTCTGCATCCGGCTCCCCCACCTGCATGTACAGCCACCCTGCGAGCATTGGAATCAGCACGGCAAACACCCAACCGCCCGGCACCCGGATTCTGCCCTCTGCCATGAGGGCCTCTTCACCAGAGACGTCCCCATCGGCATAGTCCTTGAGCAGCACTCCGGCAAGCTCCTGTTCGACCTCTCCGTATGCGTCTGCACTCACCATTCCGACGTCACGCTCCCCCTCAAGCTCCGCCAGACGGTCGCTGTAAAGGCGGCGCACCATATCGTTGCGGTCCACTTCGGCACGCCCCAACCCTGATTTCCCACCACCTGCCGTTGGGCGCAGCGGTATCAGCACGAAGGCGATTGCGAGCGCCGAGAGCGCCGCAGCGAGCAGCCAGAACATATTAGTCCCCCAGTATCCGGTGGAGACGCTCGCGATCATCGTCGCTGAGTTCCACACCCTGCTGTCGGCGCACACGCATGGTGAGCACGACGATGCCGATCAGGACGAAGGCGGTAGGACCCACCCATAGCGCCACCGTTCCGAGGTGCAGGGGCGGATCGTAGAGAACGAAGTCGCCATAGCGCTCCAGCAGATAAGCGCGCACCTCATCGTCGCTCAAACCCCGCTCGACGACGAGTCTGTGCACCGTTGCGCGAAGATCCTTGGCGATGGGTGCGTCGCTGCCGGAGAGGTTGGTGTTCAGACACTTGGGACAACGAAACTCATCGATCAGGCCTCGATAGCGCCGTTCCTGACCGGCGTCCTCGAAGTGATAGACATCTATCTGGGAGGCTGCCAGCGCCCCCGGCAGGAACGGTGGAAGCGATGCCAGTACAGCGATGAGGACATACAGGCGGACTCTCATTGCGCGGCCACCTCCCAACGCTTGAGATGAGGAAGGATTTCGTCACGCCAGATACGCTCCGTCACCTCGCCGATGCGTTTGTAGACGATGATGCCCTGCTCGTTCAGGAGAAAGGTCTCCGGCGCACCATAGACACCCAGTTCCACACCGAGCATGCCGTCGGGATCGAGCAGATTGTATTCGTAAGGATCGCCGTACTCATCGAGCCAGCGGCGCGCCTTGGCCGGGTCGTCCTTGTAGTTCACGCCAACGATGTTGAGTTCGGAACGCTGTCGGATGGCCATCAGCTCGTCGTGTTCCGCCTTGCACGCGGGGCACCACGTGGCCCACACGTTGATCAGCAGCGGCTCGCCGATCAGATCCGCGCGCACTACTTTACCGCCGCCATCCAGGCGCTCGGCGGTGAATTCGGGGAACGGTTTGCCGATCAACGCGGACGGTAGCTGATGCGGATCAGCCAGCTGAAAACCCGCATAACCGATGACGAGAATCACGGCAAACAGCGCCAAGGGGACATACAAACCCACGCGATTCACGATGCCGCTCCCGCCGCAGCCAACCTGGAGGCCTCACGCACACGCAACCTCCGGTAACGGGCATCGGCCACCGCCATGATCCCACCGAGCGCCATCAGCAGACAGCCATACCAGATCCAGCGCACGAAGGGTTTCACATAAACGCGAACGGCCCAGGCACCCTCGCCGAGGGGTTCGCCAAGAGATACATACAGATCCCTGAACAAACCTGCGTCGATGGCAGCCTCGGTCATGACCTGGTTGCTTGCGAGATAGCGTCGCTTTTCGGGCTTCAGCAACAGACGCTGGTCACCATCGGTGATCTCGAACAGCCCCGTCTGCGCCACGTAATTGGACCCTCGCGCATCCACCACACCCTTGAACAGGAATGTGACACCCTGCTGCTCGGTTTGCTCGCCAGGCTCCAGACGCAGGTCTTTCTCCACACTCAGGGTATGCGTCAGCGCGACACCCACGAGCGCCATAGCAAAGCCAAAGTGTGCGAGCTGCATGCCCCAGTAAGCGGCGGGTACGCGGCGCAGACCACGCGCGCTGCGTCGCCGAATATCGATCAACGAGGTGGCGAGCACCCACAGTCCCAGTACCACAGCCAAAACAGCGCCCGCGCCGAGATCCGAACCGACGACGAGCGCAACAGCGACACTCAACAGTACACTGGCCACCGCAGCGACGGCGAGCCGCCGTCTCAATTCCGGCAATGGTGTGCGTTTCCAGCCCATGAGCGGGCCGATACCCAGCGCCACGGTCAGCGCCATCATCAGCGGCACGAAGAAGGTGTTGAACCAGGGTGGTCCGATGCTGATCTTATCGCCCCCCGTCACCGCCTCGTATGCAAGCGGATACAGCGTACCGAGCAGCACCACCGCAAGCGCCACCACCAACAGGAGATTGTTCACGAGCAGAAACATCTCTCGACTGTGCCATCCGTAACGCACGCTGGAGACCATTTCCTGCGCACGAACGGCATACAGCGCAAACGAGCCGCCCACCACGAGGGTGAGAAACACGAGGATGAACATACCCCGGGTGGGGTCCACCGCGAAGGCGTGCACTGAGGTGAGTACACCGGAACGCACGATAAAGGCACCCAGCAAGGACAGCGAAAACACACTAACAGAGAGCAGGAGCGTCCATGCCCGAAACGTGCCGCGCTTCTCAGTGACGGCGAGCGAGTGCACCAGCGCGGTTCCCGCGAGCCACGGCATGAACGAGGCATTTTCCACGGGATCCCAAAACCACCAGCCGCCCCAACCGAGTTCGTAGTAAGCCCACCAACTACCGAGCGCAATGCCGAGCGTGAGAAAGGCCCAGGTGATGTTGGTCCAGGGGCGCGACCAGCGCGCCCACGCACTGTCCAGACGTCCCGACAACAGAGCCGCGAGGGCGAACGCAAACGCCACCGAAAAGCCTACGTAGCCGATATAGAGCAGCGGCGGATGCAGGACCAGTCCGAAGTCCTGCAGCAGGGGATTCAGATCAGAGCCATCCAGCGGCGCCAGCGGTAACAGCCGGTCGAAGGGGTTGCTGGTGAAGATGAGAAAAGCAAGGAAGCCCAGGTTGAGAACGCTCATCACACCCAACACACGCGCATGAAAACGCGGCGGCAGGACGTGCCCGCGCAAGCTGACGGCGAGCATCCACGCTCCCATGATCAGCGTCCACAGCAGAAACGAGCCTTCGTGCGCGCCCCACACCGCGCTCACCTTGTAGTACCAGGGCAACAGAGAGTTGGAGTTGCGTGCCACATAGCCGACCGAGAAGTCATCGGTCACGAACGCGTGCATGAGAACGCCGAATGCGATTGCCGTGAGTACGAACTGACCCATTGGCAGACTGCGTGCCGCGCGCATCCAGCGCGCGTTGTTTGCCTGCGCGCCCACGAGTCCCGCGAAAGCACCAGCGCCCGCGAGACACAGCGCGAGCACGAGGGCGTACTGGCCCAGTTCCGGAATCACGCCCCCATGCCCTCCAGTTCCGGCGGCATGTAGTTCTCATCGTGCTTGGCAAGCACGGAGGCGGCCTGGAACACACCGTCCTCACCCAACTGCCCCTGCACGAGTACCCCCTGACCCTCGCGGAACAGATCCGGCAGGATGCCTGTGTACACCACCTCGAAATCGGATCCTTTGTAGTCGGTGAGGACGAAGCGCACGTCGAGATTCTCACTGTTACGCTGCACGCTACCGGCCAGCACCATTCCACCGGCGCGGATACCGGTACTGGTAGGCGCCTCACCGCTGACCACCTTGTCCGGCGGATAAAACAGGTTCAGGTTCTCGTTGGCCGCCATCAGCATCAGGCCCACGGCCACCGCGGCGCCGATGAAGACGAAACTGACGGTGATCAGGCGGTTGCGACGTTTTACCCTCATGAAGGCTCCTCCTCGGACACCAGCGGTTCCCTAGCCGCGGCCTCCACGGCTGCCCGGTGAGTACGGTTGAGATTAATCAGGTTGCCCACGAGACCCGCCAGGGAGGCGCCGAACACCATCCAGACGTACAGCGCATGGCCACCCATGTGAAAGAAAGATTCCACCGAATCGAAACTCACGCCATTGCTCCCGAGTCCCCAGAGTGTCCCCGTCGAGCCTGGTCGTGCGTCGCGACCACTTCCTGCACCCAGGCCGTCCCGCTCTCACGGCGCAGAACCTCACCTCGAAGGCGAATGATGACGTTGGCGGCGAACAGACAGTATATGCCGATCACGTTTACCAGCAGCGGTGCCCACATCTGTATGGGCATTTTCGGTTTTTCCGTGAGCGTGAAGGTCACACCCTGGTGCAGGGTTTGCCACCATTCCACCGAGTATTTGATGATGGGGATGTTGATCAGCCCCACCAGTGCGAGCAACGCGCACGCCCGTGCAGCGGCCTCCGCGCGCGGGATCGCTGCCCGAAGCGCATAAAGTCCGAAATACAGAAACAACAGCAGCAGCATGGACAGTATGCGCGGGTCACCCCACACCCACCAGGCACCCCAGGTCGGCCGGCCCCACACCGCGCCGCTGAACAACGCCAGCGCAGTCACACCCATGCCAAACGGCACCATCACCTGGAGCAGCATGTCCGCGAGCTTCATGCGCCAGACTAGGAAAATGAAGCCGGCGACACCCAGCATCATGTACACCGACTGGGCCAGAATCGCGGTGGGAACGTGAATGTATATGATGCGGAAGCTGTTGCCCTGCTGATAGTCGGCGGGCGCGAAAGCGAGTCCCCACATCGTACCGACAACGAGCAGCACGACGGCAAGAGTGGCAAAGCCCGTCCCCCAGGGCCCACTCATCTGGTAGAACCAGCGCGGAGAACCCATACGGTGCCAGAGTTCCGTCAGATTCACCTGTTTCGCCCCGCATTTCTTCGAAAATCGATCATGCCTGCTCCAGAGATATTCGTACCGCGGCCACCACCGCAAAGGGTGCAGCCGTAACCGCGAGCATACTAATTCCAGCGAGCGCGAAAATCTGCGCATTTACCCCTAGTCCCGCCATTGCGTCCGACGCGGCCGTGACCCCGAAGATCAGCACAGGCACGTAAAACGGCAGAATCAACAAGGCCAGTAACACACCGCCACGCCTGAGCCCCACCGTTAGCGCAGCACCAATGGCGCCGAGCATGCTGAGAGCCGGAGTACCGATGGCGAGGGTAGCCATCACCACCGGCCATGCGGTCATCGGCATGTTCAGCACCAGCCCCAGTACCGGTGTCAGCAGAGCGATCAGGGCACCCGAAAAACACCACTGTACGAGGATCTTGGCCACCACCGGTACGAAGGCGGGTTCCGCGAGCAGCACCATCTGCTCCAGTGTGCCGTCATCAAAATCGCGCCGGAACAATCCCTCGAGAGACAGCAGGTTGGTCAGCAGTACGAGTGCCCAGAGCACGCCGGGCGACCAACGCGACAGCGCGTGTGCTTCCCCGCCAAGACCAAGCGCGAACAGCATGATGGACAAAAACAGGAACACGAGTGGATTGAGAATCTCATCGCGGCTGCGCACCGACGCTCGCCATTCACGGATCAACTGGGCACGAAACATCAGCCGAGCTCCACCAGTCCGGACCCGTGTACGCCTACTGCCGAGTGTGTTGCCGCCAGAACCCCGCCTTCGCTGGCACAGTGCTCACCGATGAGTTCCGCGACCAACGCCATCCCTTCGGGGTCAAGGGCTGTCAGCGGTTCGTCGAGCAACCACAGTGGCCGTGTTGAGATCAGTAGCCGTGCGAGGCCGGCTCGCCGCATCTGTCCGGCGGACAGCCGCTGACAGGCCACATGCTGGTGGTGGACCAATCCGACACGCTCGAGCACTGGCTCCAGCGGCCCGCTGCTGCCCGAGGCCCTGGCAAACCACTCGAGGTTTTCAAGCGGAGTAAGCAGACCACTGACACCAGCGCGATGGCCGACATAGACGAAGGGTGCGGTCTCTATCCCACCCTCGTAGTCTGGAAACAGACCCGCAATGCAGCGCAGCAGCGTGGACTTACCGCTGCCGTTCGGCCCCCTGATCTCCTTGAACTCACCCACGCCGAGCGAAAACGCCAGATCGCGGAACAGCAGCCGACGGTCACGGGTACAGGACAGGTTGGAAACACTGACAAGATTCGGCAAGCAGATTGGCCAGGACATCCGAAAACGGCGCATTATACTGTCTGTACGCTACCGCGCATCCACTGGGGAGCGGTGCCGTGGTCGCATGCCACATGCCGTGATGTATCCGGCCCTGGCGTATCGCAAGAGCAAGGGGGGAGGGCGAGACTTGCGTGAAAGCGTCAGATCTGTTCATCCGCTGCCTGGAGGCGGAGGGTGTCGAGTACGTTTTCGGCATTCCGGACGAGGAGAATCTCGATTTCATCGATTCGATGAGGAATTCTTCCATCCAACTCGTTCTCACGCGCTACGAGCAGGCGGCCGGCTTCATGGCTGCGACCTAGGGGCGCCTGACCGGAAAACCGGCGTCTGCCTCGCCACCCTGGGCCCGGGTGCGACCAACTTCATCTGATCGATTGCCCAGTGGACTACAGCGACAACGACCGTATCCTCAATCAGGACATCAGGCGATTGAGCACCGAGCTTTAGGAAAGACACCATGCTACAGGAAACCTATCCGTACTATCTGGCCAACAAGCCCCTGGCTCCGAACCACGATCTCGAAGTGACCGACAAGTTCACAGGTCTGGTCGCCACACGCGTGGCGGTGGCTGACACTGCTGCCATCGATGCCGGTATCGCGGCTTGTGTAGAGGCGCAGGAACCTTTACGCGAGATGCCGCCATACGAACGTCAGGCCATCCTTTATCACTGTGTGAAGCGTTTCGAGGAACGCTTTGAAGAACTGTCGCTTGCTCTATGCATCGAGGCCGGCAAACCCATCAAGGACAGCCGCGGTGAGGTGTCCCGTCTGATCGATACGTTTCGCGTCGCCGCCGAGGAGTCGGTGCGCATCGACGGCGAGCTGATCAACCTTGAAATCTCCGCTCGCGCAAAGGGATATCACGGCATCACCAGGCGCGTGCCCATCGGTCCTTGTTCGTTCATCTCGCCCTTCAACTTCCCGCTGAACCTCACCGCGCACAAGGTCGCCCCCGCGCTCGCCTGCGGCTGTCCATTCGTGTTGAAGCCCGCCAGCCGCACGCCGGTGGGCGCCATCATCATCGGCGAGGTGCTCGCAGAAACAGATCTCCCCGCTGGTGCTTTCTCGGTGCTGCCCTGCTCCCGCGATGGGGCCGATCTCTTCACGGTGGACGAACGCCTCAAACTCCTGAGCTTCACCGGCTCACCGGAGGTCGGCTGGGCACTCAAGGCGAGAGCAGGTAAAAAGGCCGTGGTGCTCGAGCTCGGTGGCAACGCGGCATGTCTGGTGGACGAAGACGCCGATCTCGACGACGCCGTGGAGCGCATCGTGTTCGGCGCCTTCTACCAATCAGGCCAGAGCTGTATCGGCGTACAACGCATCCTGATGCATGACGCCATTGCCGACGAACTCACCGCCAGACTGGTCGCACGCACCAGAGAACTCAAGTCTGGCGACCCGAAACGCGAGGACACGTTCATAGGACCCATGATCGCCGAATCGGAGGCCGTGCGCCTCGCAGGCTGGATCGAGGAAGCAATCGACGCCGGCGGCGAGCTCCTTTGCGGAGGCGGACGCGACGGGGCAATTCTCGAACCCACGCTACTCGCCGAGGTACCCGCGAACGCCACCGTCTGCGCGGCGGAGGCCTTCGGTCCCGTGGCCGTTATCTCGCGCTTCTCGGATTTCGATGCCGGGCTCGCCGAGATCAACGCCAGTACTTTCGGCCTCCAGGCCGGACTGTTCACCCGCGATATTCGCAAGATTCTGAAGGCCTGGGACGTACTGGAAGTCGGCGGGGTTGTAATCGGTGATGTTCCCAGCTGGCGAGTGGACAACATGCCTTACGGCGGTGTGAAGGACAGCGGCCTCGGACGCGAGGGCGTGCGTTACGCCATCGAAGACATGACCGAACCACGCCTGCTGGTGATCCGTAATCCCTGACAAGAACTGCATCAGGTACGGCACCCCGGTTTTCACCTGAACGGGTTCTCCTGAGGTGATCAATCGTCTGAATCGGGAAGCCGGATGACCGCTCTCGCTCTCTCCGGCCCCGACAAGCGACACGGGAGCGACGACTTCAGCAATCTCGTCGAGGTGATCAACCGGTAGTGGTGACCCGGTAGCATGGTTCGTATTCGCAAGCTGTGAGTTTCATTCGTCCCTGGGCAATGAATTGCGAAAGCAGGGTATCGAGTGCGGCGGCTATACGCTGATCACACGCCAGCCGAAACGGGCCGTGCTCGCGGGTCATGCGAATCCCGTGATCCTTCACGTTGCCGGTGACGACGGCCGAAAAAGCGCGCCTCAGATTCACCGCCAGTTTGTTGACGGACAGATTCGGACTCAGCCGTAGCGCCGCCACCAACTCGTGTTTCACCTCGAACGGCATCTGATGTTCGACGGGAATGCTCAGCAGCCAGTTGAAATAGTAGGCATCGCCGCTACGCTGCCGTTGCCGTGTCACGCGGCGTATATTCTCGAGCATACTTTCCCCACCGCCTGCGAATCGCCGATGATGATCTGATAGAAACGCGCTACCTCGTCGCCGAGCACTGAACGCAGGAATGCATCGAGAGCGATAAAATACACCGCACTGCGCCGGGGACCTGTGAACACACGGCCACCCCGAGAACCCGGATACGGAAATTCCATCTCATCGAACACTACGACGTGTTTGCCCGACTACAGTGACTCCACCCCCGCCGCCTCGGCCCTGAAAGCGAAGTCCGCGATCATCTCCGGTGTCGCGATAGGCGCCATGAACGTCGAAAATATCCCAATCTTCATGGTCTCTCTCCTTTCAGCGATAACGCGCCGCAATAGCCCAAGAAGACGGGCCGTACTCAAAGATCGGCCCTCACCCCCACGTATCCCTGTACCGGCATGGCCGGAAAGTAGCGGTAGCTCCCGAACGCGAAATCTGCGCGATCCGCGTACTCCTCGTCCAGCAGATTCATCACTCGCGCGAACACCTCCACCCTATCGGTGGCCTGCCAGGCGCCCCGCCAGTTGACCACCACGTAGCCATCGTACTCGGCGGTGTTGGCAGCATTGAGGTAATGCCGCCCGAGGTAATTCACCTCCAGATCGGAGTGCCAGCGCTCTGACTGATAGCGCCAGCGCCCAGCGCCCAGCCAGCGCGGAGCCGTATCGATCATGTTGTTCTTCTCGATACGCTCTCCCCGGGCCGCGTTGCGCTCGAAGTCGTAGCGATGTTCCGCGTACGTGCCATTCAGCTCTAGTGTATGCCGGCCAGCCGTCCATCTGGCTTCGAACTCGACGCCATGGGCCTTGGTTTCGCCATCGCTCACATTGAAGCCGTCCGCATCCCGCAGTATGAAATTATCGGTTCGCTGGGCAAACACCGATACCGAAACGTTCCGGGCGCGGAGTCCCGTCTCCAGTGAATACAACCGCTCGCTGTCCAGATCCGCCACTGCCTGACCGCTCTGCAGCCGATACAGCTCCGTCATCTGGGGCGGCCTGAATCCAGTCCCGAGCATGACGTACGCCGTCCCGAGTTCGCCCAGATCGCGTTCGAGGCCCAAGCGGCCGGCAATGTCGGTGAATTCATCGTCCCGATCCGCCGGACGTGTGTACAGACAGCCGCCGAATCCGCAGGTCGTGCCATCATCGCGGGTATTTCCCAGCAGATGCTTATTATCGTAGTCATACGACAGATGCTCGAGACGTGCGCTGTGAATGATGCGCGTGGCTTCCCAGATATCCCAGCCGAGATCGTAGAAGCCCGCCAGCAACCAGGAATCCACTTCGTAATCATAGTGCAAACCAGTAGGACGAGTTTCCACCAGAAAGGGAGATCCTTGCGTCGGAGCATCCTGGAACTCCTCCAACGTGCCCCAGGCGAGTTCCGCCTGGCCACCAAAGCGGATTCGCAGTCTATCCCGCGCAATGTCATGGGTCGCCAACACGCCGATACTTGTCTGCTGATTGGTTTCGGTCGGTTGACCCGGCAGAAAGTGCTGCAGAAATTGCATGCGCGAACGGCGTAGATAGGGGCTGAGGCGAGTTTCGTCCCGGGTCCAGTGACTCGCTACACGCAGCGACCATGCATCGCGATAGGCCTCGGGACTTGGATTGCTGTCACGAAGATCATCGTCTTCATAGGCCTCGAATCCTCGCACAAAGGCCCCCGTCTCCTGATTGAGATTGGAGACTGAAAGCGTGTTCCGAATCTGCCATTCACCCACCTGCGTACCGTGGGTGAGTGAGAGTTTCTGCTGGCCGAAGCCGGTGTCGTGCCGGTAACCGTCTGAGCCGGCACCCACCAGCGTCAGCCCGAGCCGCTCACCCGCGTACTGTCCCTGTACCTGATAGTAACCGTACGAGCCTGCCTCCACGCTGATACTGTTTCGCACCGGCAGCGGCGTGACCACGTTGATCGCACCGTGCAACGCATTGCCACCAAGCACCGCACTGGCCGGACCACGCCATACCTCGATGGCGGCGGCACGGTCGGTGTTCACCTCGAACAGGTTGTTGATATTGCAGAATCCAGAGGGCCGTATCGGAATACCGTCTTCCAGATACAGGAACTCACCGCAGGCGCCTGCTCCCGTGAGTACCGCTGAACGGATGGCGGTCAGATGTTCCTGACCAGAACCGCGCGAGATCCACACCCCCGGAATACGCGTCAGAGTCTCGTGCACATGATTGGCATGGATGTCCCGGATGACATCACCCGAAAGCCACGAGACACTGCCACTGGTACCAAGATCGTCGCGAATCGAGCTATCGGCCCGCACTACCATTTCCTCCAACACAGAATCTTCCTCGATTTCCGCCGCCGCACAAGACAGTGCGAACAGGGCGGCGATCGCAAGAGTTATTCCGGATCTAGCCTGTCTTTTCATTGTTGATGGCCTCATTGTCTATGGCTCCGACGCTCAAGTAGGTGGACACCACATAAGGGACGAACATCTTCAACGCCATACGCTACAGCCGGTCCCAGGTGATGTCACCCGCGGCAATGGCGTGACCGTGATTGATAGCGATCAGGATCGTGCCACCACCAGAGCCACACGCGCGCCGCACCTGACTACATTGGGTCTCCCGGCAATGGTCCAGAACAGCTGTACCCCCAGGGCGACCGGCGAAAAGGCACCGACCTTACACAAAAGCGGAATCGGCGTCATGCGCCGACCGATTCACTTCTCATCGGGACCGTTGATTGTCGGAACCCGCGAAGCTCAAGAATTCCTTCAGACGTTCCTGGTCGACCTTCATGCGCAGCTTCAGATAAGGGTCTCGTGCGGTGTAGTCAGCACCAGCGAAATCGTCATCGATGAAGCCGGTCACGTTGTAGCTGAGACTCAGCCAAATGTCGCCCATCAGATTGTGCCCGACGGACACGCCCGCCAAATGCCTGACGACCGAGCTGCGAAAAGAATGCCTGACCGCCGCCCTCGCGCCGATGTCCCATCTCGCCGCCGTAGAGTAAGGATGCTGCACTACCTCCATGGGCGGTGCCTGTACGTGCGCGAATTGTTGCTCGTTTTGCCGTGGCGGTCCGTACACCTTGTCAAGAAAAGCGCGCATAAACAGGTGACACTCGAGTATGACGGGGCGAAGCAATCGATTCCCAGCGCAACCGCCAGACTCAGAGCCCGATCAGTCCAGATTGTTGACAATAGAAGTGCTCTGGGTGGCCGGATCCCAGGTCAGGTGCACCTCGCCCGACTCTAGCTGGCGCAGCACCTGGGCTACTTTGCCCTCCAGGACATAATCCCGGTGCCCATAGTCCGTTCCTTCACGCAGCACGAATTCCTCTATGATGGTTATCAGAGCCTCGCGCGACAGGGCTTGCGGCGGAATTTTGATCACCGTCGGACCCTGAACGTGAAGCAGCGCATAACTATGGCAAACGGAGGCTGTACTGCCTTGAATTTGTGTGGGCAAGGTGCGTTACTTGAATCCTTACGGAGCATGAGCATGTAGACGTCCCCCAAAATCGTTCCACAAGGACAGTCGCCAAGGGCAGCCCAAGGACAAGGAACCATGGCCGAACAGGACCACATTCTAGTCGTCGAAGACGAACCAATCACCCGCGAACAACTCGTGAGCTACTTCGAGGAGGAGGGCTTCAAGGTATCTTCCATCGGTGATGGCGACGAGGTGCAAGCCATCGTCGAGAAGGAGTCGCCGATCCTGGTGCTGTTGGACATCAGGCTGCCAGGAAAGGATGGGCTGACCCTCACACGTGAGATACGCGCCCACTCGGACATCGGCATCATCCTAGTGACGAGTAAGCAGGAACAGATCGACCGCATCCTCGGGCTCGAGAGCGGCGCGGACGACTATGTCACCAAACCGTTCGACCCCAGAGAACTCCTGAGCCGCGCCCGCAATCTCATCCGCCGGGTGCACATTCAGCAGAGCCAGCGCAAGAAAAACCACGTGCGCACTTTTGAGGGCTGGAAACTCGATCTCAACAAGCGCGAACTGACCTCTCCGGAGGCCGAGCACACGCAGCTGTCCGCAGGCGAATATCAACTCCTGCTCGCATTCATGGAACACGCGGGCGAAGTCATGAACCGTGACCAGCTGATGAACCGAATCCGCAATCGCGAGTGGTTTCCTGACGACCGCTACATAGACGTGTTAGTCGGACAGCTGCGAAAAAAACTCGGCGAGCGGGCGGCGAACGCAAAGATCATCGCGACGATTCACGGCACCGGGTATTTGTTTACCCCCGAAGTCGTC
>DCWG01000118.1:5766-6009 GCA_002327525.1 Gammaproteobacteria bacterium UBA2168 | reverse complement strand
GAAGTTGCTGGGATGTACTTTGAGTAATAAGGCCGCCTGATCGGCCAGCGCTTCGAAATCTCTCAGGTGGGTACGATTGGTCGTGCCCACCTCGGCCAGGGTGCATCCCGAGCGCTGCATCAGATCCGGCAGGCGGAAACTGCCACCGATTTCGATCAGTTCGCCACGCGACACCGGTACACATCCACCGAGCGCGAGTGTGTTGAGCAGCAGGAACAGGGCGGCGGCGTTGTTGTTGACCAC
>DCWG01000118.1:2358-5455 GCA_002327525.1 Gammaproteobacteria bacterium UBA2168 | reverse complement strand
GCGGCGGCGTTGTTGTTGACCACCGTAGCAGCCTCGGCACCCGTGAGGCGAATGAGTTTCTCTTCGAGAAACGTCTCGCGCTGGCCGCGTCTACCGGTGGCAAGATCGAATTCGAGGTTCATCGAACCCGTGATCAGGGGTTTGACCGCCTCCCAGGCCGACTCGGCTATTTGCGAGCGTCCGAGATTGGTGTGTATGACGGTGCCGGTGAGATTGAACACGGCGCGATAGCGGCGGCCGGCGAGTGCGGCGGCCACCTTCTCGGCGTACACGGCTGGCTGTGCGGCCCACTCGGGAACCTCGCCGCCGCTGCGGATACCATCCAGCAGGCCGCGCAGCTCGCGCTTGACCGGCTCGGGTCCGTGGGTGTCCACGAGTGCGTTAAGCTCTGTGGCGTTCAGCAGTTTGTCGAGTGCCGGCAGATCTCGCAGGGCCGTCATCAGTATCCACTCGATTTTAGGAAGAGCGAGTGTAACGCATGGCGACCGGCGCGGTGTGTGTGGCAACATCGGCGGCCAGATATGCCAGGCACCAGGAGAGAAAAGATGCGTCTCGAACTGAACGAGGCCGGTCGCCCGGCGGAAGAGGTCTTCGCGCGTATGACGGACATGCGCGGCGGTGACGTGGACTGGCGCTCGGGCAAGGCTGCGGTGTATGTCTTTCACAGTGGCGATGACGTCTTGCAGGTCGCGCACGAGGCCTACGGTATGTTCATTTCTGAAAACGGACTCGGGCCTGCTGCCTTTCCGAGCCTGAGGCGCATGGAAAAGGAAGTGATTCAGATGGCGCTCGCGCTTCAGAACGCGCCGGAGAGCGCCGCGGGCAGTATGAGTTCCGGAGGTTCCGAGAGCATTCTGCTGGCGATGAAAGCATGCCGTGATTACACGCTCGGCCGCCGTGAGATACACGGCAGACCCGAGGTGGTGGTGCCCTACACGGCACACCCTGCATTCAACAAGGGTGCGCATCTTCTCGGCATGAAGGTGGTGCGTGTACCCACGGTGGACTATGTCTCCGATGTCGAAGCCATGGCGGCGGCAGTCTGTGAGAACACCGTCATGCTGGTGGGTTCTGCACCCTGCTTTCCCTATGGCCTGGTAGATCCGGTGGCCGATCTCGGTCGTCTGGCCGAACGCAGAGGGCTGTGGTTGCACGTTGATGCCTGCGTAGGGGGGTACGTCGCGCCCTTCGTGCGTGAGGTGGGAGTGGAAGTGCCTGCTTTCGACTTCGCGCTACCCGGTGTGTCCTCGATGTCGGCCGATTTGCACAAGTACGGCTACGCGGCGAAGGGCGCTTCCACCGTGCTGTACCGCGATCGGGCGATGCTCCAAGCGCAGGTGTTCGACTTCGACGACTGGCCGTGCGGACGCATGGTCACGCCGACGCTGGCCGGAACCCGGCCTGGAGGCGCCATTGCGGCTGCCTGGGCGGTCATGAACTACCTCGGCCGTGCGGGCTATGTAGATCGCGCAAGGCGCATCAGCAGTACCCGTGAAAAACTGACGGCCGGTGTGCGTCAGCTCGGTATGGACACATTCGGTGAGCCGCGCCTGAGCATCGCGGCGTTCGGCACCGCGCAATTCGATGTGTTGGCGGCGGGCGAGCGGCTGTATGCACAGGGTTGGTTCTCCAGCCGGGTGCGAGACCCGGACGGAATCCAGTACATGATCTCTCCGGAGCACGACAAGACGATCGATGCATATCTGGCCGTGCTCGGGCGCGCTGTGGCTGACGTGCGCGCGGGCAAGGTGGCACAGAGCGGCGGCGACATTCGGTATTCCTGACAATCTAAGGTGGCAGTGATGACGCAGACAGTGGCATTCATCGGGCTTGGCGTCATGGGCTATCCCATGGCGGGGCATCTGGCGGGCTCGGGTCTTGCGGTGCAGGTCTTCAACCGTACGGTCGAGGTACGTGAGAGATGGGTGGCCGAGCATGGTGGGGTGGCCCGTGGAACCCCGGCAGAGGCGGCGGCCGGGGCAGAATTCGTGTTCATGTGTGTCGGCAACGATGACGACCTACGCGAGGTAAGCCTTGGGGCCGATGGTGTGTTGTCCGGCATGGGTGAGGGCAGCGTGCTGATCGACCACACCAGCGTATCCGCTGAGGTTGCGCGCGAACTCGATGAAGCCGCGCGGGGTGAGGGTGTCGGTTTTCTCGATGCCCCGGTCTCCGGCGGTCAGGCGGGTGCCGAAAACGGGCACCTCACGATAATGGTAGGCGGAGCGCCCGAAGTCTATGCACGCGCGGAAGGTTTGATGGACTGCTACGCGAGGATGGTCAAGCTGATGGGAACGGTTGGCGCCGGCCAGCTCACCAAGATGGTCAATCAGATTTGTATTGCCGGTGTGTTGCAGGGATTGTCAGAGGCGATCGATTTTGCCGCACGTGCGGGTCTTGACCCGGATACGGTGGTGGAGGTGATCTCCAAAGGGGCGGCGCAGTCGTGGCAGATGGAAAACCGCGCGCCCACGATGGCGAGGGACGAATTCGAATTCGGCTTTGCCGTCGATTGGATGCGAAAAGACCTGGAGATCGCGCTGCGTACGGGCCGGCGCCTCGATGCCCGACTGCCCCTGACGGCACTGGTGGATCAGTTTTACGCTGACGTTCAGGCGGCCGGTGGCGGGCGCTGGGATACGTCGAGCCTGATCACCCGTCTGCGCGACTGACAGCCACCTACATTGTATTGGGTATTGGGCGCGCGCTGGTCGCGCCAAAAAGCCGCGACCCGGCTCGCTAGCGCTGCTCTACTGTCACGTAGTTGCGCTTGCCCGGACCCTTGTACAGCTGGCGGGGACGGCCGATGCGGTAGGTGCCGCTGATCATCTCGTTCCAGTGTGCGATCCAGCCCGGTGTGCGGCCGGTTGCGAAGATGACGGTGAACATTTCCACGGGAATGCCAATGGCTTTCAGGATGATGCCGGAATAGAAGTCGACGTTCGGATAGAGCTTTCTGTCGACGAAGTAGTCATCTTCCAGCGCGATCTTTTCGAGTCTTTGCGCCATGCGCAGCGTGGGATTGTCTTTCACCCCCAGTTCGCTCAGTACCTCGTGACAGGTTTGCTGCATTACCTTGGCGCGCGGGTCGTAGTTC
>DCWG01000118.1:0-2036 GCA_002327525.1 Gammaproteobacteria bacterium UBA2168 | reverse complement strand
GTAGACCCGGTGGCCGAATCCCATCAGTCGGAATGGATCGTCCTTGTCCTTGGCCTTGGCGACGAACTTGTCGATGTTCTTCTCATCGCCGATCTCGGCCAGCATGTTCAGCACCGCCTCGTTTGCGCCGCCGTGTGACGGTCCCCACAACGCGGCGATACCCGCCGCTATGCACGCAAAGGGGTTAGCACCGGTGCTGCCCGCCAGGCGCACTGTGGATGTGGACGCATTCTGCTCGTGGTCGGCGTGCAGTAGGAAGATGCGATCCATGGCGCGCGCGATCACGGGATTGACGTCGTAGTCGTCGCACGGCGTGGCGAACATCATGTACAGGAAGTTCTCTGCGTAGTCGAGGTCGTTGCGCGGATAGACGAAAGGCTGTCCCTGTGAGTATTTGTAACTCATGGCGGCGAGGGTCGGCATCTTGGCAATCAGCCGATGGGCCGTGATTCGCCGGTGATCGGCGTCATCGATGTCGAGCGAGTCGTGGTAGAAGGCGGACAGCGCGCCGACCACGCCGCACATGATGGCCATGGGGTGCGCATCCCGGCGGAAGCCGCCAAAAAAAGCGCATAACTGCTCGTGCACCATGGTGTGATGCCTGATGGTGTCGACAAATGCGGCCTTGCCGGTGGCATCTGGCAGTTCGCCGTTCAGTAGCAGATTACACAGTTCGAGAAAATCGGATTGCTCCGCGAGCTGCTCGATGGGATATCCGCGGTGCAGCAACACTCCGGCGTCCCCGTCGATGTAAGTGATCTCGGAATCGCAGGACGCGGTGGAGACGAAACCCGGGTCGTAGGTGAAGTAGCCCTGGGCGGTGAGTTTACCCACGTCGATGACGTCGGGACCTTCGGAGCCAGAGTACATCGGCAACTCGATTGCCGTGTTTGCTCCGTCGATGTTGAGTCGCGCGACTTTCCCGTCCACCATCTATCCTCCCACTGCTTGCCTATTTTGTACTGCTTGTGTGCTGCTACTGCCGCTGCTGAACTGCCGGAGTGACCCGCCAGCGTCGCGTGCCGGTCTCATTTTGTCTTTCTGCTTCTCTTGTAGTTCTATTTTTCCTAAGGACAAACACACAAGCACCGGCGCCCGCAGTCGAGCAGGAACCGTCGTTTTTGAAGAAAAGAGCGTATAAACGGGCGTTCGGGTTGTCAATCAGGAAGCCCCGAAGTAAGCCTGCGTGTGCATGCGGGCAGCGCTGGGACGGTGTCAGGCGGAGCATTCGAAGTCGCCCGTGAGCGCCAAGCAATTCGCTGTGACCCCGATACCTGTTGGCATTCGTGGGTAGGGCGACTAAAATCTGCAGCCCTTGAATGATGCCGGATTCGTCGGCATCGACTCTCGAATTTCGCGGTCTGTCAGCCTTTTGTCCAAGGAACCGTGCCTGAATCAGGGTGCTGGGCGACACTAGAACGGGAGATAGAAAACCAGGTGCAGGCGAGAAAGAGAAGAAAAACGTACGGATGTATGAGAAAAACCAGAAGAAAAAACAGCAGAAAACAAGACACCAGCAAGAGACACCGAACAACTGCCAACGAATGACTAAATGCACCGCGAGCGTCCCGTAAACATCAATCTGTCGCCCGCCAGATTTCACTGGCCGGTGACCGCCATGGCGTCAATCCTGCATCGGGTGACCGGTGCGGTTCTGTTCGTCGCCATCGCCTTGCTGCTGTACGTCCTGCAGATGGCGACAGCCTCCGAGGAGGGGTTTGCCCAGGCGCAGGCGCTTCTGGGCACGACGCTGCCCAAGCTGCTGCTGTGGGGCACACTCGCGCTGGTGATCTACCACCTGGTGGCAGGCATCAAACATCTGCTGCTCGATTTTCACATAGGTGATGCGTGAGGAGAGCCAGGCACCGCGCAACAGCCGTGAGCTCGCCGTCCGCAACCAGTTCTTCACGCCCCGCTACGTGGTCCAGTTCCTGACCGACAACACCCTGGGCCGCACCTGGTACGAGATGATGCAGGGCGACACCCAGCTCGCCCACCTCGACTACCTGGTGCGCCGGCCCAACGAGGTCTTTCCA
>DCWG01000148.1:6899-8034 GCA_002327525.1 Gammaproteobacteria bacterium UBA2168 | reverse complement strand
GGCGCGCCTCGATGTTCATGTGGACGTCCTCGAGCGCCACGCTCCACTCGAACACACCCTCTTCGATCTCTTTGTGAATCTGGTGCAATCCGGCTACGATGCTGTCCGCCTCATCAGCCGTGAGTACCCCCACGTGACGCAGCATGCGGCAATGGGCGATCGAACCCTGAATATCGTGCCGATACAATCGCGCATCGAACGTGACCGAAGCGGTGAACGCCTCGACGAATGCGTCAGTCGCTTCCGAGAAACGGCCGCGCAACAGTGTGGTTTCTTCTTTCATGTGGACAACCTTCGTGGTGTTGCTCGAAGCCAGGATCGGTAGTGGTTGCTGAACGGATGCTGGATTATAGGGGAAGAATCGAAAGGAACCACGGGTGTGAGTGGTGAGTGTTGAGTGTTGCGGGCCGATTGTCCATGAGTGAGCGTCAGAACAACTTCGTCGTTCCGGATCTCTGCAATGTTGGCGCGCTGTCGCTGTTGGTGTTGGCGGGGCAGCTACTTACCGTGGTGCTGCTTCTCGCCGGCGGTCCTGTGACCTGGGTGCGCTTTGCGCTGATGTCATTGTTCGTGCAGTGGGTGACCCTGGCGAGCGCCGGTACGCTGTGCGTGACGAAAGACTGGCTGTCCCGCTTTGCGCTGGTACCGGGCTCGCTCATTGCATTCGGCGTGGTGATGACCATCACGCTGATTGTCGGCGTGGCTGGCGAGTGGCTACTGGGAGATTTTCAATCAGCCTTCGATTGGCGCGCCATCGGCGCGCAACTCACCATCTCCGGTGTCATTACCGGGCTGGCGTTGCGCTACTTCTACGTTCAGACGCAACTGCGTGCACAGGAACAGTCTGAGCTGCAGTCGCGCATTCAGGCGCTCCAATCACGCATACGCCCCCACTTCCTCTTCAATAGCATGAACATCATCGCGAGCCTCATCGAAACAGATCCCGAAACGGCGGAGTCTGTGGTGGAAGATTTATCGGAGCTGTTCCGGGCCAGCCTCAACGAGGCAGACAACCTGGTGCAACTGAAGGACGAGTTGAATCTCTGTGAACGCTACGTTCGTATCGAGAGCCTGCGGTTGGGCAATCGTCTGCGTATGAACTGGGAGGTCGCGCCGCCGCCACAGGTCGTGAAAG
>DCWG01000148.1:5002-6571 GCA_002327525.1 Gammaproteobacteria bacterium UBA2168 | reverse complement strand
GCCGCTGCTCACGCTGCAGCCCCTGCTCGAAAACGCCATCTACCATGGTATTCAGCCGCTGCCGGAAGGTGGCACTATCACAGTTCGCGTCTTCTATGACGAGGACCTGGTGAACGTCGATATCACCAACCCCCTCCCGGAAGATTCGGATCGCAGTCAGAGCCAGGGCAACCGCATGGCAATCAACAACATACGCAGCCGACTGCAGGTTCTCTACGGAGCGCGCGCGGAACTCAGCAGCGAGGAAAAGGACGGCTGCTATCACACCAGGTTGCGCTTTCCCGCGCTGCTGGAGGAAGACCCCGAATGAGAGTGATGATCGTTGACGATGAGTACCTGGCCCGAGACCGACTTCAGCGTATGTTGGAAAAGATGGATGATGTCGAGGCGGTTTGTCAGGCGGCCAATGGTCTGGAAGCAGTTCAAGCCGCGGGTGTACATCTGCCGGACCTCGTGCTGTTGGATATTCGCATGCCGAGTATGGACGGGCTGGAGACCGCTCAGCATCTCAACGAACTGAGCGAACCACCAGCCGTCATCTTCTGTACGGCGTACGAAGAGCACGCCATCGAGGCCTTCGACGTGCAGGCGGTCGGTTATCTGCTCAAACCCGTGCGGCGCGACGATCTGTCCGAGGCGTTGGCCCGCGCGAGACGCGTCAACAAGGTGCAGTTGCAGGCGTTGAGCGGCAAGGACAATCCGCGGCGCACACACATTTCGGCACGCACTCGCCGTGGCATCGAATTGGTGCCGATCAATGATGTGCGCTTTTTCCAGGCGGATCAGAAGTACGTCACCGTGCGACACACGCAGGGTGAGCTCATCATCGATGAGACTTTGCGCGAACTTGAGGACGAGTTCGGCGATCTGTTCGTTCGTATCCATCGCAATGCCATCGTCGCGGCACAGTACATAACGGGCCTCGACCGGGATGCGCAAGGCCATTACCAGGTTCGAATGCAGGGAGTGGATGAGGGTCTCGATATCAGCCGGCGACATGTGGCAGCCGTTCGTAAATTCATCAAGCAGCTATGATTACCAGACCGGCAACACACCCGGACAGGCCCCATGGCCGGAAAGTACGGAAGTAGAAGTCAATGAAGGATCTGATCCGTATCGCCACCCGGCAGAGCAAACTCGCGCTGTGGCAGGCCGAGTTCATACGCGAGCGTCTGCGCGAGGCGCACGCAGATCTTGAGGTGGAGTTCGTGGGTATCACGACCCGGGGTGACAAGTGGCTGTCCTCTCCGCTTTCCGAGATGGGCGGCAAGGGCTTGTTCATCAAGGAGCTGGAGGAAGCACTGCTCGATGGCCGGGCAGATCTGGCCGTGCACTCCATGAAGGATGTTCCTGCAGTGCTGCCGGAGTCCTTTGTGATTCCGTTGATCGGATACCGGGAGGACGTGCGGGATGCGTTGGTATCCCGACACGGTGGTTTCATGGAGTTGCCGCAGGGTGCGGTCGTGGGTTCGTCCAGCATGCGGCGCCAGGCTCAGATGCTCGCCCGCCGTAAGGACCTGAGGGTTACGTCCATTCGCGGAAATGTGGACACACGGCTTGCAAAGCTCG
>DCWG01000148.1:2759-4673 GCA_002327525.1 Gammaproteobacteria bacterium UBA2168 | reverse complement strand
CGCAGGTGAGTTCGACGCCATTGTGCTCGCCAGCGCAGGACTCAACCGGTTGGGGCTTGGGGAGCGGGTTACTGAGCGTTTCGAGATTGCCGACATGCTGCCGGCGGGAGGCCAGGGTGCACTCGGGATCGAATGCGCGCGTGACAACGCTGGTGTGCTTGATTTGCTGAAACCATTGGAAGATGCGGCCACGCGGGAGCGGGTGCTGGCTGAACGGGGCGTCGCTGCAGGGCTCGGTGCCGACTGCACCATGCCTCTGGGAGCGTGCGCCGTAGCCGTGAACGGCGCGCTGCGTCTTGAAGCGATGCTGGCGAGCCCGGACGGCGTGAAGATCATTCGTGCAGCAACTTGTGCTGAAAGTGCCGCTGAGGCCTCTGGCCGGGTGGTTGAAGATCTGCTCTCACAGGGTGCCGCGGCGATGTTAGAGGCATTGCCGGGTTAGTCCGATGGTCATCTGGGTAACAAGGAGTGAGCCGGGAGCTTCGAGGCTCGGTGAAGCGCTTGAGTCGGCGGGATTCGATGTCGTGCGCGCCCCTGTCGTCGGCGTGCAATCTCTGGCTGTAGATGTCCCAGAGGGTTCTTTCGACATCCTGATCGTGCTCTCGGAACACGCCGCAGGGCTGGCGAAAGAGCTCGCCGATCGCGCTGGCACTGTGCTCGCCATTGGTGAACGGACGCGCGAAGCGCTCTCGGGTGACGATGTGGACGCATCGATCCCGGAGCAGGCATCCAGCGAAGGTCTGCTGGACCACCTCGACTCCCTCGGAGTCGAGCTTGCCACTCAGAGAGCGGTCATCGTTCGCGGAGAAGGTGGGCGCGAGGTACTTGCGGCCGAATTACGCAGACGTGGGGCCGATGTCACCGAGGTGATCGGCTACCGGCGCATCCCGCTCGACGTTGCTATTCAGGCGGAGGAGATCGATACCATCATCGCCTCTAGCGGAGATGGCATCAGGCAAGCCGGGCGGGTATGGTTCAGCGCCAGCGGCGATCCGGGGGTGTTGGTGATCGTACCCTCGGTCCGGGTTGGTGAAATCGCCAGCCAAGTTGGCTTCCAGCACATTGTGGCCGGCGAAGGTGCAGATACGGCGGCAGTGCTGTCGAGCCTGCAGTCCCGGTAGCATCCGGTAGAGCGAGGTTTGGATCAGGTGGAAGAAAAACCGGACGTAAAACCGGACCCGAATAAAGTCGAAGAAACGACCAACAACCCGATGCAGGAGGCGGTGCTCGAGCCGGAGGAGCGAGACATCGACGAGGTGGTGGTCGGACAGCCGGAATCTGAAGAGGGTGCGCTGACAAATGAAGTGGAGCATGAAGCGCGAGAATCGAGCATCGGGCGCGAGAGTGGTGCGGGAGAACCAGCGTCGGCGGATGTGGCAGCTGAAACCCCGGCGCCGTTCGAAGCGAGCGAGCCGGCTGGCGTTACCGTAGCCGGGTCGCCGTCCGCGAAGACTGCGGGACGGGGATTGTCGCTCCTGGCGCTGCTGGTGGCGCTAGCGGGGGCGGCAGGTGTAGGGTATCTGTACTGGCAACTGGTGTATCAGAATCCTGGCGCTAATGTGCGAGCCGAGATTCAGCAATTGTCGGCAGACAGCGATCGTCTGGCTACCGAGTTGGCTTCCCTCTCGTCTGGAATCGACGAGACGCTGGCCGCTATCGACGAGCGGCAGGAAGCACGCTTGAGAGAAACGGAAGCGGCATTGGTCGCATCTCTGGGAGAACTCGCCAATCAGGCGCCGCCGTCGGAGCGCGAATGGAAACTGGCGGAGGTGGAATACCTGTTGCGGATCGCCAATCATCGCCTGCTCATGGAGCGTGATTTCGACACGGCGCGCACGCTGCTCGGCGCATCGGACCGAATACTCGCAGAGCTGGACGACTTCTCGCTGCACGAGGTGCGCGCGGCGCTCGCCG
>DCWG01000148.1:0-2456 GCA_002327525.1 Gammaproteobacteria bacterium UBA2168 | reverse complement strand
CGAGGTGCGCGCGGCGCTCGCCGATGAGCTGCAGATGTTGTCCATCGTGGAAGGCGGCGACCTGCAGGGTCTGTACCTGCGACTGGACGCGCTCAAGCGGGAGCTGCGCGCACTCGCCATCGCCGCACCTGAGTTCGGCCTGGGTGATGTTGATCCGAGTGGTGAGGAGGACGTCTCCTTCTGGCATGCCCTCGGCCAGGAGTTTCGAACACTACTGCAGTTTCGGCGGGTCGAAACCATGGTGCGACCGTTGATGGTGCCGGAGGAATCCGTCTATCTGGAGCTCAACCTGCGCCTCGCGCTGGAACAGGCGCAGCTCGCGGCGCTCAGGCGCAATCAGGTGGCGTTCGAGCAGAGCCTGGATACGGCGCTTGAGTGGATAGAGTCTTATCTGGATACGGATGACGAACGGGTGGTCGCCACGGCGCTGGCGATCGATGGTCTTCGCGGCCAGCAGCTGGAGATCGATCTCCCGGATATTTCCGGGTCGTTGAACGAACTCCTACGAGTACGCAGGGGCCAGCAGTGAAGGTCGGCTTGATCGTACTGATCGCCGCTGCCGTACTCGGAGCGCTGATTGGTACGTTGATCTATCGGGACCCTGGCTACGTGCTGGTCTCCTACGGTGACTATGCGCTGGAGACCAGTGTGTGGTTCAGCGCTGTCCTGCTTCTAGTGTTGTACTTCGCGCTTCGTTTTGTAGTGTTTGCGTTTACGAGACTATTCAGGGGCAAGGGGAACATCCGGACGTGGAATCGCGAGCGTATCGCGCGGCGCGCACGCACGCGCACGGTCAAGGGCCTGCTGCTGATGGGTGAGGGACGCTGGGAGGAGGCGCGTAAGGCATTTCTCATGAATGCCTCGCGTGTCGAGACACCGCTCATCAACTATCTGCATGCCGCGGGAGCTGCCGATGAAATGGGGGACGTGGAGGAACGCGACCGACTGTTACGGCTTGCACACGAGACCACACCAGGATCACGTTTCGCGGTCGGCGTCACGCAGGCGCGTCTGCAGATGCAGCGCGGGCAGCTGGAACAGTGCTTGGCAACGCTATTGCAACTACGCGAGGAATCACCACGCCACCAGCTGGTGCTCAGCATGCTCGCATCCTGTTACCAACAGCTTGGTGATTGGCGAGCGCTACGGGATCTCATCGGCGATCTGCACAAGGCCAAGGCGGCGACAGCAGAAGACCTGGCATCATTGCAGAAGGAAGCGTGGACCGGGCTGCTGGGTTCCTACCGGGATGGTGGTGTCGGCGGTGATGAGGATCTCGCGCACTTGTGGAAATCCTGCCCCCGTGAGCTTCGCGGAGATCCGGTGCTCGTCGCTCTGTACGTCGATGTGCTGGAGCAGGATGGGCGTGCCGGGGATGCCGAATCTGTGTTGCGCGATGCGCTGAACAACAGCTGGAGCGAGGAGCTCGTGGTGCGTTACGGAACTCTAGGTACGGAGGATGTCGCCCGTCAACTGACGACTGCCGAGGGCTGGTTGAAGGAGAGGCCCAACGATGCCCAGTTACTGCTAGCGCTCGGGCGAGTTTCTCTACGAGCGGGCGAATGGTCCAGGGCGCGGGAGTACTTCGAAGCCAGTCTGAAGCTCAAAGCAACGCAATCAGCGTACGCGGAACTCGGGCGTCTGTGCAACGCACTGGGTGAGCACAGCCGGGGTGCCGAGTACCTCGCGATGTCCCTCTCCGGGTTACCGGACTTGCCGTTGCCAGGATCCGTTCAGGTGTGAGGTGAGGCAGCGCTCAACGACGTGCATAGCTGAATACGTCGGATTCGAGCGGCATTTCGATGCCAGCTCCGAGAGCTTGTCGAGAACCGCGTAAACGAACGACGACAAACCGCTGACGATGTTGCGGGGGTGGGTCGCAGCGCGCAGGTGTTCGACCAACCAGACGAGGACCTCATTGTCGGGTGTGGCCGTATCGTCGACGATCAGCTCGAGGTATTCCCCGGGTGTTCTTGAGGTCTGGCAGCGGTGGCCGTGATGCCGGGTCCTCGAGACGCCAGAGCAGGGCCACATTGGCTCGGCAAGTTTCTCCAGGGGCGTGCAGCTGTCGAATGATGCTGCGGGCCTGCGTATGCCGGTGCCGCCCGAAATGCGCTTGGCCCGGCACGAGAGTCGGGGAGCAGCATGTGGGTGGGCCTGGCAGCAGGCACTCGGGCGCCTGGTGGTGCCCGTTAACGGCCCTTCATTGACGAGAAGAACTCTTCGTTCGTCTTGGTGTCTTTGAGCTTATCGATCATGAACTCGATAGCTGCAATGTCGTCCATGTCGTGCAGCAGCTTGCGCAGAATCCAGACGCGCTGCAGCTCTTCCTCACCCATGAGCAACTCTTCGCGCCGGGTTGCCGAGCGGCGAATGTTGATGGCCGGATAGACACGTTTTTCGGCGATCTTGCGCTCGAGATGCAGTTCCTGGTTGCCGGTACCCTTGAATTCCTC
>DCWG01000047.1 GCA_002327525.1 Gammaproteobacteria bacterium UBA2168 | reverse complement strand
AAAAAGTGGTTAATTCTTACTATCCCCGCTGGTCTATCAATGCGGCACCGCTCGCCGGGGAGGGCTCGCCGGGGAGGGACAAGGAGATGAAAAGATACGTCGCTGTAAAGTGGACGTCCACTAGCGCTGTCCGCGCCGATACACTTCGCTGCAGGACGGGTTCGCAGGTATGGGCCGCCTTCGGGAGCGTGTTCCTCACCGCCTCGCTGCTGACCGTGACTCCGGTCATGCTCCTGAGCAGTCAGCGGGCAGTGGCTCAACCGGAAACGGTTCTGGAAGAGATCATCGTTACCGCCCGGAAGCGTGAAGAGAACGTCTTGGAGATCCCCGAGTCTCTGGCAACGTTCTCCGAATCGATGATCGAGGCTTCCAACATCAATGGTCTGGAAGACATTGGACTGTTGGTACCGAATCTGTACATGAGCCGGCGTCTGGACGGTTTTCCCAATGTCACCATGCGTGGTCTGGGCGGCTTCGGCAACACCCAGGGTGTTGGGTTCTACTTGGATGACGTGCAGGTCTTCTCCGACGCCTCGTCACGGTTCGGCGATTTCGAACGCATCGAGGTGCTGAAGGGACCGCAGGGCATACTCTACGGCGGGGCCAACATCGGCGGTGCCGTCAAATGGGTCACCAAGCGACCGGACCCGGAAGAGTTCTCGGGTCGTGTGAAAGTGCGTGGCGGGGAGGACAATTATTTTGACGGAGAAATCTCTCTCAACATACCGCTGGGCGAGAGTTGGGCCGCCCGTGTCTTCGGTTTTGGTTATACGGATGATTCGTATCTGCGGAACCCGAACTCGGTTCGTCAGAACGGCGGGGTCAACAATAATGATGAGGACGTCGGAGAAACCGAGCAGTACGGGGTACGTGTCGCTTTGGCGGGCAACATTACGGAGCGCTTCTCCGTCTTTGCGACGATGCGTTACAACGAACTCGACGGGCCCAACAACACCTGGAACGTCGAGCCGAGCGGTGATCTCCAGCATACCAATATCGTCGACACCAGTTTCAATCCGCGACACGAGCGTGACACGATCGCGGGCAGCCTGGAAATGGCCTACGAGTTCGACAACTTCACTGTCACGTCCATTTCATCTTATACGGAAACGGATTCGGATCGAGAGACGGATCTGGATGTTACCCAGGAATTCATCCTTGACGCGTTCCGGCCGCATCGGCTCGATGTGCTGACGCAGGAGCTGCGGATCACCTCGACCACCGACTCGCCGCTGCAATGGCAAGTCGGTGGGTACTACTCGGAATACGAAAGGAATATGGATTCCGAGTTGTTATTGCGCGGTGCAGCGGAATTTCTGTTCGGCGCAGGAGCCTTCGGCCTGCCTGCCCCGCCACCGCTGGATGCGACCGAGTCGGCTTTGTTTGTCGCCGTTCCTTTCGAGAATACTCACCGTGAGCGCGAACATATCGCCGGTTTCGCGAATTTCAGTTACGGCTGGGATAGCTTCGAGATTGCTGGCGGCTTTCGTGTCGACCGTTGGGAAAGCGAGCGGTCCAATCGCGATCTCGGCATCGCATCGGGGCAGTCAGATACCGAGGTTCTCGGCCGCGGCTCGATCTCCTATTTCTTCGATGACGATCGGTCCATGGTCTATGCACTCGTCTCCCAGGGCTTCGAACCGGGCGACTTCAACGTCAGCAACCTCACCGGCCAGACCTCCCTGTTCGCCTATGGGCCTGAAGACGCAACGCAGGTCGAGATTGGCTACAAAGGACGGCTACTGAATGACCGCCTGGTGTTGACCCTGGCCGGGTTCTTTATCGACTACAACGATCGTCAGTTCGAACTCCAGATCCAGGACCCGGTGAGTGGTGAAGTCGTCGAGCTCATCCAGAATATCGGAGATTCGGAACAATGGGGACTGGAAGGCGATCTCGTGTGGTCCATCCACGATGATTGGACACTCTCTGCGGGTTTCGGCTACATCGATGCGGAGTGGGACGGCGGAACGATCGCGCCAGTTGCGGGAGCTGACATCTCGGGCATGACACCGCCCAACGTTGCCGACTGGAGCGCCACCGCCGCGTTGGAATATGACCGCGACCTGCGGAACGACATGCGCCTGTTCGGCCGCTTGCAGTTGCGCTACAAGGATAACGCGTCTACCAACGCGCAGTTCTTAGATGTACCGGGCGATGATTTCCCGTTCTGGGAAAACGAAGACTTCACGGTCGTTGACCTGGGAGCAGGAATAGAGTGGAACAACTGGACGCTCGACATTCATGTCGAAAACCTGTTCGACGAAGATTACTACATCGATGTGGCGGAGTTTCCCAACTTTGCCGGTCCGGCGCGGGCAGGCGCTCCGGGTCAGATCGTCCTCGGCACGCTGGAGCAACCGCGACGCGTCGTCGGCTCGCTACAGTACCGGTTCTGAGGAGGTTTCTATGCCACTCCTGCAGGATAAATTACGCCCGTCAACAGCGAAATCATGGATTCGCTCGCCGCAACCGCCTTGGAGGACACCGACTATCTGTTCATCTGTGATGGGCCGGTGCTGTTCTTCGACGACGACAGCTTTACCAGCTATCTGGGCTGGGAAGAATTCCGCCGCATCCAGGAAGAGCATGCCGCGGTCAAGAAAACGGCAGCGTGACGGATAGAACGTTTTTTGCAGTATACAGCGTATAGATTTTTCAGGAACAATATGGTACCGAACAGGGTCAACAAATTCCGAGGACAGTAAACATGGCAAAGCGCGACACAGTTAACTGGAAATATATCGAAGAACTGAAGAAGAAAGAGGATTTCAAGACCCACTGGATCCCTTACGGCTTGCCAGAGATCGTGGATCCGTTTACCTCCAAGTACGGCGATATCGAGGTCTATCCGAAGTGGGACGTTCCGGAAAAGGTCGTTATCTCTCAGACCATCAATGGCGCGTTTTGGAGCAAGAAGTCCAATCCGAATATACCTATTGCACCAGAAGAGATCATCGCCTCGGCCCGCGAGTGCGCGGAACTGGGTCCCAGCACGGTTCACGTCCATGTTCGGAACGAGGACGGTTACAACGTACTCGACCCGGAACTGTTTCACCAATGTATCGATCCGGTCCGCGAAGAATTCCCGTTACCGGTATTTGACGGGTGTATGGTTCCGTTCCTCGACGGTGAATGGGACAATATGGTGTCGGTGCTCAGCGATCGTCTGCTCGAGGTAACACCGGTCAATTCGACGGCCTGCTATTGTGGCGACACCCTGTTCGCCAAGCCGCCGCATGTGTTGATCGAAAAGACGCGACTATGCCAGGAATTGGGCGTCAAGCCACAGGTGGCGGTCTATTCGGACGGCGATGTGGACAACGCGCACCGGTACCTGATCAAGACCGGCCTGCTCGAGAAGCCGTACTTCTGGATCATACTCGCGGCCTTGCCGGGCGGCAGCCCGATGCACAATCCGCGGCAGATGGTGCACACGCTGATGCACATCTGCGAATTGATCTACGACATTGATCAGGATTCGATCATCGTCGTGTGCGCCGCCGGTCGTGCATCGAGTTACCTGGCGGTAATGGCAATGCTACTCGGCCTGCATGTGCGAGTTGGCATGGAGGACACGATCTGGGAATATCCTCATAAAGACGAATTGATCTCCTCCAACGCCGCGAATTTCGCGCGTTTTAAGGCGATAGCCGAGCTGTTGGGCCGGGAAGTCGCGGACGGTAATGAATACCGCGAACTCATCGGGTTGCCCAAACAAGATGTCACAGCCGGTGCGCCGGCACACGCGTGATGTCGGGGCGTAGCACGAGCGCCGCGCGCAAACATTCGTTTTCACATTACCCTCGTCACTGACTGCGATGCAGGATCTATACGAACGCGTCGTCAGCCGACTGGTCGGGCGTCACAAGGAGACGAAGGTAGTCCTGGCCGCGCTGCAAAGCGGCCGCAACGTGTTTCTCGAGGGACCCCCGGGCACGTCGAAATCGACGTTGCTCAAAGCGGTGGTCGACGAAGCCGGGTTGCCGTTTTATTGGGTGACGGGGAACACCGATCTAACCGCCACCAAGCTACTGGGTAATTTCGATCCCGCGCTGGTTTTGTCCGAAGGGTACCGCGCCGAGCACTTCGAGTATGGCGCGCTCACCCGTGCCATGCGTGAAGGCGGTCTGCTCTACGTCGAGGAATTCAACCGGTTGCCGGACGATACCGGCAACGCCTTCATCACAGCCATGTCCGAACGCGCGGTACCCGTGCCGCGTTTGGGTACGGTGGAGGCACAACCCGATTTCCGGGTAGTCGCGTCCCTCAACCCCTACGACGATGCCGGCACCCTTCGTATCAGCCGCGCCCTGCGTGACAGGTTCTGCTCTGTGTGGATGGATTACCAGAGCAAAGACGAGGAAAAGGACATCGTGTTGCAGCAGCTCGCCGAGGGTGACGCTCACGCGTGGATCAATGTTCCGCTCCTGGTCGAGACCGCCGTCGAAATCTGTCGCCGAACCCGTAGCCATGAAGATATACGCCTGGGTGCTTCTGTCCGCGGGGCTATAGACATGGCGTTGCTCGGGGTGCAGTTGCTGGCGGACAGCGAAGCAGATTCTGACACGCAGGGCCGCTCCGAACTGATTCGCATGGCTGCCCATGCCGCCTTGCGGGACAAGATGTGGCTGAACGAAGTGAGCGACCGCAGATTGGATGATGTCATTGATGAAATCTGGAGCGAGCTTGCCGACGAATCCGCGATCGACGACAGCGAGTCCTGGCAGCTCAGCCTGCAGGATGACGTAAAAAAAAAGCGCGGGGCGGGACTGACGTCCTGACCGGCCATCACCTCCATCTGGCAGAGGACTCAGATCTGCCGACCAGGTCGCACCACACACCCAAGCGCATACTGAGCGCCGCGGAACAGCGTCTCCTATCCCATCATCCCGGTACGCCGGGAGATCACAAGCACAATCTCAATGCGCCTCTGGATCGCAAATCCGACAGACTGCTGCGCGAGGGAGCTCTGGACGAGGTTATCTCACTCGCGGAAATCGCCCCGACGCGGGTGGCCGAGTCCATGGTACGCAACCGGCTGGTACTGGAGCAGCTTCACCACCATGCCGCCCATGACAAGCTGCTCACCATGACCTGGGACGCCCTGGATCCGGAGATCCGGCGCCGGAATTTCAAACGCATGCTGCGGATGATCCTGAAGATGGCCCGTCGGGTCGCGACTGGTGCCGCGCTGCGGGATGGGGCCGTCCGGACGATGCCGTTCCGGTTTCATGCCGATGAGCTGGAAATCGACGCCTCCATTGAGAGGCTGATCACCGAAGCCCAGCCCATCAACGGTAGACTCACCTTCAGCAATTACTCGGATTTCAGCGTGATTGAGCGGACGCGCCGTCCCTACGCTTACTCAGTCATGCTCGATGAGAGTCGATCGATGCGCGGGTCTAAATCGGCCGCAGCAGCGTTGGTAGCGGCCGTCCTGCTGTTGAACCTGCGCACCGAGGATCAATTCGCGGTCACCGGCTTCTCGGATCACGCCCGGGTGATACGCCCTCTCGGGCAGCGCAAGGTCCACGAACGGATACTGCAGGACATACTAGACACGAGGCCCGGCGGTTGCACGGATGTTGCCAAGGGGCTGAAGGCTGGAATTACCGAAATCAAGAAAGGCGGTGCATGTCACCGCATCGGGATCCTGGTCTCCGACGGCTGGTTGAATACGGGGCACGATCCGCTGCCGCTCGTGCGGGAATTCCGGCAACTGCATGTCATTGAGCTGCCGGGTGGCGATCACGATCTCTGTGTAAGAATGGCAGCCGCGGGTAACGGCATCGTCGCGTCGGTACGCGATCTGCCCGAGATCCCCTCGGCCGTTAAACGGTGTTTGAGCGCGTGACGCAACGAGACCGCAAAGCACGTAGACACAGGAAAGCGTCATGATTGAGACGCTCCTGCTCGGTTTCTTGATCGGGCTTTGGCATGCAATGGACCTCGACCATATCGCCGCGATTCTTACTTTCGTTGCAGCTGACAACAGCTCGCGGCTGCGCTCGATGACCTACGGAATCATCTGGGGGCTCGGGCACGCCACGATGCTGATGATAGTGGCCCTGATGGTGATGACGCTCGACCTGCAAATAGGGGACGAGTTCGCGTGGCTGATGGAGTTCCTCGTCGCGATCATGCTGGTAGTTCTGGCGCTGGATCTGTTCCGCCGGCTGGCGAAAGTCAAGGTGCACACTCACGAGCATCAACATGATGCCACGGCGCTACACGCTCATGTGCACGTGCACATGGAAAGCACCGCCCACGTTCCGGAGCGCCACGCGCACCGCCATTACGACAGCTATCTTGGCCGTGCTCTGCTCGTGGGGTTCATGCACGGTAGCGCCGGCTCCGCCGCGTTGATCCTCCTCGTCCTGCAGACGATAAGCTCCAAGGTGCTCGGTATCGTTTATGTCATCGTGTTCGGCGTGGGGGCGACGCTGGGCATGGCACTACTCTCGGCGATCATTTCCGTCCAATTGCACCGTTCTCACCTGCGTTCAGCCCAGTTGACCAGGGTACTACGCAGTTGCGCGGCCGTGGTGACGCTGAGCGTGGGGCTGTTCCTCATGGTCAAGGCGGGTGCCAGTGCAGGCTTGTTTACGATGATCTGAAAGCGCTGTCCCGCGATTGCTCAACGGCGTTAAATGTTTGGTACGGTTTTATTCCTGCCGGGGTTGCCGCTGGCCCACTCCTTTTTGGCGGGGAAGCCGCGTTCGGATTAGCGGTATTCATGATCGTAGGATTTCTTGCAGTTTCATTTTGGTATCTGGGGGATATCGCCAGTGAGCTTCGTAAATTGCGCCACTTGATGAGTAAGGAACGATAACGGACGTCATTTGTGACCTCCCCCATCGACATATACCGTACCGCCAACTTCATGCTCAAAGAGTACGGTGAGGACGCGCCGGTACAGGCGGCCATGCGGGCCGACGTCATGCTTAAGCAGGGCGACATGGAGGGCTACGCGGTGTGGAAGAAGATCGTTACGGCGGTGGAGGAGCTAGCTACCAAGACGCCTGAGGGCGAGACGGTGCATTAAGCTTAACACTATATACGCAGATCAATTGGAGGTTAGCACAATGAGTATAACGCGTCGTGGGTTTGCCGGATTGCTGGGCGCCGGAGTTGTCGCCACTAACATGGCGAAGGCGCTGGCGGCAAGCGCCACCGGTCGGGAACCGCATCGTCAAAAAGTCGGAAGCATGAAGTTCCGTCGCATCGTCACGGCCGAGAATGCCGAGGGCAAATCCTACGTGCTCACGAGCGAGGAGCCCGAGATCGCGCAAGAAATCCCCAACATCATGCGAAGGTACACGCTGTGGCAAACCGGCACGCCGCCACCCACGGTCCCCGTCGTTGAGGACCTCCCCAGCGATTTGTCCGATCTAATGCCCGGGCCCGGGGGTGTGTATTTCAGATTGACCGTGATCCCGCCAGACTCGTGGGCAAGCGAGGCCGACAAGGCAAAGGTGGCGGCCATGATCGCCGCGAAGGAGAACGTGGACCGCGACTTGGAACCCGGCAATCCGATGATGCATAGCACCGACAGCGTCGACTATATAGTCATGCTGTCGGGCGAGCTTCATCTGGTGCTGGATACCGGTGAAATCCTGCTCAAGCCCGGGGATTTTGTTGTCCAGGGCGGTGTCAACTATAGCTGGAGCAACCGCTCCGAAGAACCTGCTATCGTTGCCGGCGCAGTAGTCGGTGCCAAGCGGAACTGAGGGGGCGCAGTAAGGTTACGGCATCGCTACTGGATCAGCTCGAATCCTGTTGTTTGAGCCTCATATTTTCCTGAGGA
>DCWG01000041.1:473-3551 GCA_002327525.1 Gammaproteobacteria bacterium UBA2168 | reverse complement strand
CAGGCAGTCGCTACTGCATCTGGCGGGTTCGTCGCAGCGGCGCACGCACATCTGAGTAATCTCGCCGGCAAGCGCCTCCGCGCGTTCGAGCATCCCCTCCTGGCTGCCGTCAAAAAGCACGTTGGGGTGCAGGTTGCCGTCTCCGGCATGGAAGACATTCGCCACCCGCAATCTGTAGCGCGCGCTCATTTCATCGATTTCGGCCAGCGCCGCGCCAAGTTGGCTGCGCGGCACCACCCCATCCTGAACAATGTAAGCCTGACTGATGCTCCCCAGCGCGGCGAAGGCACCTTTGCGCCCCTTCCAGATCAGCGCCCGCTCGGCCTCGTCCTGCGCGCTGCGCACGCTGTAGGCCGCCGAGGTGCCGATGATCTTCTCTAGCGCGATGAAGTCAGCCTGCACCTGATTTGCCTCGCCCTCCAGCTCGACTATGAGCAGCGCGGCGGCGTCGGTGGGGTAACCGGCATCGAGGGATTGCTCCACCGCCTGAATTGTCAAGTTGTCCATAATCTCGATTGCACCTGGCAGCAGCCCGGAAGCCACCACGGCAGCCACCGCCTCTCCGGCTGTCGCCATGCTGTTATATGCAGCCAGCACGGTGCGATAGGCCTCCGGCTGCGGCAGCAGCCGCAGCGTGATTTCCAGCGCTATGCCGAACAGACCCTCCGAGCCCACGAACAACCCGACCCAATCCGGGCCGACACCCTCAAGGCTCTCGCCACCCAGATCCACCACTTCGCCATCAGGCAACACCGCCTTAATTCCGAGCACATGATTGCTGGTCATGCCGTTCTTCAGGCAGTGTGCGCCCCCGGCATTGAAAGCTACGTTGCCACCAACCGTGCACACCGGCTCACTGGAGGGATCAGGTGCATAATACAGACCGTGCGGTGAGGCCGCCTCTGAGACAGCGAGGTTAGGCGCTCCGGCCTCCACCACCGCCAGGCGCTGCTCCGCGTCCAAACGCACGATGCGGTTCAAACGGTTCAACGCGATGACGATGCCAGCCTCGTTGGGAAGCGAGCCGCCAGAAAGGCTGGTGCCGCTTCCGCGCGCCACAAAAGGCACGCTATCACGATGGCACAGTCGCACCGTCTCGATAACTTCAGCCTGAGATTCCGGGAGCACCACCGCGCGCGGAAGCGCGCTATAAGTCGTCAGCGCGTCCGATTCGTAGGTGATGAGCTGAGCCCGCTCGCTGAGCAATCGCTCGGCGGGAAAGATGCCCGCAAGTTCAGTGAGAAAACCTTGAGTGATCATTCAACACACCCGATGCATGCAAATCGGTGCATTAAATTCGTGGAGCAACCCGAACTTCCATTGTTGAATGTCATGGATTCAACTACCAAGTGCAACAACGGGTAAACGACTGGTGAATAGATGATTCGGTGATTTGAATCCGAGACATTTTCTGGGTCTGTTGTTGAGTCTCTGCATGACACGATTTATGTCTTTCTCGGTGATGATATCAAAATCTTGCTTCTATTAGATAGTATTGGCGGATCTTCCTCGGCCTGGTGCTTGGCGACTACGTCATCGGTGGCGCATGGACGCTCTAGGGCATCGCTTTCCATGTGAAGGCCCATCAGTTTCAGTTCCTCTGAGGCTCGCGTTCGACTGTAGCTACGGGCGCAGCCTCGCGAAGCCGGACGAGCCCTACGCCTCCGGGAGCAAAGGGCATCAGCGTCATAGACGCACCCACTCAGCGATCTCGTCGTGCTCGAAGATCATCGTGTCCTGCATGGTCAGCATCTGCCCGACGCCGCGATCCAGGGCCTGCAGGTACATGGCGTGAGCGATGGCCACGTCCACGAATGACAGTCCCACGGCATTGAAATAGGCGCACTCATCGTCTGACTCGCGGCCGGGCTTGGCACCGGAGACCAGTTCGACGAGGTCGGCGTAGACTTCGTCGTCCCTCAACTCGCCGTCCTGGTACATCCGACTTAGCGTTTGCGTGCGATGCTTTACCGTCTCCCAGTCGTCGCAGACGATCTTCTCGCACTGCTTGGCCACGGCGTACTCGTCCTCCCAACCGCCGATGTGGCTGTAGAACGTGCCGGGCTTCATCCAGGCGGCCTTGAGAAGGGGCGCTTGGGCACTGGTGGCGGTGACCAGGATGTCCGCCTCGCTCATAGCCGCCTCGCCATGGGTCTCGGCGGCGACGAATTCCATGTCGGGCAGGATGGGCGCCATCTGCTCGATGAAGCCTTGTTCCTCCAGCGGTGTCTTGGAAGACACCCGGCACTGGCGGAGCGTCGGCCGCACGGTCTTCATGGCAAGAAGATGCATCTTCGCCTGTTCGCCGCTGCCGATGAAGCCAATGACCTCCGGCGCCTCGGGGGCGAGGTGCTTCGCCGCGATCGCGCCCATGGCGCCGACGCGCAGGTTGGAGGCAAGCGTGCCTTCCATCACCGCGATGGGGAATCCCTTGTCGATCTCGGAGAGGATGAACACGGCGCTGAGGTTCTGCAGCCCGTACCGCTCCACGTTGGGCGGGAAGACAGATACCCACTTCATCCCACACACCTTCTCCGCAAGCAACGTGGCAGGCAGGCAGTTGATGCGCTCCTGTGTCTCCTGGCTGAAGATCTGGATGATCTTGTCCGGGAACATCACCTCGCCGTTCAAGTGCGCCAGCATGCCCTTCTCGGCTGCCTCGATGGCGAGGGCGAAGTCGAGGCAGCCGGACTCAAGCAAGTGTTCCTGAGACAGATAAGTGAACTCAATACGGTGCTTGTTGCTTGCAGACATGGTGTCTCTCTTCATGGGACGTGGGTCATCGCATCAATGGATACGGTAGCTTCGGTCTTCGTCGACAGCTACCGAGGCGCGTTCATTTTCACGCACCCATTTATTCGTGGTCTGCGGTTATCAATATCACGTGCAACTCTTTCGGACCGTGCACTCCCAGTGTCATCGTTTGCTCAATGTCGGCGGAGCGGCTGGGGCCAGTGATAAACACCAGATTACTGGTCCGTCTAGCCGCATCCGGGTGAGCCTGAACAAAATGTGCGATGGTTGGGAAAAGCAAGCGCGTTTCAAGTAAGGCGATATGGATCGGCGGCAACAGTGATG
>DCWG01000041.1:0-139 GCA_002327525.1 Gammaproteobacteria bacterium UBA2168 | reverse complement strand
CAATCGTCCACGGCCATTCCCGCAGCTTACCACCACACTCCCAGTATCTGCTAGCCCCGCCAAGGCTCCGGTGAGACCGATTGGAACGTCGGACAACGCTAGATGGGACTCCCGACGATCAGCAGGCTCGTTTGGGATG
>DCWG01000151.1 GCA_002327525.1 Gammaproteobacteria bacterium UBA2168 | reverse complement strand
AACTGGATGGGTGACCACGGACGCTTCCGCGCCATGAAGATCGACTTCCGAGGTTTTCACTGGCAGGGTGATCTCATCCGCCTGCACGGCGAGGTGGTGGACAAGAGGCTGGAAGACGACAGGGGCCTCGTTGACTTGAAGATCCAGACTGTGACGCACCGTGATGAGGAAACCAGCGTGGGTAAACTGACCGTCGAACTACCACAAAGACAAGGTGGTTGACAACAATGGGATCACTCGGTCACATGCCTGTCGTCGAGGCCGGATCCGACGCCATCGAATAAAGGGGACAGGTACATTAACGCCATTTAGTGCCTTTAAGAACAAAAGGGAAAGGTACATTTGCGCCATCTAGTGCCTTTAGAACCAAGGGGACAGGTACATTTACGCCATTTAGTACCTTTAAGAACCAAGGGGACAGGTACATTTACGCCATTTAGTGCCTTTAGAACAAAGGGGACAGGTACATTTGCGCCATTTAGTACCTTCCATCATGTTTCACGCATAATTGAGGGGGGTGGCACGGGGAAGCGCACCCCAGTGTCGCTGAACCCCCTGCGCGAAGCACACAGCGGCAGCAGCGCCGTCGGTTTCCTGTACAAGGATACCGCCGAGAACGGGCGTCCTCGTGCAATATCCGGGCTAGCGGGAATCCAGGTAACGAGCCGTCCGGAGCAAGGCGTTGTTGCGGATGTTCATATAGAACAGCGCGTAGTCGAGGCCGTGGTAGGTGCCCATCTGATCCGAGCCCATGGCCGCGAAACCCGTGCCTGCTTGATTGCGCGCAAACAACGAGCCGTCCCGGCACCGAGCCCACGTCTGGCCCGGCACGGGTGTCGTCAGCCGCTCGAAAAGCTGCCCGGTCGGCGCATCTTCACCCCGGCCGAAGGCCACGTTGTACTGCCCTTCCGGCACCACGGCGCCCTCGTTCAGCTCAGCTGCTGCCAGTTCCTCATCGACCCGCCAGGTGAGCGGATTGGTGCAGAGGCTCGGTTCGGCGCGCTCCATGGGCTCCGTGCCTTGCGGCATGGTGTCCCAGTGCACGACACAGTGCAGATCGTCCGCCGCCTGGCAGGGCCTTACCCGCGACATCGACGCAAACCACGATGGCGACACCGGCATGATCACTCCTCCGATCAGGTACGCGGCCACCATCCGCTCGTACAGCTCACCGGGATCTATGACCTCGGCGAGCAGACGGAGCGCATGATGCGTACCCTGGCTGTGACTGGCGATGACGAACGGCCGGCCATCACTATGGTTGCCGAGAAAGTGCTCGAATGCCCGTTTCACGTCCTGGTAGGCGAAGCCGAGCACCTGCGAGCGGCGCCCATCGTCGCCGAAGTAGGAGAAGATGGTGGCTTCACGATAGCGCGGCGCGTAGACGTTGCAGCAACCGTTGAAGGCGCTCGCCTGGTTGGCCATCATCCAGCGCGTGTTCTCCTCCGTGCCGGTTTCCGGGTCCATCGGCGACGTCCAACCCCCTGATCGCAGATAACCGGTGGGGTGGATGAAGAAGGCGTCCACTTCCCGTGGCCCCAGGCCGGGTGCCACACCTTCGGGCACGAGATCCGCAGGATCGTCCTCGTCCGGCAGCGCAGCCCAGTTGGCACGATCCGCGTAGTCGGGCGGCACCACCGCATCGGCCGGGTCGAAATCGCCGGACGGAGCGTTGTAGGTGAGGAAGGCCCACATCGCCAACTGTCCGCCATACCCCGAAAAATACAGCCCCACCGCGAGGACGAACAGCACGGCGAAGGTGATGGCCACTGCCTTGATCAGTTTCATGTCGATCCCATTGCGAGAGTGCCGCGAGAATAGCCGGTCTGCGCGTATGCTGAAATGTTTTCCGGTGATTGAACTGAGCTGTCACCACTCCGAATTCGATCTGTGGCATATTCCTCCTCTGATCGGGAACCACCAGACCAGGATGTCAGAGAAACAGCACTTCCTCTTCGTAAGGCATGGCGAGACCGTGGGCAACATGGAGCAGATCGCCCACGGCCAGTCCGAGTCTCCCCTGAACGACCGGGGCAGACGTCAGGCACAGGTCACGGCTGCCATGCTGCGCGGCTGGGACACGAAGTACCATCGCGTCTATACCAGCCCGCTGTCCCGGGCGCACCACACAGGCGAGTACATCGCGGAGTCGCTCGGACTACCGCTAGACACCCACGACGATCTCGTGGAGGGATTTCTCGGCGACTGGGAGGGCATCACCTACCAGAACCTGGCTGATGTTCGTTTCGCCGATCTTTCCATCAGAGACGACGACTTCAACGGGCACAATGGCGAGTCTCCCAACCAGCTCGCCGACCGCATGGCCAGCGCGCTGGAAGAGATCAGGGCCCAGCATCCCGGCGAGAACATCATTTTCGTGAGCCACGGCACCGCCATCGCCCACCTGCTCGCCCGGCTGATGGATACCACGCCGGCTTTCGGGTACCAATACCTCATGCACAACTCCGCCGTCACCGAAATCGCCTTTCAGGGGGACGACGACCGACCGGAGATCACCACGCTGAATTTCCACGAACACCTCCCGGAAGACCCGAGGGCCGATCCGTTACGCCCGGACTGGGCAACCACACCTCCGCCCACCCTGCCAAAGCGCAGCGAAGATCTGACGGCCGCCTGGCTGCAAGCCGTCATGTCGCCCTACCTCGACGGTGCCACGATCAGCGGATTCACACCGGAGGTCATCGGACAGGGTGAGGGGTTCATGGGGCAGCTGGTGAGAGTGACTCTGCAATACGCGGGGCCCGCACCCAACGCACCGCAGCGGCTCATCGCCAAATTCGCGGCCGCACGACCGGATACGCGGCAGATGGCGCGGGACCAGAATCTGTACAGGAGAGAGATTGGCTTCTACCGGGACATCGGCGCCGATGCCGGAGTCAGAGTCCCCGCCTGCTACTTTGCAAGCCTCGACGAAGAGACCCAGTATTTTGTCATGTTGCTGGAGGACATGGCGCCCGGCGTGCCGAGCGATCAGGTGCGGGGCACCGACCGGGAGACTTCCCGCGAGGTGATTGAGAACATCGCCCGGCTGCACGCCAAATGGTGGAACGACGACAAACTGGACACCTACGACTGGGCCAAATGGATCATCAACGAAATGTCGATGGACGAAGGGCTCACGCGCATGCGCGAGAGTATCGCCGACGTGGAAACGACCGGCAGATTCGACTCCTATCCGGAGATGAAGCGTCTGATCCACCTGCTGCCCGCCCTCTTCAAGCTGGAGCCGGCACCGCCCTTTCCCTTTTCGCTGACACACGGCGATCTGCGCTCCGATAACATCATCCAGCCCACACCGGACGGCGGCGAGTTCTGCGTTCTGGACTGGCAGCTCGCCGGCAAGGGCGATCCCGTGAACGACATCGCACGCTGGATGACCCAGAGCATCACCATCGAAGACCGCAGGGAGACCGAACAGGATCTACTCAAGCTGTACCACGACAAGTTGACGGAGCACGGCGTGACCGGCTACAGCTACCGGGCGTTCATCAACAACTACAAAATTAACCTGGTCGTCATCTACCTCATGTTCTCGATGACTATCGACAACGTGGATCGATCCTCAGACCGCGCCAAGGCGCTATTTCACGCATTCTACTCCCGCCTGGATGCCGCGCTGGTCGACTGGGAGATCGAGAAGCTGCTCAAGGTGCTCCCGCTGCTCGTCCCGTTCATCAAGCTCTCGACCTGGCTGAAGATGCTGTTCAGACGAAGCGGGACCGGCTAGGACGTGGCGAACACCCCCGGTACACCCCGACGCCGGCGTGTACCAGACGGCCGAGGTGTAGGCCCGCTTCCGGGTGATGAGCGGAACGCTGTCCGGTAGCTCGGCGAGCCCCCATAACCATTAGCGTTGACTGTTTTGGCCGCGCAAGGATAAGCTCTGCGTTCGCGCACGCGACCGATCAACACAGACCCTGGGGCAAACCGTGGCACAGACACTCGATCACGAGATCGTCTCGTTCTATCCGTCAACCAACGACGAGGTGGACACGTTGATGGCGCACGCACAGCAAGCCGTGCCCATGTGGGCGACCCGTGACGGCCGGCCGCCACATGGCCGGCACGATCACCGAGGAAGAGCTCGGCGAACAGCTCAAGAGCGGCCAGGTGCGCATGAACAAGCTTCGCGCGGAGCGCGGGCTCGACAAACACTGAAGACAAGGGGCAACTGATGAAAGTAGGACTGGCATTCGGCAGCAGCGTCGGCATCGACGGCGAGTCGGCACTCGAGATCTGCCGCCGGGCAGAGGCGGTGGGATTCGAATCCGTCTGGGGCGGTGAGCACGTCATTCTCCCAGACGCCATCCACTCACGCTATCCTTACACGGAGGATGGCAAGATACCGGCCGAGCCGGATACACCGATCCCGGATCCGCTGATCTGGCTCGCATACGTCGCCGCCGCAGCACCCACGCTGCGGCTCGGCACCTGCATCCTCATCGTACCGCAGCGCAATCCGCTGGTGCTGGCCAAGGAGCTGGCGACTCTGGATCGTCTGAGCGGCGGCCGGGTCGAGCTGGGTCTCGGGGTTGGCTGGCTCCGCGAGGAGTTCGAAGCGCTCGGCATCCCCTGGGAACGGCGCGGCGCGCGAAACGACGAGTACATCGCCGCGATGCGCGCGCTGTGGGCCGCGCCTCACGCCGAGTATCACGGCGAGTTCGTCGACTTCGAGCCCGTCACCTGCAGCCCGCGGCCGGTGAACGGCTCGATACCCATAATCGTGGGCGGCGACACCGATGCCGCCATTGGGCGCGCCGTGCGTCACGCCGACGGCTATTTTCCCGGAGAGGGCAATTTCGAACGCCTGCGCACGCTGCTCGAACGCGTACGGCAGGCGGCAGAGGACGCCGGAAGGGATCCCGCCAGCCTCGCTATCAACGCCATGTTCGACGTCCAGATGATGGACCCGGCTGCGGGTGTGGAGCAGATGGCGGCGCTCGGCGTCGATCGGATCATGGTGCCAGCGTTCTTCTTCGCCGGCCCCGATGGGATGAACCGCCTGGCAGAGTTCGGCGAACGGGTCGTTTCCGCCGCAGACTCAGCCCGTGTCCGTCTTCAAACAAATGAGACAGATCCGACTTCAGGTTAAGCGAGTGTTTTGATCGTCATTTTCATGTTACGCGGCGCATCGCTGATACAACAAGCGACGTTTCTCGATGGTCTTTTGTTTGATGCGCCCTCTCTTGGCTAGTATTGATTGCCCACGCCCAGCCCGAGTGAATCATGACGATTATCTGTTTTTGCTCCAGTGGAAAGTCTCCGATCTTCCAGGCGGACAACAAATTGAATCCGATGAGGAGACCGGACACCCAGTGCATCACCTTTATAACGGTGTAGTTGAATCTCCTGTTTGACTCAACTATGAGCGTAGTAACGTCATTGAATCCACATTGGATAACTCTCCTCGGCGTTGTGAGCAGAGAAAACCCGAACCTATACCCATCCGAGACGGCGCTTTGATCTAGATCAAAGCTCAGGAATTTCCCCGCTGGATAGCACGTTGTCAACATTCTGTGACACTTCATCGCACACACACGACCCGTATCGATACTCCAGCTACATCAATCACCGCTCGCACCGTGGAACTCACCGGCCAGAACGATGGTCTTATCATGCGTTCGTCGTAGAGAGGGTTGGTTTTCATTATCCTCCACTAATTATCTCGTAACCTGGTGCCAGCAGATGGACAGCCCTGACAAACCACACGCAGGAGACTGGTTCGAGGACGGTGTGTTCACACATCGGCCCATGACCAGATTCCAATTTCCACAGGCACAAAGCAGCCTGCTGGAAGCAGTGCAGTCGCATTTGTTTCCGGATGACGGTAACGGCCCATGTGCTCGTGACCTGAATGCACTCGCATACCTTGAGCTGGCCATGGACGATCCCGTCAACGCGAAGGACGACGATCCCGATTTCCTGCTAAGGGGATGCAAGTGGCTGGACGAACAGGCGCAAAAACAGCACGTACTAGCCTTCGTCGATCTGGAACGTGATGCGCAGCAGGCGGTGATGGAGCAGATTGCACGCTTGAAATTCGGTAGAAACTGGTTGTCACTGCTCATGTACTACCTGACCGAAGCCCTCATGCTGGATCCCGTCTACGGCGGGAATCCCGACATGGTCGGATGGCTCTGGTTGGAGCACAGGCCGGGGTTTCCAAGGCCTCTTGCAGGAAAGACACACCGGGAATTCGAGTAGACCCAGGGGGGGCACAGCGCAACCGTGACGAGACAAACAATTCAAGCAGCGGAATACGATGTGTGTGTCGTCGGCAGCGGAGCGGGCGGTGCACCGGTAGCATTTGATCTGGCCAATGCCGGGTATAAGGTTGCCGTGCTCGAGAAAGGCGGGTGGTTCGACGAGCAGGACTTCAAAAAGGATGAGATGCTCTTTCGCAGGAAACGATTTCGCTCAAAGGTGGACAGCGAACCTCATGTCATCGAGGAGCCCGAGCGGGATGGAAGCTGGTCGATGTCGCAGACAGGCCGGTTCTGGGGCGGAAACGTCGTGGGTGGCGCCAGTAATTTCATGAGTGGTTACTTCCACCGGCTCAAACCAACAGACTTTCGCCTGCTGTCAGAATTCGGACCGATTGAAGGAGCGAATGTCACCGACTGGCCCATCGACTACGACGAGCTGGAACCCTACTACACCCTGGTCGAGCAGGTGGTGGGCGTTTCCGGAACCGTGGTAGCGCACCCCAACCTCGAACCCCGTTCGACGCCGGACTACCCGTTTCCCGCTGCGACCGAACACACCGTCGCCCGTCGGTTTGACAAGGCAGCCAAAGAGCTGGGTCTGCATCCGTTCCCAATGGCACGCTCGATTTTGACGCAGCCCTTCAATGGGCGGGGCGCGTGTGAGTATTCCGGCTACTGCGGCAGCTATGGCTGTCACACCGGTGCCAAGGGCAGTGCGCGGGCGGCGTTGATCGACCGCGCGGTGGTCGGCGGTAACTGCGATGTGCTCACACATGCCATGGCGTATCGAATCAATACCGATCGACGCGGTAACGCCGAGTCTGTCGACTACTATGACCGTCAGCAAGGCAGTGTCCGGGTCAGGGCCAGAGTCGTCGTGGTTGCCTGCTACTCGATTGAATCGAGTCGGCTACTACTCGCCTCTGCCGGAGGGAAACATCCTGACGGCATCGGCAATCTCCATCAGCAAATCGGCAAGCACCTGCATTGCTGTGCCGGAGGCACCGGGCACGGCATCTTTGATCTGACCCGATTCGCACCCCGTGAAGCCATGCAACTTAGCGAGCGAGGACCCTTTTTCAACCGTGCATTGCAGGATTGGTATGTCATAGACGATGAAGCCGTGTTTGGCAGGCGCGTCAAAGGAGGAACCCTCGACTTCGTCTTCGACCCCCCCTCTCCTACCGTAGATGCGAATAGTCTGAAGTGGGACGAGGAACGCAACCTCGTCTGGGGCAGCGCCTTCAAGCGAAAACTGGTATCACACTTCACCGAAACCCGGGATTTCAAATTCGAGGCGTTCTGCGACTGGTTGCCGACCGATGACTGCCACGTCACTCTCGACGGTTCGAAGCGAGATAAATGGGGGTTGCCGGTTGCCCGTGTCAGAGTCGGATACCACTCCCATGATCTGAAGATCGCCCGCTACCTCGTCGACAGGGGCGTTGAGGTGATGAAACAGATGGGCGCTCAGAAGTCCTTTGGAAACGCCTCCACCATTCCAACGACCAACCTGATAGCAGGCGGACTGCGCTTCGGGCGGGACGCGCGGACATCGGCGCTGGACGCCGACTGCCGCGTCCGCGGCACGGACAACCTCTTCGTCACGGATGGCAGTTTCATGCCCACGGGAGGCAGCGTGACGCCTACCAGCACCATTTATGCGAACGCCTTCCGTGTGGCGGACAGGATCACAGCACAGCTCACCCGTCCGGAGGGTTGAGCACTGAAGCTCGCGACCCACGCTTACGCGATTGCCAGCCTAGATTCGGATTCCGCACAGGTCTCTACGCAGATGTGCGTAGTTTCAGATCAGCCACCCATCCATCATCTTTGTGGCGTTCGAAACTGTTTCCGTATTTCGACCGATTGAATTCGTCCGACTGAAAAACGCGAGGAAAGAACCATGGAATTCGGAATGCTGCACTTGTTCGAAAACCCTGTGAACAAGACGGAACGGGAGATCATCAAGGAACAGATGGAGCTGATGCTGGCCGCAGAAACCCTGGGTTTCGATTCCACGTGGCCGGCGGAACACCATTTCTCCGAGTACGGATTCTGCGCCTCGCCACAGCTGAGCCTCGCGGCGCTGGCGACGCAGACGAGCAAGTTGCGGCTCGGAACCGGCGTGGTGGTGCTCCCCTTTCATCATCCCGTGAGAGTGGCGGAGGATTTTGCCTTTCTCGATCAGCTTAGCGACGGGCGCATCAACCTGGGACTCGGTCGCGGTTACCAGCCCATCGAGTACCGCGGCTACGGCGTCGACCAGACCAGATCACGTGAGATTTTCAACGAAGGCGTGGAGATCATTCGCCAGTCCTGGACACAGGACCGGGTCAACTTCCAGGGTGAGCACTATCAGATCGAGGATCTCGAGGTTCGCCCCCATCCATATCAAAAACCGACCCCGCCCATGTACTCCGCCGTGCTCTCACCAGAATCGTTTCGCCTAGCGGGCCGTTCCGGAATGCACCTGATGATGTCCGCTGCCTTCGGTGCCACGCCCGAACAGGCACAACGAGGCATATCGGAGTATCGCATCGGCCGCCAAGAAGCGGGCCTTGACCCCAACGACGGGCGCATCGCCTGTCTGTTGATGGTGTATGTGGCGGATTCCACCGATCGGGCGCACAAGGAGTTCAAAGACCCGGTGGAGTGGTACTACAACACTATTGCCAAGTATGTCGCCGACAAGGGTCAGGTCGTGAAGGGCTACGAAATGTACAGCAAGACCCAACAACTCGCCTCGAACCTCAAATTCGAAACACTGCTGACCGGAACGTCCATGGTGTGCGGCGACTCGGAGCATTGCGCAGAGCGCCTCATCGAACTCACACAGTCCTACGGATTCAACGAGCTACTCGTCTGGACCCGGCTCGGAGGTCTGGAAACCCCAAAAGTGCTGCGATCCATGGAGCTGCTGAGCGACGCGGTAATGCCCGTGGTCCGCAAGGCAATCAACAGCTGAGTCGTGGGTTCAGAGCAGGGGGTCTAACGCTTTGCTCTGAGCCATGTTTCCTCCTCTGACTCCAGGCACCTGCATCAGGCGCTTTCGCGGCTGGGCAACCGGATGACACCACTCCCGAGCACCGACAGCTCGTTGTCCTGGTTGCGCGCTTCATGTTCGATCTCCACCACCCGGTGCCCATCTTCAATCGATTTCCCAACGATGCGGCCATTGAGAAAGAGCGTGTCACCCACCGGATTATGGCGGCGAATCTTGCAACTTGCGTGACGCAGAAAACCATCGTCCCCCATCCAATCCGTCAGGTGATGGATGAGCCACGAACAACGTTCGGGACCATAGTCGTAGATACCTGGCGCACCCACAGTCGCAGCGAATTCTTGCTCCCAGTGAACGCGTTCCGGTACATCGGGCACGCCATAGCGGTTTTCTATCCCAAGTCCGGCATGCTTGTGAATTTGCCGCCAGGCGAGCCTGTTCGCCCGTATGTACAGACCACCCCACCCCTGCGCATAGGCGATGAATCCAGTCACTGTCATGGGACCTTTCACCATCGTGGGTAGTTCATCGCCCACATTCACGTCTTCCCAGTACCGCGGTGATGCGCCCCGAGGTCTCTCGTCTTCGTACTGACGATAGATCTCACCAATCTGGCCGCTGGTATAACGCTGCTCGTTGCGGCTTTTCAGATGATCGTATTTTTGGCCTTCCTCGCGAGCGGTATCGCGCTCGGTGCGGAAACACCAGCTGTCCGCCTCGGCAAGCATATCCCCGTCCTGATTGAAAAAGATCACGTGGTAGATCTGCTGTATGGATCGACCGGCGAAGCCGGTCTGATGTTCCACCAGGTCTTTCAACCAAGCCTCGGTGGTGATCTCGTCGTTACGCAGCACTGGCTTGTGCCAGGTCCAGTCCGCGCCTGCCCACATGGCATGGATGCCCGGCAGGCCACCGACGTATCCTGAAATGATGCGGTCACACGTAAACAGGAACGAAGGCGGCGCGACCAGCGTGCCGAAACGGCTCTGCGCTGCATATTCCGGATCGCACCACAGCGGATTGTCGTCGCCCACGCCATGGGCGTAGTGTCGGATGTTGTCGCGCGTGGCCTCGTGACACCAGGGTTCCAGCGTGTCCTCTATCTTCACACCAATCCGCTTACGCAACGAGGCGAGAGCGGATGCTTCGATTTTCGGAAAACTGGCTGACGGTTGGGTCATATCGGCTCCAGCGTGTCCTCGTTTGTGCAAACGTTCAAGACTGCCACTCAAACACCTCTGAGGCCACCTCAATTCCGGCAGCAACGGTCGACCGATGCGGCTCGCAAATATGCGAACAGTATTGATCTGGAGCAAATCCCGAGGGATGAAAATGGTCCATGAAGTACATCTTGATCCGCAACAAAGCTCGGCAATCGGAGATTTCAGGATGCAGGAAGATGTTATGGAGCGAGTGAGAACCATCTCGCAAATAGCAGATGAACAGGCCGACGAAGCCGAAAAGAACGGTGATGTATCGACTGAGCTGATCGAACAGATGAAGAAGGCGGGGATATTCAAACTCTGCATTCCAGCCGCTCTGGGCGGCGACGAGGTACATCCGATGGATTCACTCGACGTTATAGATGCCATCGCGCAGGGAGATGGTTCGACCGCGTGGGTGACCATGGTATGCGCGACAACGGCGCTCATGTCGGCGTATCTGAACGAAGAGTGGGCGCACAGAATCTACTCTCAGGAGGGCGTCATCACCTGCGGTGTAACCGCCCCCACTGGCCGCGCGCGGATGGTCGACGGCGGCATCCTGGTGTCGGGACGCTGGCAGTGGGGCAGTGGCACCAGCCATGCCGACTGGGTGCTGGGTGGCAGTCTGCTGGTGGATGAAAACGATCAACCCGTCAAAGACGCCGAAGGCCGCCTCCATCACCTGCTGCCCTTCTTCGAGAAAGATCAGATTCGGATCCTCCAGACATGGGACGTTCACGGCATGTCCGGCTCCGGTTCCAATGACTTCTCGGTGGAGGATGCGTTCGTACCCGAGGGGCGCTGGGTTCGATTTGGCGTGGATCAGCCGCGCTTGCCGGGCCTGTATCAGTTCCCGCTGCTCGGCGTTCTGGGAATGGGCGTTGCGTCCATCTCGCTCGGGGTTGCCCGCCGGGCCGTCGTCGAGCTGATCGAGCTGGCGGCTGGCAAAATTCCGGTGGCCAGCTCCACGATCCTCGGCAATCGCACCTACGTGCAATCCGCGGTGGCGGAAGCCGAAGCGGCGATTCGATCCGCCAAGGCCCTCATGCGCGAAGCGGTGGCGGACGCCTGGGTGCCCGCCCGTGACGGCACCCCGATGACAGATCAGCACCGCGCCATCCTCAGACTCGCAACCACCAATGCCTCAAGGCAGGCAACACGCGCGGTGGATCTGATGTACAACGCCGCGGGCGGTACACCAGTCTACAATCGCAGTCCATTGTCACGCATCTTCCGGGATGCTCACGTCGCAACTGCACACATCATGGTTGGGCCGCCCACGTATGAACTCGTGGGCCGCGTGCTGATGGGTATGAACACGGACACCTCCACTCTCTGACACAATCTGGGTGCGTTCAGCGGCCCGCCTTCGAGGGTCCATTGTCCGGCGCTACATCCGATCGTATCTGTTACTGTACGGGCGCGCTCGATTCCGATCGACGTCACAAAACAGGAGATTCATGCCGTTGAATTGCCGTTGAGGGTCGCAGGGAAATGACTACTCAGAACCGTAGATCTTGCCGGGTGATACTGTCGCTTCTGCCTGGTCGATCGCGCAGGCCCACGCAGTCGAACAAGCGGATGGGATCCGAGAGCATCCGGGAGCTGAGATAGTCATCCAGGGTGAAGGGTTTGCGATAGATCGCGCCCGCGTGCAGGGATGCGTGAAATCGATTAGTCACCGCCACCTTGCCGAGTTGCTCCGGGGAAACCGGGTATTGATACATGTGCCGCTGCAACACCAGCGCGAACTGCGCGCTCGCGCCCATCAATCCAAACGGCCCCTGAAAGTCCCAATAGACACCGCGCGTCCTTTCCGGGGGCAGTGGCAGACCCGGGGCGACCGACGGAATGCTCAGCGGTGTATCGGCACCCACCACCAGCGCCCGGTCGATAATGCCCGCTTTGATCAATGCGCAGGCTCTAATCAGCATCGCCGTCGCCGATGCTCCGCCCTGATCCGCCCGTATGACGGCTTGCGGGCTGATGCCGAGATTCTCCGCAGTTGCGGCAGACCAGTTGACCGTATGTGCGGCTTCGGCGTGGGAGACGCCCAACCCCTGGCCATCGAAGTCGTTCTTATTCATGCCCGCCTGCTGCAGAGCAAGGTCCGCGGCCTAGGCGATGTATTGATCGACGTTCAATGCAACCTCGCCGTGCTTTGTCCTGCTATACGGCGTTCGCCCACAACCGACGATGGCGACACCTGTACTCATTCCCATACCTTAGCGTCTGTGGTCAGTGAGAACACCTGCTGGTGAGGTGAACCCCATCATCCCGTGCCTACCGGCGGTCCCCGCGGTATCCCTTGCGGTCATTTCGCCGTGATCGTCACGTACGCAATGTCGCTGCGGTAGACTACCGCACCAGGGGAGTATCAGCGATCAACACTAGGGAAGAACTCACATGACTAATTACATCGAGCTGCCCGTCAGTGGACTGGAAGGTCCGCTGACCGAGATGGAGCAAACAGTGCAGGACGCCACCCACCGCTTCGCACGAGACGTACTGCGTCCGGCCGGAACGGAAATGGATGCAATGAGCGCCGAAGACGCCATAGCAGACGGTTCAATCCTGTGGGAAGTGCTGGCGCAAGCCAAGGAGCTGGGATTGAAGGTTTCGGCGATGGCGGAGTTGGAGCCCGCTGCGTCAACCCGGCTGTCATTGATCGCAGGCGAGGAGCTGGCCTGGGGCGATGTGGGCCTGGCCGGCATGATTCTGGTTGACTGGTTTCCTCCCGCGTTCAGCACCCTGGCCGGCAGGGAAGACCTGGTCGAGTACTGCGAGCAGTACAGGGGATGCTGGGGGATAACCGAACCGGATCACGGCACCGACATGCTCGACCCGCAGGCCGATATGGCCACCGCAAATGGCGAATCCGGAACACCCAACTGTGTCGCTCGCATCGAAGGCGACTATGTGGTCATCAACGGTCAGAAGTCGGCCTGGGTTTCCGGTGCGATGACCGCAGAACTGTGCGTGCTGTACTGTCACGCAGAGGCAGACGAGCAAACCCAGCCCGGAATCTGCGTATTGGTACCGCTGGACCTGCCGGGCGTGAGCCGCGGCAAGCCACTGGAGAAATTCGGAGCACGCGCAATGAACCAGGGAGAATTGTTCTTTGACGGAGTACAGGTACCGATCACGAACCTGTTGGCACGCCCCGACACCTACAACGATCTGGTGCACAAGACCCTGACGGATGCAAACGTCAGCGTGGGCAACATGGCCGTGGGTATTGCCCGCGCAGCCTACGAACACGCTCTAGCATATGCACATGAACGTGTGGCCGGCGGCCAGAAGATCATCAAGCACCAGAATGTGCAGTACCGCCTGTTCCACATGTTCAGGAAAGTCGAAGCGGCCAGAGCGCTGGTACGTAGGGCCGGTGAGTTCAATGCAACCGCACCGGTACCCGCATTGCACGGATCAACCGCCGCCAAGGTGACGGCCACACAAACCGCCTTCGAGGTGGCGAGTGACGCACTGCAGATTTTCGGCGCCAACGGATTGACCAAGGAATATCCGATGGAAAAGCTGGTGCGTGATGCCAGGTCGTTTCTGATCGCCGACGGATGCAACGAAATGCTAGCACTCAAAGGTGGCGCTCAGTTGATCAATCCCAATCTGCTGTAGACCAGGCGCGACTGCCAGGATCTCGCGCCATTCGGATATGGGACGCCGTCTATCGCTACACCGTGCGCGTATCCAGGAACGCATCTATGTCGCGCGCAACCTGATCGAGCCGCGTCAGGATGAATAGATGGCCGCAATCGTACGTATTCAAACGTCCGTTGGGCAGACGTTGGGCGAGAATTCGGGCGTTGGCCATTGGGATGATCGGGTCGTCCGTCCCCGCCATGACGAGTGCCGGGGCCTTGATCTCGTGCAGCCAGAAGAGGCTGGTCCAGCCCGTGAGCGTGTACAGCTGACCCAGATAGCCAGTGATCGAGGGGGGCGTCATGTGCCTGGCGTGCTCTTTGACGCGCGCCGCATCATGCCGAAAGTCTCCGCCATAGATCTCACCCGCGATGTTCACAAAGTGCCCGGCGCTCAGATACCTGAGTGGGGTCGCCATGCGCAGAATTACCGATGGCCTGGGTGGCACCATCACTTGGCCGGTGGACGTGGCAGCCAGTATGAGTCGCTGCGTGCGCCGCGGATACTGCCTGGCGAATTGCTGCGCAAGCCCACCGCCCCAGGAAACACCCATCACGTGACATTCCCTGATCCCCAACGTATCCAGCACTTGCGCGGCAAGCCGCGCCAGATGACGCATGCGTCTGGGCACGAGGCTCGGCCTCGACGCTCCCACGCCCGGCAGATCGAACGTGATGCACGTTACATTCAGGCGCAGCATCAGGGGACGTAACAAGCCGGCCGATGCGCCTATACCATTGAATATAAGCAGCGGCGGGCCGTCACCTGTCAACCCAGCAACGATGCGCAGCCGATGGCCGGCGACATCGAGATACTGCTCTCTAAGCGTCCGGGTGATTGATTCTACTCCAGCACATAGGTGCCCGGTGCAGCACACAGTTCCGTATGACGCTCGTTGCCACATTGGGCCGCGACGGGTATCTGCTCGTTGGACAGCGCGTTCAGCCACTCGGTCCAGAATGGCCACCACGATCCCGCGTGTTCCCTGGCATCAGCCAGCCAGTCCTCCGCCGCGGGTGGCGTGGCGTCGTTCGTATAGAACTTGCGTTTCGACGAGGTTGGCGGATTGATTAGACTCTGGATGTGTCCTGCCGTGGACAGGACATAGGTAATCTCACCACCGAGAATCTGGGTGGATCGGTAGCACGCCTGCCAGGGCGTAATATGATCCGTGGTCCCACCTGTTATGAATGCGGGCACGTTCACCTTCGCCAGATCGATGGGTACCCCTTTGATCTCGAGTGCACCTTGTTCTGACAGCAGATTGTCCTTGAAGACATCGAGAAAATCGCTATGTAGCCGGGCGGGCAGGCGGGTCGTATCGTTGTTCCAATACAGGATGTCGAACGCCGGCGGCGACTCACCGTGCAGGTAATTCGAGACGACATAATTCCAGATGAGGTCGTTGGGACGCATCCAGTTGAATACCCGGGCGGTATCGTTGCCATCTAGCACACCAGCCTTTGCAGAACGTTTGCGCGCCGCCTCGATGGTTTCCTCGTTTGCAAAGAGCCCTATGACCGAGTCGTCCGCAGCGGGCTGCAATACGTTCACCATGAGTGTGAGGGAGGCGATCTTGCCCAAATCACCCTTGCCGGCCAGGTACCCAAGCGCCACTGCCAGAGTGATGCCGCCTGCACAGGCACCGATCACGTTCACCGCATCTGCTCCGCTGACATCGAGAGTGACACCGATGGCGCTCTCCAACGACGTCACGTAATCATCGAGCCCCCAGTTTCTGTTTTCTTCGGTGGGGTTGCGCCACGATACGACGAACACCTGGAAACCCTGTTCGACCAGATATTTCACCATACTCTTGCCCGGCGACATGTCGTAGATGTAGTACTTGTTGATCTGCGGTGGCACAATCAGCAATGGTCGTGAGTTCCTCGTATCAGTAGCACCCTGGTACTGAATCAGCTCTACGATGGCGTCTCTGTGTATGACGCAGCCGGGCGAGTTGGCGACGTTATTTCCAACATCGAACGCGGATTTGTCCACCTGGCTCGGCATGCCACCGTTGTTTTGCAGGTCATCCACCAGATTGCGAAGCCCGGCAACCAGGCTCGCACCGCGGGTTTCGAATGCCTTTTTCAGTGCCGACGGATTGCCCAGAAGGAAGTTTGTAGGTGCCATGGCATCAGTCGCGACGGAGGCAACGAAGCGTGCGCGCTCCAGGGCTTCGCCTTCGAAACCGATTTCATCCACCCAGTCGTTGACCACCGCTTGCCACGCCAGCCAGCTCTTGGCCAGGCCGGCATACAACGCATTGTCTTCAAACGCAGTATCGGCGAAACGCGCGTCACGCGGCGACGGCTGCAGGTCCGAGTTGCCGAAGATCACCTTGATGAGCTCGGCATTGAACTGCAGCAGGTGCTTGGCGGCAACGGTAGGTTGAGTGAGTGCCGCCTGCACTACCGCGGCGGTTGATTGGGCCAGGTCTTCGATACTCACACCCACGATGGGATTCAGCGTCAGGATATGGTCATCGATCGATGGCGAGTCTATTTTTTTCGGCATGCTCCCTTCCCTTGAGAATCTCTGATTAAATCACCGCTCGGTTGATTGTCGGCTATGAAATCCATTTCGTAAACTACCACGCAGGATCTGCCGACGCCTTCATGAACCTCCCCGCGCCGCACTTGATCGGTTAATCTCTACCAACTTCAACCGAGTTATCAGGAAAACCAATGTCACTTAAAGGAAGGGTCGCCATCATCACCGGCGGCAATCGTGGAATCGGGCGCGGTATCGCGCTGGGGCTCGCAGAAGATGGCGCCGATATCGCCGTGAACTATCGCCGCGACGAGGAAGGCGCCACCGAGACGGTCGGAGCGCTACGTAATCTCGGCGTGCGGGCGCAAGCGTACCAGGCGTCGGTGGACGACTACGAAGCGGTCAGGGAAATGGTCGCTGCGGTGGCTGCCGATTTTAGTCACATCGACATCCTGGTCAACAATGCCGGTATCGCCAGCCGCGGCAACTCGGTGGCCGATACTGATCCGGCAGAATTCGAGCGCGTGGTGCGTACGCACTGTTTCGGCAGTTTCTACACAACGCACGAGGTCATACCCCACCTACGCGAACGCCCCAGGGGTGACATCATCATGATTTCCTCAGCGGGCACGCGGCGCTGGGCGGGCAATGGAGCACCATACAACGTCGGCAAAGCGGGTATCGAGGCAATCGCAAACGGAGTGGCGAAAGAGGAACTGCGCAACAACATCCGCGTGAACATCGTTGCCCCGGGGCTGGTGGAGACCGAAATGGGCCGTCGGCTGGCAAGAGCCACGCGCGGTGTAGAGAATCTGAGAGACATCGACGACAACTCGCCGTTCGGGCACGTATGTCAGCCTGAGGATGTCGCCAACGTCGTGCGCTACCTAGTCTCCGACCTGAACAGCTACGTCACCGGCGAACGCATCTACGTCGATGGACTGGCAGGCGAGATGAGTTGAGATGAGATCAGACAGGGAACTGCCTGATGCGTCCGAATGAGTAGTTACAAGACGATCAAGATCGAAACGGTTGACCTTTCCCCCAAAAACATG